>JBJEWY010000105.1:0-22137 GCA_051885305.1 Succinivibrio sp. | reverse complement strand
TTTCCGAAGAAACAGATCAAAGATTAGTAACTATGATCTGCGGAGTTTAGGTTATAACGTTAATAAAGATTATCAGACGTAACGCTCATCGCCTATGCGATGTGACATGTTGCCTGCAAATTCATTGATCTCACGGCAGATCTTGACTGACTCCTCATCCATCTTGACTGTTGCAATCACACGACCGCAGTCAAAGGTAAAGGTACCAGCGCCTTCAATAGAAAACTGACCTTTGAAAAAAGCAACTACATAATTAGCAATCTGTTTTGGTGCGTATTTTTTAAAAACTCGCATTTATATCGTCCCGTTGTGTTTTATTCGATTTTTGTAAAAATTTTCAAATTGAAATTTAGTTATATATTTATATATTCAACGGGTTAAATTTTAGTGGAAAAATTGAAAAAATCCTGTGATTTAAAGGGCTATTTTGTTAGAAAATCAGGACTTTTATCAGTTATGTGAATTATTTTAAATAAAATTGAACCTTTGGTATGGAAGCAGACGCCAAGAGCTCAACACAAAAGCATTTTGTGAAGAATAACCATGACAATAGTCACATTAGAATGTTAGCAAATCCCTTGCAGGACATATGAAATGACGATATTTTCCTCTTACACCGTCATAATCAAGAGATAAAGCGCAGGCAGTTGAAAATGATGGCGGCATGTTAAACCTGCCGTTTAACTCATAACACAGAAGTTCAACTAGTGGCAGATGAGACACTACAAGGATCACGGAATTTTCTTTTGCCTGATAATCAATGTAGGACACAACGCTTTTAGGATCGCCTGATGGGGTAAGCTCTGGAAGGATCACAGGATTTAATTTTCTGCCCATTTTGCCAAGCACAATAGAGGCTGTCTGCATTGCTCTTGCCTTTGGCGATGAAAGACACAGATCAGGTGTGTATAACGACAATATGGTATCAGCGGAGCTGTTAACCTCCTCTTCTCCTTTTTTAGAGAGATATCTGTCACCATCCCTAAATTCGGCATCGCCGTGTCTTAATACAATGATCTTCATAAACATCCTGTATTATCTTGTCTGATATAATAATATTATCACAACTGTTCTGAGGCAAAACATGTCTGATTACAACTATCTTAAAAATTCAAGAAATTTCAAAGCATTCTTTAAAGGTGCATCTTCTGATGAATTGACAGAGATCATAGAAAAGCTCAAATCCCTGTGTATTGAAGTCAAAGCAAAAGAGTCTGAAATTTTAAGACAGAAGATAGAAAAAGAGCAGGCAATTGCGGAGATGCTTGATAAACTTGACAATCTTTCACTTACAGTTGAGGATTTAAACGCTCTAAGAGCATTAAGAAACAAAAAGCCAAGAGCCAAGATGAAGCCTAAATATGCTTATGTTGCAACTGATGGCACTCTCTGTTACTGGTCTGGACAGGGAAAAATTCCTAAAGGGATGATGGAAGTAATGCAGCGTGACGGCATTACAGACAAGAAAGCCTTCCTAATGGAAGACTTTCAGGAATAGAATTAGGCAAAACTAGGCTATAGACTTTAAGATCTCTTTTAGAGTTGCCACTGGATCTTCACTCTGTGTAATAGGTCTTCCAATCACAAGATAATCAGAACCGGCATCTACGGCCATCTTTGGGGTTACAATGCGCTTCTGATCTCCTGTTGCTGAACCTTCAGGTCTTATTCCTGGAGTTACACAGACAAAAGGCACTCCAATGTACTGCTTGATTAAAGATACTTCCTGACCCGAGCAGACAACGCCATCTAAAGCGTTTTCCTTTACAAGCTTAGCTAGCTCTAAGACCTGAGTTCTTGGCTCAGAGAGAACACCAACAGCATTTAACTGTAGCTTATCCATTGAAGTTAATACGGTAACACCGATTAAAAGAGGCTTTTTTTCAAACTTAGCTAAAGCATCAACAGCAGCCTTCATCATTACAGCGCCACCTGATGCATGCAGATTAACCATCCATACACCAAGACGGGCAGCAGCTTCTACAGCTCTTGCCACGGTATTTGGGATATCATGGTATTTGAGATCCAAAAATACCCTAAAGCCCTTGTCTACAAGTTTTTTCACAAACTGAGGACCTGCGGTTGTAAAAAGCTCATTACCAACTTTTAGGGCACATAAATCTGGAGTTACCTTGGATACAAAATCTAAGGCTTTGTTCTCGTCATCATAATCAAGAGCCACAATGACGCGTGATTCTTCAGTCACTTTCTTAACCATTTTTTAATCTCCATCTATACCTATCTTTGGTTTTAGGCTCTCCCACTTTCTGCAGGAAGGACACTGCCAGAACAGAGTCTGACTTTCAAAACCGCAATTTGGGCAGACATACTTGTTACTTTTAGTGAGACGATCATCAATAAGCTCCCTGATGGCAATCAGAGAGTCAGCATTGGCACTGTTCTTATGACTTTTAAGTTCCAAAAACTCTGAGAACAGTTTTAAATTGGTATTAAGCTTTAAGTAAGAATCAATCAAAGCTATGGCATCATCAGTACCAGATGTCTGCTCAACAGTCTTTACAAGCTCAACCTGAGCCTCTGTTGAACCTGTTCTGTGCACAAGATCTTCAAGAGAATAGCGATACTTTGGATCAAGAGTATTAGGAAAACTCTTTTTAATCTTATCAAGACATAAAAGACCATAGTCAGGTCTTAAAACTGATACGCTCTTGATTAGCTGATATGCTTCATCAAGCTGACCGTCACTTATATATAAATCAGCAAGATCAAGACGAGCTCTTACTGACTTGTCATAAACTGAAATCGCTTTTTTAAGATATGAGACAGCACTTTTTCTGTCTCCCTTTAATGTGTAGCTTCTTGCCAGTTCACAATGGTATTGAGAGATAGTTGAGAGATCTCTTTCTGTCAGAACATCAGAGAACTTGTTGGCAATTTCAATTGCTTTGGCAAAATCGAGCTCTTTTTCATAGACCTTGATTAAAAGACGAGAAGCGTCTGCTCGCTGCAACGGAATATCAACGAGCTCTGATAAGATGTTTTCACATCTGTCTAAAAGACCTGCCTTGTAGAAATCCTTTGAAAGCTCGAGCTTGGCTAGCTGCACTTCCTGTTCTGTGAGAGTGGTATCAGCAATCATCTGCTCATGCACGCTGATGGCTCTGTCAACTTCACCTCTCTGTCTGAAAAGATTTGCAAGAGCAAGTGAGGAATCAAAGGTTTTTTCATCTTTACTGTTGATATAAGCAATAAATTTATCAACAGCCTTGTCCTTTTTGTGATTTAAAAGGTAATCAAAACCTTTGAGATAAGCTGAATCACTTTTATTCTTACGCTCATTCTTTGTCTGACGAATAGAAAGCCTGCCCATGTAGTAACCATAGACAGCCGCAATCGGAAGTAAAAGGAATAAGAGCTCAAACATTATGATTCAGGATGCTGCTTTAATTCGTTGTTCTGTTTGCGCAGTTTCTTAACCGCAGAATCCTTGACTCGGGCTTTGAACCACAGTTTCAGACACAGCAGTAAACAGGAGTAGATACCTAAGATAAAACCAAATACTATGCCCGCAACCAGAACAGTTGCAATTGAAACTTCTTTTTTGGCTACTAAAAAATCAAAAGATACTATGGAATCATTAGCCGCACCAATGGCAAGACCAACAATTACCAGAAAAATTAAAACAAAAAAATATAACCAGAACTTCAGCATGGACGGTCCTTAATAATTCAGCATCTCTATAATAACACAAAGCGCAGCATACAAAAATAAACTGTAATGCTACGCCTTTTATATTTTCAGATGCCTAAGCCTTACTGCGCCTTTACGCAGTTGACTTTATTTCGAAGCTCAACGCCAGGCTTAAAGTGAACTACGCGACGTCTTCCCAAATTAACCTGCTCGCCAGTCTTAGGATTGTGTGCTATTCGAGGTTCATGTATACGAACTTCAAAACTGCCAAACCCTCTGATCTCAATACGATCACCTGCTGAAAGAGTCTCTATCATGACCTCAAAGATTTCTCTTACTGCATTATCAACTGTATATGGTGACTGTGATGGAAAGCGTTTTGTTAACAATTCGATTAATTCGGCACGTGTCATGGAACACATCCTCCTTGCGACAATTAGCATAGCAACTATTTATAATATAGCAACTTTTTTAAATTTCTCTATGATAATTAAGAAAAAAGTTAATAGTTAATCATAAAATTTACTAAAAATATGACAGCTGACTTCTTTTTTTGTGTTACATTCAGAAGAAAAGCTTGCGGATCAGAACATGAACAACCCGATTTTTGCTACCAATATCGCTAAACTAAACTTCATCTATCCTGATTTATTAAAAACTCTCACTAGATATTACGAGCAGTCAAAAAAAAGTGTGAAGATGGAATTAGAACTTGATGAGGGGCGCTGCACCACATTAAAGGTTAACGGCAGACAGCTGACATCTCATCATGACAGAGAGGGGCTATCCAAGTTCAAATGCAGAAAACTTGATTTAAAAAGGGATGTATACCTGTTAGGCTTCGGTCTTGGCGATGAGATTAGATACATTCATAAAACTAGTCCCAAGACTAAAATTAAGGTTGTTTTATTAAACCCTGCCCTTTTCTATCTGCTTTTATCAATTGATGACGAAATTCATACTCTTTTATCAGATAAAGTTGAGTTCATAATTCCAGAGAATTTCAAAGATCCTATATTAAACTCTGTAATCTGTACTCCAGAGCTTTATCTGCAGCCAGAGGTATTCGGCAATCTCAAGGCAAGACTTATCTCAAGACTTGATGATGATTTCGCTAATACATCTTTTACAAACAATGTATTAACTCTGCATGCAGAGAATCTAAAAAAGAATGTAGAACTGCTTAAAACTGAAATACCTCTTCATGATAGCGATCTTGAGGGCCTTACAGATAATGTGATAATCACAGCATCAGGCCCTTCACTTGAACATAGTGTTGATAAACTAAGAGAACTCAAAGCAAAAGGATATACTCATATTGCCTGCGACACTGCGTTGAAATTTTTAAGGGAACAAAATCTGCTCCCTGATATTATTCTCTCTACCGACGCGATTGTTTATCGCCACTTAAAAAACGTACTCTTTACTGATATTGATGATCTTAAAAACTGTTTTCTAATCTATTCAGCTCATTCTGAATATGATCTGATAACAGACTTTAAAGGCAAAAAACGCTTCATCTATAAAGAGCGTGATATAAAATATGTAAAACACCTTGATAAAAAGCATGCTGATTTCATTGTGTATCACGGTTCAGTTTTAAATGAGGCGGTTGCAATTGCACTCAAATCAGGATGTAGCAAAATTCACCTCCTTGGCTGTGACTTTGCCTACCTTGGAAATTCATCGCACGCAGCAGATGTCAATGCTATCCCTGAGATTTCAAACAAACTTCAGGTAATGTGCAACGATGGCAGACTTCAAAATACAGTTAGAAATTTCAGTCTCTACAGACAGTATCTTGAAGATGAAATTGAAAAAAACAGAAATGTCAAGTTTTACAACTACTCAAAAACAGGAGCTGTAATCAAAGGCGCCATAAGAGCTTAATACTATAAAACAGAAAATGCTCAGGTAAGAATAGAAGAACTAATGCCTTCAGAGACTTTGAGTATTTTTTAAGGCTTAAAAGAACTTATAAAGGAACTTCTGTAACGGTATGAGAAAGGATCTTACCAATATGAATAATGTTATATTAAGTGAGTAGCTTCAACAAAAATCTCCCCCAAATAAAAACCCCGCCGAAGCGGGGCTTTTAGTATCAGAGTAACTGATTACTGCTTCTTAGCAGCTGCGAATGCAGCTTCCATTGCAGTAGCACCAGTCTGCTCCTGAGCCTTCTGATTGATAGACTCTAAAGCTTCCTTCTCTTCAGCCTCGTCCTTAGCGCGAACTGACAGAGTGATCTGACGGGTCTTGCGATCAACGTTTACGAACTTAGCCTCGATCTCGTCGCCTTCCTTAGCAACGGTGGTAGCATCGTCAACGCGGTCACGTGACAGATCTGCAGCCTTGATGTAGCCGGTGATGCCTTCAGCAAGCTCAACAGTTACGCCACGAGCGTCAACTGCAACGATCTTACCGGTTACAACTGAGCCCTTGCGGTGAGCTGCAACGTAATCAGCAAATGGATCTTCTGAGATCTGCTTTAAGCCTAAAGAAATGCGCTCACGCTCTGGGTCTACCTGGAGAACGATAGCGGTGATTTCGTCACCCTTCTTGAAGTTGCGAACAGCTTCTTCACCTGCCTGCTGCCAAGAGATGTCTGATAAGTGAACAAGACCATCGATGCCGCCATCTAAGCCGATGAAGATACCGAAATCAGTGATTGACTTGATCTTACCGGTAACCTTCTCACCCTTAGAATGTGACTCAGCGAATTCAACCCATGGGTTAGCCTTGCACTGCTTGAGACCTAATGAAATGCGACGACGCTCTTCATCAAGCTCTAAAACCTTAACCTTAACGCTGTCGCCTACAGATACGATCTTAGATGGGTGGATGTTCTTGTTGGTCCAATCCATCTCTGAAACGTGTACTAAGCCTTCTACGCCGTCAGAAATCTCAACGAAGCAGCCATAATCGGTTAAGTTGGTAACCTTGCCTTCGATCTCAGCGCCAACTGGGAAGCGAGCAGCAATGTTTGCCCATGGATCTTCACCTAACTGCTTGAGACCTAAAGAAACGCGTGAACGATCGCGGTCGAACTTGAGAACCTTAACGGTAACTTCCTGACCAACCTGAACGATCTCTGAAGGGTGCTTAACACGCTTCCAAGCCATGTCAGTGATGTGGAGAAGACCGTCTACGCCACCTAAATCAACGAAAGCACCGTAATCGGTAAGGTTCTTAACGATACCCTTAACGGTCTGGCCTTCTGCCAGGTTAGCTAATACGCTCTCACGATCAGCTGAGCTCTCAGTCTCGATTACAGCGCGACGTGAAACAACAACATTGTTGCGCTTCTGGTCAAGCTTGATAACCTTGAACTGCTGCTCTTTGCCTTCGATGTGGGCAGTGTCACGTACTGGACGTACATCAACAAGTGAACCTGGGAGGAATGCGCGGATACCGCCTAACTGAACGGTAAAGCCACCCTTAACCTTGCCATCGATAACACCAACAACAGTTTCCTGCTTGTTGAATGCATCTTCAAGTTTAACCCAAGCTTCGTTACGCTTTGCCTTTTCGCGAGAGACCTGAGTCTCACCGTCACCAGACTCAACTGACTCTAAAGCTACGTCTACAACGTCACCAAGCTGAACTTCAAGCTCGCCGGTAGCGCTTAAGAACTGCTCCTGTGGAATTGCTGATTCTGACTTTAAGCCGGTATCAACAATAACAAAGCCGTTGTCGATTTTAACTACAGTACCTTTAACCATTGAACCTGGACGGGTTTCAACATTCTGTAAGGACTCTTCGAAAAGTTGTGCAAATGATTCCATTAAAAGGATTTCCTATAAGCCCCGAAGCATCATGCTTGTGGGGAGTTGTAAAAAAGTGCCATCATCCATGACAGCACGACAAAAAAAAAACTTAGATCCTGATGCCAGTTTTCTGCTGAATATAATCTGCCGCTTTACGGAATACTTCTTCAATACTCAGCTCTGATGAATCAAGGATCATTGCATCATCAGCTGGCTTTAGAGGTGCTACTGGACGGTTACGGTCTCTGTCGTCACGCTCTTTGATCTCTGCAAGTACTGTCTCATAATCTGCACTCTTGCCTGCAGCCTTAAGCTGCAGCACACGGCGATTGGCTCTAACTTCTGCACTTGCATCTAGAAAAATCTTTACCTGTGCTTTTGGGAATACAACAGTACCCATATCGCGGCCATCAGCCACAAGACCAGGTTCCTTTAAAAACTCTCTCTGACGCTGCAGGAGAGCCTGTCTAACTGATGGATAAGCTGCAACCTTTGATGCGTTGTTTCCAGCCTCTTCAGTACGGATACTCTTTGATACGTCCTCTCCACCTAAAAGAACATGAACACCATCGTCCATGCACTCAAAAGACAGGTTCATAAGCTTGGCTTCCTGAACTACAGAATCTTCATCAAAAAGAGCAAGACCTGCTTTATGTACAGCGTATCCTAATACTCTGTATATGGCACCTGAATCTAATAAATCAAAATCTAAAGCCTGTGCTAGTCTGCGGCATAACTCACCTTTGCCTGCACCGCTTGGTCCATCAACAGCAATTACAATAGCGTCTGACATATGTTTGTATTCCTTATTTTTAATCGAGCAATTATAACAAAAAAAGTATAAGAAAAAAGGCTTTTTTATGCTTTATGCAAAAAAGTTTCACCACTTGTTAAAAATGATGAAGAAAAAGGTGAAAAATGATCTTAATCGCCAAGTCAATCGGTCTTATTGAACTTTAAAAAGATATTGGTGATTTTGTTTATCTTCAAATAAATACATGCCTATGTTAAAATATTCTAATTATCACAAATAAGTCTTTCAGGGACACTCAAGTTGACTACAAAACTTATTCAGGGACCAATTGCCCTTCTGCCTACTAAATACGGGCTTTTTAATATAACCGTTTTTAAGGAAAACGATTTTTTAGATCACGCTGTAATTTTTCTTGGTGATTTAAGCAATGGTGATCCTGTTTTATGCAGAATACATTCAGAATGTCTTACAGGTGATGTTTTTGGTTCTCTGCGCTGTGACTGCGGATTCCAGCTTGAAGCTGCACTCAAGGAAATTGTGAATGAAGGTCGCGGAGCTTTGCTGTATATGAGACAGGAAGGTCGTGGCATAGGTCTTTTCAACAAGATAAGAGCCTATAAGCTTCAGGACAATGGAGCAGATACTGTTGATGCCAATGTGCAGTTAGGCTTTCCTGCTGATGCAAGAAAATATGAAGCATGCGCTCAGATGATGCGTAACATGGGTTTTGAAAAGGTTATCCTGATGACAAACAACCCAGCCAAAATCGAGGATATCACTCAGCACGGCATTACAGTTGTTGAAAGAAGACCTTTAGAATACGGTCGCAACACCTTTAATGAGGGCTACCTCGACACTAAAGAAAAGAGAATGGGACACCTTCTCCACCATCAAGACTAATCCAAACAGTAAACGGAAGCTTTTTAATGCTTCCGTTTTTCATCTGAACTCTCCTCGCCTTGAGCTCACAGGATAAAAAAAATAGGAATACTATTTTCTAGCATTCCTACTCAACATAAGTGATTTATGGGAAAAATATGAATAAGTAACCTTTTACCTGTCTGCAGACTTCTTATTTGTATAAGTAATATTTCTGCTCTTGTTAGAGAGTTCTACAACCTTTGAGCAGGCCTCATAGGCAGACTCTGAAACTGACTGACAGACTTTTTTGTAGTATCGCTTAGCTTCCTGAGCATCGTAAGCGATGTTGTAACCGTAAAGTGCCTGAGAGTGGCCTGGCTTTACCCCATACTCGTAGATCCTTGCAGCTCTAAGACATGAATCATAGTTATTGAGCTGACAGCCGATATCTAGGTAATAGAGAACCTCATATAAGGTCACACTTGCAACTGTATTCTTCTGATCGATTCTTCTCTGCATAGCAAAGAAGGTCTCATATGTTTTAAAGCATGAATCTGCATCCTTATAGCGTTCGCATAAGGTCTTCATGTATGAGAATGCCTTTTCATAGTTCTCATTGACAAGAGCTCTGTCTCTTGCCTTGAGGCAGCTGTCGATATCGCCATCATCACATGCTGATGCAATAACATTGCTTTCATTTCTCGAATGTACACTGCGGTTGGCATCTTCGCCCTCGCAGATAACAATAACAAGTGGCACGCAAAGGACTACTGCTGATAAAGCGTATAAAAAGGGTTTTAAGATCTGCATTTAAATCAAAATAAGCTAAACAAACCAAAAGTGATCAACATCACATTGTTTGATGGCATTATAACCAAATTATTTGCCTAAGTAAAAGGGGTGATTGGAAGATTTAGGTAAAATTATTATATATAACTAACATGTCAGATATAATATCTTTTTGATATAAGTCACATTTTTAACTATAAATTGACTATAATTTTTTTCACATCACATTTTTCTATATTTATAGAAGATAAGACAAAACTGCCTAAAAAAAATATATAAAGCTTATAGTACAAGAAAGTGAGCTGGCAGAAGCTGCCAGCCCACTTTGTCTCCTATGTCATTTTTTTCATATCACAGAAATTAAATATCCATTAAGCCGTATTCAAGAAGGATCTCTTCAAGCCTGTCCTGAGTAAGAGGTTTTGGAATAACAAAACTCTCATTCTCCTCAATCTTTTTAGCAAGCTCTCTATAAACATCAGCCTGAGGAACATCTGGATGATGCTCAATTACAGTCTTGCGTCTTATCTCGGCTCTTTGAACCTCATTATCTCTTGGAACAAACTGGATAAGCTGAGTGCCAAGCTCCTTAGCAAAGGCCTCAACAAGTTCATATTCACGATCAACCTTACGGCTGTTGCAGATAATACCTCCTAATCTTACGCCACCTGCTCTTGCATATCTTGCAATACCTTTTGAAATGTTGTTCGCTGCATACAGAGCCATCATCTCGCCTGATGCCACGATATAGATTTCTTTGGCCTTACCCTCTCTTATAGGCATAGCAAAACCACCGCAGACCACGTCACCTAGAACGTCGTAAAACACATAATCAAGATCGTCTGTATAAGCACCTAATCTTTCAAGCTGATTGATTGCGGTGATAATGCCTCGGCCGGCACAGCCAACACCAGGCTCTGGACCACCTGACTCAACACACCTTGTGCCTTTAAATCCCTCTTTTAGGATATCACCAAGTTCTATATCCTCACCTATATCTCTTAGGGTATCTAGCACTGTTTTCTGGGCAAGACCGCCAAGTAAAAGTCTTGTTGAATCAGCCTTTGGATCACAACCTACAACCATCACTCTATTGCCTCTTTCAGCAAGACCTGCGGTCAGATTCTGAGTTGTTGTAGATTTTCCAATACCGCCTTTTCCATAAATCGCAATCTGTCTTATAGTCATGATTTTTCCTCTTGATTTTTTATTATGTTATTTGCCACCCACGGCCTGTGAGTAGATCCTTTCAATAAAATTCAAAGCACCTCTGTATCCAGCAAAGCTCCTGGTGATAACCAATGTCTCCGTTGATGGAGGAGAGACTTCAATAAGCAGAGCTTTCTTCTCTCTTGCCACATCACTTTCCCAGGTACTGCCAAGAATAAGTGGAACACCAGCACCAAAATCAGTGTTTCTTAAGGATTCTTCCACAAGATGTCCATCTTCTATGAAGCTAACATCAGCACTTACTCCTTCTGATAACTCTTTAAAGTGAGAACTAATTTCAGTTCTTAAATTCTCTGGAGGGTTATCAACAATGATCTGTTTTACAGGAATAAGACCAATCTGATCTGCTAAAAACTTACTGTAGCTTAAAACTTCGGTTGAATTACCAACTACAGCAAACTTGGCAGGTAGACCGTACCAGTATTCTGAGAAGAAGTTAGAGAAATGCTCTAAAAAGTAGTAATACAGGTTAGATTCTCTTTTTATAAGTTCCTCTGACTGAGTCTTATCAATACCTGCAAATTCAACAACCTTACGTAAAAAGGCTGTGGTAGCTTCCTCGCCAATTGGGAGCTCTGGAATATGCAGATAGCGCTGTGAATACTTCTTCTCAAGGTGTTTGACTATCTTAAGACCGTTCCAAGTTGAAATTAGAAGATTGAAATCAGCCTTTGGAATATCTTTCCACTCCTTGGCACCTCCACTTTCAGGACCGAAAAGAACATTTACCTTAAAACCAGAGCCCCTTAATAGTCTTACGATTTCAAGATAATCCCCTCTCCAGTTCTGAGAGAAATAAGGAGTTTCAAGCCAGAGATTGACAAGACCTTTAGTCTTCTCCCCTGAGTAATCGCCGACGTACTGATCGATTATGGCCTTTACCACAATTTCGTGACCATCAAGATTGGTTCCTTTAAAACCGCCAGTATCAGCAAAGACTACAGGATAACCGTTTTTCTGATATTTTCTGACCACGGAGCCTATGTCATCACCTACAAGCTCACCAGAACATCCTGTAAGCACAACAAAGAGATCACCTTTTACAACACCTAAAGATGCCCTGATTAAGTCATCAAGCTTTTTGGCACCGCCAAATACAATGTCGTTTTCACCTACATTGGCACTTGGAATATTGCCACCGCTTACACCAGATGTACCCTGAAAGCCATTGTCAAAACTTAAAAAGAAGAACTGCTTGTACATGCAGCCAGGGCCACAGTTTGCAATAGGAACAGCGCCTTTAATTGCAGCTACTGTGTATGCTGCGCCTACAGTGCAGCCATAATGGTTATGAACAATGCATGAACTTGGTTGTTTTTCTGCCATTTAATATTCCTCTTCCTCAAAAGATGATGTTTTTTCAAGTGGCACAACAGACTCTAAAATCTTAGGGTTGTTAGCAAGCAAGAACGGATCTTCCTGTGCTATCCACCAGTCTGTATAAGGTACCGGTACATGCTTCTGCAGTACCTTGTTGAACTTCTTTCTTGCCATGATGTTTAAAATGATTTCACCTGTTCTGATGATGCCGTCATAGCCTACAGGGATATGCTCATCACCCATTGCAAGAGCTGGGATACCAAGCTTTGCCGCCTCAGGAGCTAGTCCCTGGTGACGGATGATCACAAAGTCAGGTTTATCAATCCTCCTGAAGATATTGGTAAGCTGATAGGCTTCAGTCTTGCTTACTGTGTAGTTAGGAATATCGCCGTAAGTCTCAACGAGTTCTTTTAATGTATCCTGATGAGAGCCTGCGCCATCATAAATAGGATCATGGTGGAACACGATTGAACCCTGGACTTCAATTCCAAGCTCACGTAAAACAGTGATAAGACCATGAGCATAAGCAGACCCCGTCATTACAAAGCCTTTGACGCCTTTAAATTTCTCCCTTAATTTTTCAATTGCAGGCAGAACTCTCTCATGCTCTGACTTTATGTATGCTTCAGTCTCATCAACCTTGTTTACAAGTTTTGCAATTGCTCTAAGCCACTCGTCAGTACCTTTAAAACCGTATGGCTGAGGAGCATCAATCTGAGGTACTCCGTACTCCTGCTCTAAAGCTGTAGCCATGTAAGAGCCTAGGGTGTTACAGAAGGTAGCAGTACCTACAGCCTCACTTGCCTGAGCAAGTTCATCAAAACTTGCCATATCAATCATGTAATTAACGCGCAGACCTAAAGGCTTTAACATTGGGGTAAAGTAGTCTGTACCCCAAAGTGCAACGATGTTGATAAGATCGTTCTGCTTTTTAGGGTTCTTCTTTACTATTTGACGTACTACACCATGCTGTGACACATCAAAGCCTGTACTCCAGTGTTTGGATCTAAAACCCTCGCAGTGAAGTGGCACGACAGGGATCCCAAGTTCTGCTTCCATTTCCTCAGAAATACTGTCAATATCCTCACCAATAATTGCTGTTGCACAGGCCATGGATATGAAAATTGCCTTAGGATGTTCGCGCTCAAACACTGTACGGCAGGTCTTTCTGAGCTTGTCTGATGCTCCAAAAACCATGTCAGACTCTAAAAGGTTGGTTGAGTAGATCTTAAGGTTCTGCGCTGGCTTTCCTCTTCTGCCAAGGCCCATGTTGAATGCAAGGTTGAACCATGGATTGTCACCTGAACAGCCAATTGGCGCATGCTGAATCAGAATGCAGTCTGTAATATTGCCAATCTGACACTCAACAATTGCATTAGCACACATGGTCTGCTGATTAAGCGGTGAATTAAGCTCGCAGAGCTTACAGATTTTTCTGCTTCCGCATCCACCAGCACATGCTGATGTGTTTTTCCCTTCAAATTTCTGAGCACGTTCTATGTAACCTGATTCTTTTACCAGCTGCGAGGCCTTACCATCCCATCCGATAATCGTACCAAGTCTCATTTCGCGGTTTTCAACGGCACTCATCTGAAGATTAAGTTTCTTTGCCATTATTGTTTTCCTGTATTTGAATCAAAATAACTAACCGTGTGAGAATGTTTCACTTGAACTTACCTTCTTTACATATATCTGCTTTGATAAATCCACACCTCCTGGAATACCGATGGCATCGGCCCTGCAGTGCTGACAGTGCCTAAATACCTGAATATGTTTTATTGCAGCACTTCTGCTTTTATCTATCTGAAAACAGTTAGGTGCTGAGCACTCTTTAAGTTCTGCCTGAGGAATAAGAGGAATGATGTTGTAGATAGAAGCACCAGCTTCTTTCACGGTCTTTGCGATGGTCTCTATATGATCTATATTGATCTCAGGAACCAGCACGGTATTTACCTTCACACTTATTCCCGCATCAGAAATCTTTTTAATGCCCTGCAACTGGTTTTCAATTAAAATCCCTGCTGCTTCCACGCCTTCATAGCGCTTCTTTTTGTAGACAATAAAACTGTTCAATAGAGCACCTATTACAGGATCAACAGCATTTACAGTCACAGTAAGAGAATCTATCTTGGTATCAATGATCTCCTCTGCCTTTTCTGGTAACAGCAACCCGTTTGTGCTCATGCATAAAAAAAGCTTTGGAAACTCTTTTTTAATCAGCCTGAAGGTTTCAAGGGCATAAGGTGTTGCAAGGGTATCCCCTGGACCTGCAATACCTGCAACTGTGATATCCTTACTCAGTTCTAGGGCACGTCTTACAACATCAAGAGCCTCTAAAGGAGTAATGATCTGTCCTGTAACACCAGGTCTTAGTTCATGCTCATTTATTTTTCTGTCACAGAATTTGCAGCCTATGTTGCACCCAGGACTTACTGGAAGATGAATACGGCCAGTTTTCTGAGGTCCCCTTGAGTAGCATGGGTGCTTTGTGCACAGTTCTTCAAACTTAGTCATGGCTATCCTCTAGAAGTCTGTCCTCAATGATCTTCTGAAGAACCTCTGTGATAAGAAACGGAGCTTCAAACACCAAAAAGCCGTCATGCTCTAGGTAGGAACTTGCCCCTTCACCTATCTTTGCAACGACAATTGCAGAGCAGTCATCCAAAGTCTTTGAGATCTTTTTAAAACTGCTTTCAAGATGACCTCCTCCGTTGCAGGCTGGAGTTACATCTCTTTTTCCTACATAAACTGCGACATTGTCTTTAAGATCAAATATGTGAAACTGCCTAGCATGCCCAAAATGCTCGTTGATGACATGACCATCAGAACTTGCGACAGCCACACGATTAAAAAGATGTGATGAGGTAGATACTCTATCCTCAACAACTTCCTTTAATGCTTTAGTTTTTGCAGATGGATTTTCAGACTTTGTTGCTTCTTTGTTTTTTCTGTTTCTTCTGTTTTCAAAGGCTGCAAGTTTTGGGATCGCATCTTTTATTGGCAGAGAAACAGCAAGGTTGTCTATGAAGATCCTGTTTAACAGTTTTGAAACCTTATGCGAGAATTCTGTTGCAAGGACAAAAGTGACATCCCATAAAAACTCAACATTAAATCCACCCTCACAGCCATGAGAGCAGGAAGAGCACAAAGATTTTGAGCATGATGCACCTTCATCTTTTGTAAGATTGTTAAGCCCTTTTGGACTTAATCTGTACCCTTCTTCAACATATGCGCCTTCATCATTTACATCGAGAATTAAAAATCTGTCAGTTTTTCCAAAACCTAAATCAATGTTGATTCCATCTGATGTGGCAACAGCAACCTTAAAGGACATAAAACCCCCTTAAAGATCCAAGAAAAGCTCAGATCCTTATGAATAAAAATGATATGTAGCGTCCAGGAGCCCTGGCGTTGTGACTTAATTACCTAAATGACATTCGGCACGTATGTGTGCTTATGTATGGCAAGATGCTGCAACTGCATAGACTGCAGCTTTTTGAAGTGCTGTATTTACAGGATATGAAGAGCCGTACTAAAAGAGCTCTTCTAGAGAGTAAAGTGTTTATGATAGTTTTCATGTGTGTTCTTTCTTCTTTTATAGTGGTAACTAAAATCAAGATCACTTCTGATTTCTTCAAAAGGTCTTTTTTTCTCACTAATGGGACTGTTTCTCAGTCACCTTTTTCTATGCTTTTATGTTATCTGCTCTTTAGTATCACGTCTAATACTGTTTTCTGATACGTATCAATAGGTAAAACTTATATAGCAGAAAATGTTACAGGAAGTAAGACAAAGCCCTGTACTTAATAGTGAAGACGCTACTGTCAGTGAAGATTAAAGACAGTAGCATCAGTGAAGATGCAAAAAATGATAACGGAAGATAAGTTCAGAAAAGAGGTGCTGATCTCAGCTGTCTGATGTTCTTGATAATGCGATCTATAAGGTATTTTGCCTGATCTTTTGTAAAGTCTTCATCAAATGAAAGTCTGAAAGTTGAATTTATGTAGCTATCATCAAGATCGATTGCTTTTAGAACATGACTTTTGGTGTTGCTGCCTTCATGACAGGCAGAACCAGATGAAATGTATATGCCCTGACTCTGACAGAGATATTTAAAACTCTCAGCATTTATACCTCTGACACTAAAACTAATGTTAGATGGCAGTCTTTTTTTAAGATCGCCATTTACTATCACATCATCGATTTTTAAAAGCTCATTTATAACGTGATCTCTTAAAAAAGATAGTGCCAAGGATTTTTCATCAAGATTATAAAGAGATTCTTCAAGTGCGCATGCCATAGCGGCAATTCCAGGAACATTCTGTGTTCCTGCCCTAAAATTCATCTCCTGTGAGCCACCTTCTACAAGTTTAAAAGGAGAAATTCCTCCTTTAACATATAAGGCACCAACACCTTTGGGGCCATGGAATTTATGGGATGAAATTGATAGAAGATCGATCCCTTCTTTTTGAACATCAATTGCAAGATGCCCTGCTGCCTGCACAGCATCTGTGTGAAAGATGGCATTTACCTCATGAGCTGCTTTAGCAATTTCTTTTACAGGCTGTATGGTGCCAATCTCATTGTTTGCATACATGACACTGACACCTGCTGTTGTATCCCTAAGAGCCTTTTTTATGTCATCAAAGCTTATGATCCCCTTTTTATCAGGTTTTATAAGCTCAATTTCAAAACCATCACTTTCTAGTCTTTTAAGAGAGTTTAAAACAGCAGGATGTTCTATCTCTGATGAGATGATATGTTTTTTCCCCGTCTTTAATCCATAATCTCTTAGTGTAAGAATCGCCTGATTGTCTGATTCAGAGCCACCTGAGGTAAAAACAATGTGGCTGTCTTTTTCAGCGTTAAAAAGGCGTTTTATGGTATCTCTTGCGCTTTCAAGATAGAAAGCTGCAATCCTGCCTTTACTGTGGGTACTTGATGGGTTTGCAAAGGCATCTTCTGATACCTTTATATAGGTATCTAATGCCTTTTTTGAAATTCTGGTGGTAGCTGCATTATCAGCATATATTTCCATTTTCAGCACTCTATCTAATCATCTTTTTTTTCCTCAATGGCGTCAAAGGGACAGACACTCTGGCATATACCGCAGTCAGAACATACAGATACATTGATCTCTACCTCTTCAAACGCATTTAATTCAATTGCCGCATTAGGACAGTCTGTAAGACACTCATGACAGCCTGTACAAAGATCTTTATTTATCACAAACATATATTGTCACCGTAAAAAAATAAATTTATCGGCACTTTTCATGCCGATAAATTGTCTGTTGCCATATTTAGATTGCGTTAAATGCGCCTTCTAGATCCTCAATAATATCATCAATGTTTTCAGTACCAATTGAAAGTCTTATGGTGTTCTCATAGATACCCGCAGCTGAAAGCTCAGCTTCAGATAACTGAGAGTGAGTTGTGGATGCTGGATGAATTACAAGGGATTTCACATCTGCAACATTTGCAAGAAGAGAGAAGATCTTAAGATTATCAATAAACTTAAATGCTTCTTCCCTACCGCCTTTAATATTGAAGGTGAAAATTGAGGCACCGCCATTTTGGAAGTATTTTTCATAAAGTGCGTGATCTGGGTGATCTTCAAGCTGTGGATGATTTACCTTTTCAACTTTAGGATGCTTTGAGAGGTAATCTATAACCTTCTTGGTATTTGAGGCATGTCTTTCAAGTCTTAAAGATAAAGTTTCAACACCCTGTAAAAGTAAGAAAGCGTTAAATGGTGAAATTGTAGCACCGGTGTCTCTTAAGATAATGGCTCTTAAATAGATGACAAAGGCAAGTGAGCCTACAGCATCAGCAAATGAGAGCCCATGATAGCTTGGGTTTGGCTTTGCAATCTGAGGGTATTTATCCTCATTTTTCTTCCAGTCAAATTTGCCTGAATCAACAATGATGCCACCTAGTGTGGTACCGTGTCCACCTATGAATTTGGTTGCAGAATGAACCACAATATCAGCACCATGTTCAATTGGTCTTATAAGATATGGGGTACCGAAGGTGTTGTCGACAACAAGTGGGATATTATGTTTATGAGCAATTAAGGCAATGGCATCAATATCTGGAATATCAGAATTTGGATTGCCTAAAGTTTCAATATATAAAGCCTTGGTATTCTCTTTTATGGCCTTTTCAACCTCATCAAGATTGTGGGTATCAACAAAGGTTGTTGTAATATTGAACAAAGGAAGAGTGTGAGCTAAAAGATTATAGGAGCCACCATAGATTGTCTTCTGGGCAACAATATGGCCTCCGTTTGCAGCAAGTGCCTGCAGAGTATAGGTGATTGCAGCAGCACCTGATGCCACAGCCAAGGCTGCAGCTCCTCCTTCAAGGGCTGCAAGTCTCTTTTCAAGAACATCCTGAGTTGAGTTTGTAAGGCGGCCATAAATGTTGCCGGCATCTTTCAGGCCGAAACGATCGGCTGCGTGCTGAGAATTATGAAATACATATGATGTAGTCTGATAAATTGGAACTGCTCTTGCATCAGTTGCTGAATCTGCCTGTTCCTGACCAACATGTAACTGTAATGTTTCAAATCTGTAACCCATTTTAAATTCCTCTTTACTATTAAATTTTTATTTTTAACCTGAAATTGATTTATTTCTTATAAATCCTATGGACTTTATAGTATTTGGAACATAAATTGATTGCAATGATTTGATAATACTATGTTTTTATAGTTGGCAATAAAATAAAACTATATATTAACTTATTGAATATAATAACAATTATATGATAGCTCTAGCATATATTTATGAAAAGCAGGAGGAGTGCTGTATTACTGTGGAGCCTATACTTATACTCAAAGATTTGCTATTTCACACCGTTAACATATTCTTCTACGGCTTTAACAAAAGCGTCTTCGGAACCTTTGATTGTTTCAATAAATTTTTCATATGATTCTGATATTGTAGGGATTTCAAAACCAAGCTTCTTTAAACATATTTCAGGATTACGTCTTTTTTTGCAATCATCACCAAGCCCCTGATTCAGGTACAATATTTCGTCTTTATCTAGGGCAGCATTACTGTTTTGATCTGAACCATTTTTATTTTTATCATCTTTTTTACTAAAAGGGTAAAACCAAACTCCAGAATTAGAATTAAACCTGAACATATATGCCAACATTTGGAGATAATCTTTGCTTTTTATTCCTGATATTTGTTTATATTTTGCATCACCAATAATTCTTAAATCATTTCTTATAAAATCAGGATATATAAGACCTACTTTTGTTTCTTTATCATTAGTAAAAAGCCACTGACAATTACTTTTGCCATCTTTAGCTTTATTTCTTGTATGAATGAACAGATTTGAAATCAGTGTGTTGATATATTCTTCCCACAACCAAGCACCATCAAATAAAACACCACAAATACTGTTGTTTTCAGAAAACTGCATTTTTTGATGAGTCAATATCTGAAGACAAATGTTTTGCAGTGCTTTGTATTCATGAAAGAAAGCATGGCTTACCGTTTTTTTTTCTATTAAAGAGTATTATTGTCTGCCTATCAAAGAATTCGTAATTTTTTGTGGCTTCAATTACAATTCTGCACTCTTCTTGTACATTTTTAAGAATTCTTTTTCCGTAAGGTTTTGTTTTTATATATTCAATTGTATGACGAACTAACTCCATCAAGGGATTGTCATAAGATAATTCTCTTTGAGAAAATGCAATTTTCCCAATAAACGGTGTATTTATTTTGATGTGCCTTGAAAGATCAATTGTTCCTTTTACATTGCATTCATTGTATTCATTACGAATGTATGCACGAAATAATCCTTTACGTAGAGCCTTTTTTAAAAAGAAAGGAAATATTAGTTCAAGAATATCAAAAATAGATTCTTTTAAATTCATGCCTACATTAAGACTAATTATGTTAGGGATCCCCATAACCTTTTCTAACAGGTACTGCAAGAAATAATCATTTTTGTCTTTTTCACAGAATCTAGAGGAAATAACTAATTTTGTAGTTTTTTCTCCAGAGGCATATCCCAAAAAACCCATAATATTATTTGTCTTATATGCATCATTCTCACTGATAATTACTTTTTGGTCTTTGGTGATATCCTCTGTATCTTTTAGTAATTCAGGAAATACAAAAATTCCATCTTTTTCTAGAGACTCAAGAGTCCTATCCTTTATAAGATCAATCAGGTCATTAGCCTCTTTTTTTATATCACTCTTCTTTTTATAAGAGTTATCTTGCAACCTGCACATAATTAGTTTTCTGAAGAGCCTTTATTATCATTCACATCAGTTTTATCATTTATTAAATCATACTGATCCTTGAATTTCTTCATCAGTTCCTGCTCATTTGGCATACCTATTACATAATCATGAAGCAATGGTTCTAGGTAATCATTCCACAGAGCATCAAAATCATATGAGCCTGAATCTTTCTTGAGATTTTCTAATTTTTTAAAATATGCCGCACCTATCTGATAATTTTCATTTAGACCTTCTGTAGTTGCTATTGCCTCGTTAAGTTTTTTCATTCTGGCCTTTATACTGTCAGCCTCATAAAGCTTATCAAGCATCTTTATATTATCATCTGCTTTAATATAGACAAATCTAAATCTACGACGCATTGCAAAATCAAAGCTTTCTACAGACCTATCAATATCATTCATTGTCCCAATTATGTACACATTTTCAGGAATGTATAACAGCTCATCAGGATCATCGTGCAGGTATGAATATTGAGTTGATACGGCTCCTGCAGTTCCCCTATATCCAGGATCTATAGAGAAGAATAGTTCACCAAATATTTTGGAAATTTCACCTCGATTGATTTCATCAATTATAAAAACATAATTCTTTATTACTTTTGTCAGAGTTCTTATATGATTATAAACAGGAAGCATGTATGACGCATTTCCCAGGTAATACGTAGACGATACAATTTCTTTAACATAATCATAAAGTTCTTTTGGTGTGGATAAATCCAAGTCTGACTTGACAAGAAGCTTTAATACATCAAGGCGAAGGCCTGAATCTTTTGGCTGTGTATGTGATGGAACATATGTTTGAATATATTTGTCATTAGCACCTGTTATAGAGAATACTGTGCCCTCCTGTACAGTTTTATATATAACTCCCTCATATTCTTTATTACTCAAAAAATTCGAAATAATTGCATCGACGTCTTCATCGGTAAATGCTTTTTCCACAAATTCATGCTTTATAGCATTATTAATAAACCTTTTGAAACATCCATCCTTTACTTCAAAAAACATCTCGTTATTTTCAGTAATAACTGGTCTTAGACCTTCAACAAAATCAGAATAATCGTAACTAGGATGGAACTGAACAAAACCTATTCTAGACTTTTCTTCATCAGATAATTTATCGTAATCAGATTTGAATCCACCACTGACAATTTCTGATGCAATACTCTTTGCCAAATATGTTTTACCTGTTCCAGGAGCCCCCCTGAAAATAACATTCTTTGCAGATAATAGTTTTTGTGCATTAGATGAAAAAGATTGAACTTGGCTTGAATCTTTTTTTAGATTTTCATCAATAAAATTCTGGTCATATCCTAAAAAACCAATTTCTTTTACCTTATCATAAAGATTATTAAAGGTTTCCATTAAATATGCTTGAATCTTAGTTTTATTTGTTTCAACTTTGAAGATAGAATGACCTTGAGCATTAATCATGAATTTTTTACATACCCAAGATCTTAGTAACCATTTGAAAATCAAGGGTATTTATTAAATTACT
>JBJEWY010000104.1:0-22297 GCA_051885305.1 Succinivibrio sp. | reverse complement strand
AAAATTCTACTTTATCAAGAGGTTAATGGCGGTATGTCAATAATTCATAGTTACAAAGGCGATGAGATTATCGTAATCACGAGCATAGGTTTCAGTACCTAGTTTAATCCAAGCCTTGCTAAGGCTGCTAAAGAAAATCTGATTGCTGAAGTTGCAGAGCTTAACAGCATCTATGGTGAATACAAACAAAAACTTGCTAAAGCACAGCATAAAAAGAATCCTGAGATGCCTAAGCTTATAGAAACTCAGGAGAAACTTGTTAAAGACGGCATTATATTCATCAATACCAAGGTTAACCGTTATGATATCTGCAATGAAAAGGCTTATAAATACTTCCAGTCTGCTGCTATCTGGCTGTTAGCTTCTACTCAAGAGTTTGAATGTCAGGAAATATTTATAAGATATCGCCAGAGAAATGAAATTGAAGTTATGTACAGATATTTTAAGAACCACGTTGATGCGGATACTCTAAATGTATCTAAAGAACAGACCTTCAACGCTAAGCTGTTTATTGGTCTGTTAGCTTCAGAGTTCCTTAACTCACTTAAGCTTAAATCCTTAGAATGGAATAAGACAGCTCCTGAGAAATCAAAGGTAAAGCTTAAAGACAATTCTATGTGTATGACCTTTAAAGATCTAGATACACTTGATCAACTTAGTGATAACCTACATGAATATCCAAGCACTCCTACAAAAAAGTGGATCCTTACGAGCGTTCCTCCTACGCTTACGTTCTTCTCACCAAAATCTATCTGCAGATGGTCGCTTGGCATGGTTTCGTATCTGGATGGACTTGTAGCAAACATGGAACGGTATTCTCGTCTGAATGGATTGCAGAACTGCCACAACGTTCTCAAGTTTATCCTGCCTAAAAAAGAGATTGCAAGCTCCCTAGTCATGGGAACGCAATGTCTCTCACATCTGATAAACAGCTCTTTGATATCATCACTGTGGGCTGTGAGGTAAGCCATGAAATTTCCTGGCTTTCGTTTAAGTGCTGGATCACCATCAGAACTGATGTACTTTCTGACACTCTGCCTTGATATGCAGAGTTTCTTTGCAATCATTCTGATTGAGATCCCTTTTGAGTGCATCTCTGTTATCTGAGTGCTTGTAATGGAATCTAACATGCTGAGTGAACATCCCTTTATATGAATATGATGTTCTCTCATTTTCCAACGATTTTTTGAGGTTTTCATAACCACTCCTTCTTATTCAGGGGAGGTCAACTTTTCTATCACGCAACAATTATTCTAGTTTAAAATTTACCCTTCAAAGATCATCTACGATGATAACCTCAGATCAACTTTGTGATAACCTACATCTCTAGTGTCACTTTCACAGAATATATAAGCATATATAGGCATAAACATAGGATTGATAATATACATTTCAGAAATGCCGTATAACATGACCAAAAGCAGTATGAAGGCATATCTGTATTCTCCTCTGAATATTGCCATTTTGAATATGGTCAAGATAAGAGCTATGAAAAGCACAAACAGAACTATTCCATACTGCAACGGAATGAAGAAGTAGGCACAGTCAACCACATTCGAAACATCTTTGACTATGGGAGTGTGTGTGCCAAACCAGTTTAAACCATATTGTATAAAGGCATTTCTTGCCAATACAAATCTTGCCCATAAAGAACCTGGCAGTTTAATAAGAAACTCTCTGCCAAAACCTGTATAGGTGATATAGTAGATTACAGAGAGGATCAGAATAATTATGCATACAATGCTGATAAACAATATAGTCTTGTATTTTGTCTGAATTATTACGGTATTTCTTTTAGTCAAAACATATGATGCGATGAGATAAACAGTCATCAGGAACAGAAGGGCTGTCGTAGTCATCGAATTTGGAACAAAATAAGTAAAGAGGAAAAGTCCTGTAAAAAGAGCTATGTCTACTAGTGCAACACTTTTTTTCATCATGGTATAAAAGAACGCAATAATAAGGACAATAAGCCCTAAAGTGTTTGGATGCAGGAAGCCAAAAGTATATCTTATACCAAATCCTTTTCTTGCAAAAACTAATGCATTTTGGAAATAACCAAAATAATGTCCTATGGACACGATTAAAAAACAGACTATTGCTGTTCCAAGCAACGTCACGTACAGCCTTTTTCTGTTGACAAACTGACAAAGACAGAATGGAATGAAGAAAAGCTCGAATATCCTGTGATTATCAGTAAACCGCTTAAGAACCATATCTACAACAATAAACGCAAGAAAGATATAAAGAGCTTTTTTACCTGGTCTGTATACAATGTAATAGAGTAAAAAAAGAAAAATACCTACATATCTTAGAGTATGAATGGTTTTAGGCACAATTACAGCCAGAGCATGAACATCAGAATAAAGACTTGTTCCCTGAAAAATGCTAATGATAAGAATCAGAGTGATAGTTGCAATGATCGGGTAGTCTGCTAGGGGTAGAAATTTTGTTCTGAAACTGTTCATATATTCTATTATTGCTGGTACTGATATCCTTTATCAGTCTTTATTCTGTTCTTCAATATCAAAAAAGACCGCATAAAACTTTTAAAACTAATGCATTCTACCATGAATGAGCTGCGTTTATTAAATATGCACCGATAGTAATGCTGATAACATTTGCCAGCTCTCAAAAAAACTTTTCTTATGTCGGAAAATCTCAATTTTGAGTTTTTACACATGGAGATCACTGGTGCAGTCACAGAGTTTCTTCGCATTCCCTCTTCTTAGCTGTGTGTTAAAAAATGGTAACAACACCTCACTTCAATACTTCATATTTTTGTGAAATTAACAGGTTTCATTTTTATTTTTTCAGATCACATCGTAAGATGTATTACATCAAACCCTTTGAGTATCTTGAAGATAACTAACAGTTATATGGAGTTCATTATGAGTCTCTCATGGTATGCCTTGATTCTGGTATTTACCCTGAAAATTCCCCTACCCATTTAAATAGTAGATTATGCTTTACAAGAACAACTGTCTCAGCTCCTGTCTTTTGAAGAGGTCTTTTAGTTTTTTTGTCTTCGGTCTTTTCTGACGATAAAGTTTTTACTTAAATATCTATGTTGACATCAGTAGATGTACATATTTTTGGGAAAACTTTAAATTATGAATTAGATATTTTCTGATCTTCTGATTTTTTTGAGACTTTAAAAATACAATGCCTAATTAACTAACGATAATAATTCCTCTTTGAATTGTTTTGTACTCAGAAGATTAAACTTACATTGAAAAGAAAAGATCGGTTTCATATACATACTACGCACTCCTTCTTATTCAGAGGATGTCAACAAATCTTTCGTTTGGGAGGTCAAATTTATTATTGCGCAACAATATCCCTAAGTGACTGACAATTTAACAAAAAAGCAGATAATCAATCTGATTTATATTTAAGAGTGTTAGCCATTCCTTTTGCATGAATCCGACGTTCTAGATATACAAAACAACAAAGCAGTTATAAAAAAGCTTTAATAAACAATCATATCTTCTGTACAACAATCAAAAAAGCATTATTTTTTTTAAGATAAGATTCAATACATTATTGATATTTTTTTTTCAATACTAATGCAGTGATACCCAACAAAATTAAGGCAACATAACCTGACCTAACATAGAGCACAGAGCTTACAGGAACTAACCGTCTACATAAGGTAAATGAATTTATAAATCATAATTCAGACATATTCGATTTCATTTTCCCTAAGCGCATCATAATCACCAATTTTCAAAAATTTGATATATGTTTAATTTTATTTGGAAATTTGGTCCTAATATTTAACACACAGGCAGTGATTATTTGATTTTGGAGAGTGTTTTGTCACAGAAGATTTCCTTAAAGGTACTGATTTCATCATTAGCAAGATCGTTTGCTGATGCACAGTCACATATGTCATGGACTCAGTTGCTGTCAATAAGAAATTTCTTCAACAGTGATGGAACCCCTAAGACACTTGATGTAAAACTTCCAGGTTATGAGGATCAGGGAACAGATAATCAGAGTGGTAGTATTGCTGATAATGCAGATAATTCAGGACAAGTGAATACAGAGGGAAATGATCCTAACAGTATTCCTGAAATATCTCTTGAAACAGGAAACACACTTAATGAAAAGGCTTCTGATGATTGTGTGAATCCGTCTGAAAATACTTCATCAGGCATAACATTCAGGGATTATTCCGTTCCACTGCTTTCGGTAGCACCTTTAAAACCGTTAAATCTTAAAGAAGCCTTAATCGACTTTTCTGTAGGAATAAGTGATATAGAGGTCAATTCCACCTTAAAGAATGATCCTTCATTCAGTTTTTTAAATGCGACAGAAAGGAATAAAGGCAAGCTATCGGGAGATGTTCCGCAGGATCTGATCGTTGATATGAAGTCATTAACAACATCAAAAGTCGGAAATATCAAGGTTAAGCTAAAGATTGAGAGTTCTGAAGTTGAAGATGGTTATGCAAGACTTATTAATGCACTGTCTCAACTTCAGGGGGATTGGAAAAAACATAGTTAAAACAAACGTGAGGTACTTTGAACATGACGGATATTAAAACAGAGTTTTCCGGCCTTCCAATGGAAGATCTTATCGGTGGACCTTTACAGGCAGCATGTAAAGCGCAGGCAAATCTTGCGCAGACAACCGTTGATTTTATAAAGAACGTTGGTTTCTCCAATTCTGGTAAAGAGAACGACGGGCAACCTTTAAAAACCAATATGGTCAATTTTGAATTTGACAAACCGGTTGTCGATAGCAATGGTGTTGAGACCACGCAGAAGGCATCTCTATCAGTACCACTTCTGTCTATAGTAAAAACACCAAACCTGTCAATACAGAATGTAAATGTCAGCTTTGATATGGAAGTAAAGACATCATCATCAGAAACTTCCAAAACAAAGGCAGAAAGCTCACTTCAGGGTGATTTTAAATCTGGTTTCCTTGTAAAGTCTAACGTATCTATCAAAGGATCAGTATCAACTCACAAGGAAAACACCAGAAGCACAGATACTTCTGCAAAGTATCATGTTGAGCTTCAGGCAGCAGATACCGGAATGCCAGAAGGCCTTTCTCGTGTATTTGATATTCTAAACAGTGTGATTGTCCCTAGGATTGATAATAAGTCAGATGGTGGCAATAACACTGCTCCAGCAGTTGAAAATGCATCGCCAAAAGTTTCTAAAAATACTAGGCAGACTGCTGAAGAATAACGGATAGTTATTTTACAGAACTGTAATCTGTAGGATTTATCCTGATTGTTACTGTTTCAAGATCGATAGTCGGCTGTATTCTTCATCTGAATTTTAGATTATTTCAGATATCAGGATACAGCTGCTATTGTATTTAGGATCTAGCAAAAAGTCAGGAATCGACAGCATATACAGAATAAAAAAAATATGTAGGTTTTATGCATGAATGCCCCATTTCAAATGGGTATCCCCTGTTTTCATATTGAGTCTTGCTGTAGAACTTACAGATACACTTATTGATTGAAAATTATATAAAACTGTGAGTTCAAGGCGATAAAAGTAAATATTTTAATTGTGGGGCAATGTGTTAATGAGAAAGTGTTTTCTGTATGAGTTTGTAAATTACGCTTTTGAATTATACAGTTATGTGAACAGTGTGGTTTCAGGAAATTTTGATAGGATAAATTATCTCAGACTTGAAACTGAATGCATTATAAAAGGAGATCCTGTATCAGACCTTTGCAATTGTACTATTGAGTTTAAAAGAACCTTTTTAAACTTCTGGCGAAGCAAAGGCAGGATTGTTCTTGTGTTTTCAACCAAAAAAGGGGATGCAGACAGATTCCCTTTAGCAAGAGTCTACTTTAATCGAAACCTGATTTTTAGGAGATAGAAATGAGAAGTCTAAAAGTGTTCTTTCTAAATACCGGGATAGCGGCGCTGTTTGTGTTTTCTCACAATGCAATTGCACAAAACAATGTATCAGGTGAAGGTACAGGATATAAGGAATGTGGTGAAATTTATAATCTATCCTGTCAGCAGAGACTTCTTGATGGAAGGGACAGCATTGTTTCCGGAAACAACTTATTGCAGCTTAATGAGTTAATTGACAGAAATCATCGAATTATAGAATTTGTAATAGAAAACGATTCTGGAAGTAGCCAAAGTGCATACCCTCTTAGCTACACCCTGTATGATGATCTGGTATTCAATGGGCCAAATCTTGAAATAAAAACAGGCAGAGAGTTCTCAGATCAGAAGAATAAAAAAAGTTACATTACTTATGAGATTATCGTTGGTGATGACAAGGTAAAACTCATAGCTTTTAATGTAAAACCAGATCCAGAACATGATGTTGCTCTCAGTCCTGTTTACTTTGGGAAATCCAGCAAGAAAGATGGTACTGAGTATTTGGAGTTAACTGGACTGGTTCGACTTGTAGATCAGAAAAAAGTCAAACATGATGTCTGTGCTTTAAGGTGCAATAGAGTCCACAGGATTATTGTGAAACAATCTTATCTGCAAAAGTTA
The DNA here is from genome assembly GCA_051885305.1 of Succinivibrio sp. Classification (GTDB taxonomy): domain Bacteria; phylum Pseudomonadota; class Gammaproteobacteria; order Enterobacterales; family Succinivibrionaceae; genus Succinivibrio. Next base: position 15,803 of record JBJEWY010000104.1, on the reverse strand, counting down.
TCTCGCTGATTTTGGTAAAAGTGAAACCATTTTTATGAAACAACTTTGCATCTGCGTTTGTAGGAAATTTGAATCCCTTGATGCACTCGAGCTTTTGACCTTTTCAACATATCTATCTTCTTTGGCAAAATCTTCAAAACTTATATCAAGAGCTGCTATCTTACTTGTAAGTGTCTCATAGGTTGCAAGGTACTCATCTACTGTTTCACGTTGGAGCTTACCCAAATCAAGCTTTCTTAACCAGTTAAGATGGTGCCCTGTCCATTTGGATTTATCATAGTGATATCCATGACGTAAACAGAAGGCGTTTAGCAGCTGTTTAATCTGTTTTATGCTGTTTTATGATCATCTCGCATTCTGATGAAATCTCTTACATCTTCGTCTTTCTCATCAGGTATATATACAGCCTTGTATGCTGAGCCTGCTAAACATTTTGCAATGGTTATGGCATCCCTATAGTCATTCTTTTTCTTACTGCTGTTTCTTGATACTGCCATAGTAGTAGGAGCCAAGATCACACTCTCAATTCCATTATCTTTTAGCTGTCGATGTAGGTCATATCCTAAGCATCCTGCCTCATAACCACAGATCACATCTACGTCAGATCTGTTCTTCTTTATGTTATTAACGTACTTTACTGTATTTTTTAGCAAGTCTTCTTTGAATTGAACCTGTCCAAAAAATTTATCCGGTACTACACCATACCCTGGTTCAAAAGAGCATAAAGTAAAGTTTGAGCAGTGGACATCCATTCCGATATATATTATATTTCTCATGAGTGACCTTCCAATGTATGCGGTAAATCCGTATTCTGTTAATTTGCTTAACACCTACAGTTTACACGGTAAATCCACGAATTTACATTCGCGGAAGTCACTTCATATTGTCTAATGCAGTGATACCCAACAAAATTTCGACAACATAACAAGCAGTTACATTGAGCACAGAGCCTAGAGTCACTTACTGTCCATAAAAGGTAAGCAAGATAATTTTCAGTTTATGCAATCTTGATTCAGACATATTCGATTTCATTTTCCATAAGAGCATCATAATCGCCAATTATCAAAAATTTGATATTTGTCTAATTTTATTTGGAATTTTGAACCTAATATTCATTATACAGGCAGTGAGTATTTGATTTTGGAGTACGGATTGCCACAGAAATTTCCCTTAAAGGTGCTGATTTCATCATTAGCAAGATCGTTTGCTAATGCACAGTCTCAACTTCAGGGAGATTGGAAAAACGTAATTAAACAAACTTGAGGTACTTTGAAGATGACTGGTATTAAAGATTTTCCAGACCTTCCTTTAGGAGGTCTTATCAGAGCTCCTACGATAGCAGCACATCAAGCGCAATTAACCGATGATTGTATAAAGAAAGTTGGTTTTACCGATTCCGATAAAGAGTCCGATAAAGAGTGTGCCAAACAGCCTAATATAGTCAACTACTATAAGTTCGATGAGCCAGTTGTAGATGACAGTGGTGTTGAAACCACACAGAATGAATCTTTACCAGAAACAGCAATTAAAGTATAAAACCTGGCAATTCAGAATGTAAACATCAGCTTTGATTTGGAAGTAAAAACAGATCCAGAACATGTTGTGCTCTCAGCCCTGTTTATTTTGAGAAACCAAGCATGAAAGAGAAAGATGGTACTGAGTATTTGGAGTTAACCTGGACTTGTTCGTCTTGTAGATCAGAAAAAATCAAACATGATGTCTGTGCTTTTAAGGTGCAATAGAGTCCATCATATTGTTGTGAAGCATTCTAATCTGCGAAAGTTATCTCGCTGATTTTTGAAAAAGTGAAACCATTTTTATAAAACAACTTTGCATCTGCGTTTGTAGGAAATTTGAATTCCCCTTTTGGGGGTTATTCTCTTATAGAGAGCAGAATAGCATTCAAATGAACTTGCAGTAGCATGAAAAACACTGACCAATATGATTTTCCTAGTATTGAAATCAGTGCCTCAAAAATAACGAAGGAACCTTTATTAGCATTTCTTCTTGACTCTACTCCCCTGCTTTTAAATATTGCCAAAGGTAATTACTACAGCAAGCTCAGAATTTGCCCAAAGGACTGTATATTAAGAAACAGTAACATCACCTCAAGGCTCATCTGTTACCCATGCATTTAGTTCTGGATAGCTGTGACAGCAAGATTAAAATCAAAAATTGCCCGGGATTATTGAATTTCCCCTGTGAATTGCCCTGTTTATTTAATAGTTTGATTAGTCTTTACTAGAAATACCTGACACTGCCCCTATCCACAAAAAGATGCTTTTAGTTGTTTTTGTCTTCATCTGTTTCCGTTGATGAAGTTTTTACTTCCATATTAAAGTCTACATCTTGAGACTCTATAACCAATGATGTAATCCAAGGAACCTTAGCATTTACCTCCGATGCTGACATACCTCTTAATTTTTTAAGTTGGCGAGGATCTTCCCAGATTGGTTTTCTTGGTATCTTCAATGATTCCGTTTCAACTAGATTTGGTTCCCATGAACGTTCATCTACGCCATGAAAATCTAATATACAATATTGAGAATTTTTATCATCATCTTTCATATTTAACTCCTAAAAGTTAAGTTTTAACTCTTCACTTTCCCCAATAACATTGATAATTTCAACATTATTAGGGAAATAGGGCCCTTGCCCTGGAAATGATACGCTGTTTCCAAATAATACAGTGACTATTCTTGGCGATCACATTATTGGTTTTATTGTCATCAAAACAGCTTTTAAGTAGCACATGCTGTCTTCAGATCGTTTTTAAGATTAAAAACTTTCAATCATTGTTATAGTTTGATATTCAAGACAATAAAAAGAATGTAATGACTTCGTATCAGTAACCAAATTAAAAAAAATGATTATTTTCTTAATGATAGTCTCAGATTCAAATAAAACAATCTTACAAAGACAGAATGGGCTCAATCGTATGAAATTAAAGCGTCATTTTAAAGATGATCTTGAAGGAACAACATCAACGTCATTAATTTCATTCTGTGCTAGAAATTCTTTAATTTCATCAACTGATGCTCCACATTTTAAAGCAACAATTACAGTAAAAAAGATGAACATGTGTTGCCGGTGTTCTATTGCTCAAGCTAATTAATCCTACTGCAACTTGGTATTAGATAATTTTCTTGTATTTACAAATAAATGCGTTTTTAATTGTCTTGCTGAGATAAATAATCATAATGAAAATGTTGCCTTATAATAAACATATCGTTGTAATACAAGAGGAATGTGACTTATGAGATTAGTTTCATTAAAAATAAAGAACTTTAGAGGATATAAAGATACAGTAGAAATACCTTTTGATAATTTGACTGTATTTGTTGGAAAAAATGACGTAGGAAAATCAACAATTTTAGATGCACTTGAAATTTTTTTTCATGATGGAAAAGGATGTGTCAAATATGAAAAATCAGATTTAAATGTTGAAGAAAGAGAAGATAATTCAGAAACTGAAATATCTGCTTGTTTTACAGAATTCCCTAATAAAATCGTAATAGATACAACTAATACAACTTCATTACAAGATGAATATTTGTTGAATTCTAATGGACATTTAGAAATAGTAAAAAAATACAAGGGTAGTACAATCAAAGTTTTTGTTAGAGCAAATCATCCATCGAATGAAAAATGTAACAACTTGCTATCCAAAAAAAATTCTGAACTAAAACAAATTGTAAATACAGAAAAATTAACTTGTGAAAATAACACTGTAAATTCGATGTTACGAAAGACTATTTGGGATAAGTATAAAAATGAATTACAGTTAAAAGAGTGTGAAATTGATATATCTAAAGAAGATGGAAAAAAAATTTGGGAAAAAATGGCAGCATATCTGCCAGTATATTCTCTTTTCCAATCTGATAGAAAGAACAGTGATGGAGACAATGAAGTTCAAGATCCTCTACGCATGGCTGTAAAGCAATTGATGTCAGATACAAATATTCAGGAAAGTCTTTCAAAAATAGCTGATGAGGTAAGAGGGAAACTTAAAGAGATTTCAGATAATACTCTAGCAAAGATTAAAGAAATGGATCCTGAGGTGGCAAATAGTTTAACTCCAGAAATTCCTTCTGATGATAAATTGAAGTGGTTTGATGTTTTTAAAGAGGTTTCAATTTCAGGAGATAACAATATACCTATTAATAAAAGGGGCAGCGGGATAAGAAGATTAGTTTTGTTAAACTTTTTTAGAGCAGAAGCAGAAAAAAAAGAAGTCAATGGTAATGGTGTAATCTACGCATTTGAAGAACCAGAAACTTCTCAGCATTCTGATAAACAGATACTTTTAATAAATTCTCTAAAGTCTTTAGCGAAAAAACAAGGGGCTCAAGTAGTATTGACAACCCACAGTGCTTACATTGTCAAGCAACTAGAATTTTCAAATGTACGACTTATAAGAAACAAAAATAATACACACAAATCAATAGAAAATGTTACACCTAATATTCTTCGTTACCCTTCACTAAATGAGGTTAATTATGTTGCTTTCGAGGAAGCATCAACAGAATATCATGATGAACTCTTTTCATGTATTAAATCTAATAATTTGTTAACAGAATACAAAAATAAACATCAGGATAAAACGAATATAAAAGAGATAATGATAAAGGAGTAGAGGTACGAAAGTATTATTGTTTAAGCGAGTATATTAGACATCAAATTCACCATCCAGAAAATAAGAAGAATAAAAGATTCACACCAGAACAATTAAGGGAATCGATTGACTTAATGCGAGAGTTTATCGATGAACATAAAAAAGAAATCGACTTAATGGATAGCGATCTAGAATAAAGCATAATGCTAACAACTACGCCTTACGTCTGCTAATGAAAGAGTGAACCACAAAAGGAAAATACATTTGGTTCACTCTCCACGCTCTCAATTTCAGATGTTGAAAGAATATAAAAATATTAGAGAGGCTTTGCTGTCTCCACGCATATGAACATAAATAGTTTTAATTATTTCGTTTTTAAATGTTATTGTTGTAAATTAGCTTGCTTGATGTTGATTTAAGACTTGACTTAGATAGAGGTATTAGATCAAATATCAGACAATGACCTCAAATTTTGTGGTGGCAAAATTTGCCGTTCTGAACTAGAATACAAGTGACGGGTAAGAAGGTATGTGAACATGTCCGTTTCATCATTAGATAATACATCATATAACTATCAGATCATTCAAAGTGCTGTAAACTACCGTCGCCTTGACGAGCAGGGTATGGCATACAGGGATGATCGGTCTAAAAAATCAGATGTATCCTCAGTTGATGAATCAAATAATTCCAGTAATTTCAAAGCAGTACTATCATCTGAAGCACAGAAAGAAAACTATACGGAGTATTCAAGACTTCAGGATCGAATTTCTGGACAGTCTAAAGGATCAAAAGTTTATCTGAATGTTCAGAATCAGGACAAGATGGATAAGTTAAGCAACTCTGTAGGTATTTCCGTTTACGCTTAGTGTAAATTGCGCTCAGTCATCAAAAAAACTACCTATAACCTATTAGCAGATTCTTCCAATGCAGATTAGGAAAAAGCTATAAGCATTCTTCCATTTAGCGTCAAAATAAAGCAGTCATGTCATTTAACTCCATCAGTGTCCTTATGGAGTAAGGACACTTTGATGGGGAGTTAAGCGTTTGGAGTTACTAGCTTCCAAGCAGACTTAAAGCAATCTGAGGTCTCTGGTTAGCCTGAGTCAGAACGCTGGTTGCAGCCTGCTGAATGATCTGCTGAGAAGCCAGATTTGAAGCTTCTTCAGAGTAATCAGTATCACGGATACGTGATCTTGCGTCAGATACATTCTCAGCCACATTTTCCTGATTTCTGATGGTAGACTCCATTCGGTTCTGCAGAGCACCAAGTTCAGCACGCTTTGAATCAACAACATTGATAAGTTTATCGATGGTTGAAATTGTATACTGGGCTGCTGATGCAGAATATACAGAGAACTCGTAGAAACCAGCAGTGTTTGTGTAAATACCTGTTGTAGTGGTAACTTTTCCATTAGTATTAGTATTTGCAGCAATTGCTCCGCCAGTAACACCTGCACAGATACCTGAAATGGTAAAGCCATTTGACAACGATATTGACAGAGTATCAAAGGAATAGGCACCAACCTGGAAACTTACCACACCTTTTTCGTTTAAAACACCGCCTTTATCAGCACCACCGACACCGGCAATACACTGACGACCAGCATAGGTAGTCTTACATGCAATACGGGTGATTTCTGCTGACAGCTGAGCAACTTCTTCCTGAATTGCCTGACGGTCAATTGTGGTATTAGTACCATTGGCTGCCTGAATTGCTAAGGTTCTTATGCGCTGCAGCATGGATGTAGTCTCATCAAGAGCACCTTCCATGGTCTGACATAAAGCGATACCGTCATTTGCATTACGGTTACCCTGCTTAAGGCCGTTGATCTGTGAGGTCAGTCGGTTAGAAATCTGAAGACCTGCTGCATCATCTTTGGCAGAGTTGATACGAAGACCTGATGACAAACGCTGATAAGTAGTATCAAGCGATTTGGTTGCATTGTTTAATCTTCTTTGAGAATTTAAAGAAGATGTATTTGTCTGAACATATAGAGCCATTTTATTTTCTCCCCTAAATCCGGTTTCCCGTAATTTGCTCCTCTCAAAGGCTCCCTGCTGTGATTTTTCTCTCCATAATCACAACACTTTGAAAGTTACCTCCTTACATGAAAATTCTGTGCCAAGTTTGTTATAAAAGTAAATTATAAAATTTAACTCATTAAATTCTAAAGAAAAATTTGTTTATCAAATTTTCACCGAATTTTAAATTAATTCGATTAATAAGGAGGATTCATTAAAAGTGGCAATTAATTGCCACCTAAAAAGCGCATAAATGTGATTTATATGCACAGGTTTAATTAGTATGTGATGAGATTGAGTTTTATATGAGGAAACTATTCTTCAGGAATAAATTAAGCGGTAATTTTTTTTATTTAAGGATATTCTGCAGTGCTGAAATATGTACATGCATCCATAAAATCTCAGCTGTTATCTGTCATATCTTGATTTGAACCATTTATAAAATCAAGCATCTCTTTTGCTGACGTTACATATTTCATATCTGGAAGAGAGTTTAAAAAGATCTTAGCGTAATTGCAGCCATATGGTTTAGGTGCAAGGCGAGGATCGCAGATAACAAGACCTCCCCTGTCTTTTTCGTGACGGATAAGACGACCTGCCCCCTGTCGAAGTTCAATTACAGCCTCTGGAATTGAAATAGCACCAAAATGCGAAGAATGGGAATCTTTATGATCGGCATCGTAGTAATTGCATCTTGCCTTATAGATCGGATCTGATGGACTTTTAAACGGCAGTTTATCTATCACCACAAGAGATAGAGCTTTTCCTGGGACATCAACACCAGCCCAGAATGATGAGGTACCAATTAGTACTGCCCTGCCATCTTCTTTAAAGAGATGTAACAGCTTTGAGTTTGAGTGTCCCACATTCTGACAGAGGATCTTTCTTTTACCTTTAAATAGAGCTGTTAATGCCTTATAAGCATCATTTACAGCCGAAAGTGAAGTGGTTAAAAAGAAGATCCCGCCTTCAACTCCAAGTAATAGCTCTTTTAATGATTCAGTAATTTCATAAAGCCTATTAGCTTTATCAACTGAGGGGAATTCAAAATTATTAAGTAATGCAGCCTGTTTTGAGTAATCAAAGCTACTTTTGACCTCAAAGCCAGAAAGCTCTGGTGCTGCACCTAAATCTTTATAGAACTTTTTAAAGTTATGATTTACACACAATGTTGCAGATGTCATGAGCACAGAGAATTTATTCTCTGTACATTTATATAAATAAGGAGAAAACAGATCAGATATTTCAAGCGGAGTAAGATACAGTCTGAAACTTCTTTTACTTAGATCAACAGCACCAACATATCTACCATAGTAGCTGTTGCCTTCACTTTTCTCATCAAGTTTCATAAGAGCAACAACAGTCTTTGACATCTGCAGAAAATTTAATGACTGTCTTGAAAAATACTCATCATCCACAGTTTTGTAATCATTAAAAAACTGTGACAGCTTTTTTAAAATCCTGTAGAGATTAAGCATCAGCTCACGAAACTTCTCGTTACGCTCTTCCCATACTCTGTAAGGATCGTTTTCATCCTCACTATAATCTAAATACTTGTAATAGAGTATGTTGCGTTTTACATCCATGCCGCCTTCAGTTTCTAAAAAATAAACCATCAGATCAGCAACTGCTTTACGAAATTCCTCGTAAATATCATTAAATGGCCCCATCGGAAGATTTTTAAAGTTTCTTTTTATAAAATCGATGGTGTATTTGAATTTTTTAAGTTCATAAGTACCAACCCCCATTGAGAGGTGTTCTCTTCCTACAGATGGCAGCTCATGAGCCTCATCAAAAATCACCGACTGATATTTTGGCAACAGCACTGGAGGCTTTTGTATATCAAATGGATCATCAATTTCAACTGATGAGAAGAATAAGGAATGGTTAATTACCACAATCTTTTTGGATAAGGCTGCAGCTCGTGCCATATAAGGGAAACACTCATCCTTGTATCGGCACTTTTTTCTAAGACAGTTTTCAGAAGAACAGGTTATTTTTGAAACCACTTCCTTTGAAAAGCATGAATTGACTTCAACATAATCAACATCCAAAAGATTATGCTCAATGCCATATTCAGCATTTTTAATCATCTGATCAAGACGGGTAATTACCTCTGGAGTTATCACAGAAGGTACACTTACGCTCTTATCATCTAAAAGCTCTTCATCTGAAAGAACAGTATGTTCGTCTGTAAATTCAGCATCATCAGAGGATTTAGTATCATCCTCATCCATGTTATAAGGAGCATTATCAGCACCTGATAATGTAACACCATCAGCAATGACATCTTTATTGGCACCAGAATTTAAGAGAGCTTCAATATTATTTTTTGGTAAATCATTACTGTTTTCTGTATTACTTTTTTCAGAATAATCTCTTTCTAAAGTCCCCTGACCAGAAAGTTCTCTTTCAGGATTGTCTTTTTCAGCAGATACTCTGCCATCATTTTCTTTCAGCTCTTTAAAACTACCCGTATCTGCTTCATCAAATTTAAGAGCCATTACATTTGCAAATCGCTGTTCAATGTAATGATGTTTCTTTCTGCAAAGATAGTTTGAAAAACCTTTAAGAGCCATAAATGACGGCTCAACATTTAAAAGTCGACAAAGGTATGGCAGATCTTTTTTAACCAGCTGATCCTGAAGAGCCTTTGAGGCTGTTGAGATGATAATTTTCCTGCCAGATAAAAGAGCAGGTATAAGATAAGCAAAGGTTTTACCGGTACCGGTTCCTGACTCACACACTAAAGATGAGCCTCTTTTTAAGGAATAAAGCCAGGCTGCAGCCATATCAACCTGACCTTCACGACATTTAAAGCCCTCTCTTATTCTGGCAATTGCCCCATCATCACCTAGATATTTTAATATCTCCTCTTTCTGTCTTAAAAACTCATCTTTATCAAAATCAAGATCACTTACAGACACACTTTTGTTTTTTGAGTTCTTTTTTTTGCCTGCAATTTCTAAATGGCTATATGGATTTTTAAGATCAGAATCACAAGCCCCCTGACCTTTAGACTCATTTTCTTGAGACTGCATATAATCATCTGCAGGAGGAATATCATCAAAACTAAGATATGAGGGTACAGTCGGTACTTTTGCTGTATCCTTAAAAAGATCTGAAGCAGACTCAGTAGTATTCTGGCTGTTTTTAGTCTTGGGAGCTTTTTTCAGGTCAGATGGAACTGGTATTTCTTCAAAATAGTTTGCAGCCTCAAAATTATCATATTCATATTTGGCTTTTTTTTGCTTGTGGTATTCTAAGTTACCTTTACTAAGTTTTACCTTATTAAGGTTTTCAGAGTCCAGATCTCCTAGTTCCTGATTATCCTTGATATCATTTTTTGGGCTTACAGTATTTAAAATACTGTCGCCATTTGAGGACTTATCATCATTTTCGCTCTTTAGCTGTGCTATCAGATCTAAATGATGATCCTGGAGGCTGTCCTTGTTACTACCACTCATACAAAGAACTATCAGTCATCTAAACTGTATACAACACTTACACTTGACTCCACAGTAATTTTCTCTGGAGCAAAATCAAAAGTCTCTGCATTAGCACCATCTGCAGCTAAAAGTCTTACTGCACCTTTTACATACGGACGGGCAATATTCTCATGAGGCTGAGGTCTTATTGAGCATACCTGCTTTAATTCTGTATCAAAACCTTTTGCAAAACGGGATGCTTTATCTTTTGCATCATTTATTGCCTTTAAATCTGCATCTGTCTGCACCTTTTTACTGTCTTTTAGGCTGTAGGATACACCTGATATTTCAGTAATACCGCTTTTTAGTGCAAGATCTACGACATCAGAAATAAGAGAAAAATCAGAAAGTTTGATAGTGATATCTCGAGATGTTCTGTAACCTAAAAACTCTCTTTTATCATTCTTTGAGTAAGAATATACAGGATATACGGTAACAGATGAGGCGATAATATCGTCTTTTGACAGTTTCAAATCCTTTAAAGAATTTATAAATGCTGATGCTTTACTCTCTGTTTTATCTTTTGAACTTCTGGCATTCTTATCAAGACTTGTGACATTGAATCTTACAGTTGCAAGATCAGGCATTACTTCCACACTGCCACTTCCTGTAACTTCAATTGTTGCAGCGCCTGTTCCACAGATACTATCAGCTGATGCAAAAAATGGGAAAAGTGATGATAAAAGGATTATCTGGGTGGATTTAAATCTAAAAGACATAACAGCTCCTTATGATCTATTGCTGTATCTGTCTTTATACCATAAACAGCAATAAATTACTTGCAAAGTACCTGATCTATTTTAGGCGACAGAGATAAAGCCTTTATAACGGTATTTTTATCATTACGCTCTATCTGTCCCCACAGAAAGTAACCGGCATTCAATGTAAAATCATCAGGCAGGGCAAGCTCTTTAAAGTCCACAAAAAGAGCATCTTTGTTCTTATCCATAAATTCAAAAACATTGGCATCAGCTCTTCCTATAAACACACCTTTGAGCATGACGTAATCTGCTACCTTGCCGTTTCTTTTAAGACCTGAAATGGTATTTGGACTTTCTGCTCTATCGTTTACGGCAATGCAGGGTGGGAGATCATGAACATCTGTAAATTCAGCTTTTTTAGAAGAAGCTGAGGGGGTAGTATCTAAAGCCCCTTTTCTCTGAAAAGCCAACTGCAGAGAATTATCACTGCTATCTCTTAAAGATACACTTTGAACCTCACCTGGTGCTGTTGTCATTACAGGCTGGGAGAGTGCTTGATGAAAACTACCCGTAAGTTCAGCTAAAGAGCATAGAGGATACAAGCATAATGTTAAAACAGGAACATAATTGGCAATGCATTTTAAATATTTTTTAAGCTTTGATATTGTGTAAATATAATTCTGCATTGCTTTAATCCAAAATAATATGCAAAACGTTCATAAAATAGCTACAGCTTATAGCTGCAGCAAAATACATGGATACCAAAAAGTAACAGTCTGTTTTTTAAAACACAAAAACTCATCATATCGTAACAGATAAAATTTAGCGTTTAATTATCTTTTGATGTTTTTCTAACTGTCTTTTGATGAATTTTCATCCGATGTATTATTGACTATGGTTCCTGAATTATAGTCAATTTCAACATCCATTGGCTCTGGCAGACCAATAAATCTTGTGAAGCGATTGTAGATAGCACAGAAGAGCTCACACTCTTTTCTAGTGTCATAAGCAGCTCCATGGGCATTTTCCATATCAAAACCAATTCCTGCTGCAAGACAGGCTTTTACAAGAACGCTTTGTCCATACATCAGCATAGAAAGTGATCCTGTATCAATAACGGAAAAAGGATGGAACGGACATTTTTTGGTTTTAAGACGCTCTGCAGCAGCTAGGATGAAACCTAAATCAAAATGTCCGTTATGTCCTACAAGAACCGCCCTTTTACACTTGTGCTGCTTGATTTTTTTACTGATGGACTTAAACATTGGAAGCAGAGCTTCCTCTTCTGTTTTCAGATCACGTGATTCATCAAATGGATCAATCTTCAAAAAGGCGATATTTGATTCATTGATTACCGAGCCTTCAAATGGTCTTATATTTGCTGAGAACTGTTCATCTGGGATCAGATATCCATTCTCATCAAATTTTACAGTCATCATTGATACTTCTATAAGAGCATTGACCTTAGGATCAAATCCTGCTGTTTCAACATCTACAATTACAGGAAGAAACTCTCTAAAGCGATATTTAAGCTGCTGCATCAGGTTATTGTCAGTCATATTATTTATGGAGCGTAATATAAGCTAGATGATCATTTAATCATCAAAGATTTATAGGGTAGGTCATTATAAGCGCAAAAAACAATATCATCATAATTTGTTTTCATTTTGCTAACTTCCTGAAAAACACCTAAGTGATGTCGTTATTATAAAGTCAATGAAACTATCTGAATAGATATAAGAGAACTTAATTTATGTCGGCTGAATTATGAGTTGGTGGGATTATGCTATTTTATACAGGCAATTCATCGCTAAGCCTATAGAACTGAGGATGAACTGCCCTATTTATGCCTAAAGAGTTTTATTTATACTTCTGTCTCTTCAGGCATTCTACATAATTGGCCTTTGATCTTTCTGCTTCATGTTTAATATCAAAACCTGAAGCTCTTAAAGCCTCGATATTATCAGAAAAGCCTCTAGCCCCCATACGCAGAACAATTAGAGCCCAGTCAAGAATGTTTCTTGATAGTGCTACGACCTTAACCATATTGGTAACTATGACGTTTTTAGGTAAATGCTCTGAAACCACACAAGGAACACCACAAGCCTGAGCCTCAAGGACAGTAAGGCCAGAATTCTCTCCTTTAGTTGGGCAGACAAAGACGTCCATGGCCTGATAAAGTCTTGGACAGTCATTTCTGTAGCCTAGAAACTTTACACAGTCCTCAAGTCCCCTGCTGTGAACCTGCTGTTTCATCTCCTCAAAATCTTCACCGTCACCTGCAAGCATTAAAACAGGTTTCTTTCTAAAAGAATGAATTTTATCAAAAACATCAATCAAAAATGACTGATTATTCTGATGACAGAATCTGCCAATATTTCCTATAACAAACCTGTCTTCAACTCCAAGTTCTTTTCTTACAGCCTCTCTTATTGAGCCATTAAAGCGAAACAGATCAATATCAATGGCGTTTTTAGCTACGGTTGAACTCTCAATCATATAACCACACTCCTTAACATGTGCCAATCAAAGAATCATCAAAACAAACAGTATTGCAAGCAGAAATAGTGAAGATATTCCTCAGGATGAAGCCTGAATAAATCCTCGACTTAACAAATTTTGAAAACAAATGATCATGATTCCTGCTCTCTTTGAGTTTCATGATCATTGCATAAGATATGTGAGCAGAACTTCTCAGCTTAAGTGAATATGCCTGCGCATATAAATAGAGTCTATTTATTAAGAATGCCAAAGCCTTAAAACGGCATAGAACAGACTCTTTTAATTTCTTTAGGAAAGAGACATTAAGATCCTCAGAAGAATCAATACCTGGAGGGTATCTGTCAGGAAGTAAATTCCTGCAGTTATTAAAACTTACTGCCTCGATACAGCCTGCTGGTATGGTTCTGGTTATCAGGTCTACACTTACCTGACTTATATTATTTGTATTAGACACAATGGCCTTCTTTAACCAAGATAAAAAAAATCTAGATAAAATTTAATGCCAAAGGCAGAAAACTTATCCCCTTCAAGCAAAACTTCTTAAAAAAACTATCCAGTGAATAAAATTCATCAAAGAAGTCTTGCCATCTCGTACTATTATTACCCTTTTTAACCTAGATTTTACTAATCTGATAAATATTATCAGTTTTGATACTTACTCAATTGAAAGGCCTGCCTCATCAAACAGCATAAAAAAGCCATTTGTGATAAAACTTATCAGCTTAAACTGATAAATTTTCTCAACACTTTTTCAATTTTGAGAAAATTTTAAGAATAAGGAAGGCGCTGAAAGTAAGGAGATGAAAGTTTTGAAAGCTGTTATTAAGCATTATTTTCCGCAATGTAATGATTCAAATGGGCAAATAGTCCATGTATCACGGTAAATAGAAGATCTAGAAGGTCTGCAGCGCACCTACAGTTTTATTTGAAGACAGTAAAATGGGAGCACATAGCTCCCCTTTTACAGTAGATTTAGAATCTGATGATTTATTTAGCACCTGATCCAACTAATACCATCAGGACAGTCTTTAAGATGATCTTGATATCAAGCCAGATTGACCAGTTATCGATATACTGCATATCAAGGGCTACAACTTCATCAAAGTTCTTGATATCACTTCTGCCACTGACCTGCCACAGACCAGTAAGTCCTGGAGACATTGACACTCTGGCCTTGTGTTTTGGCTCATATCTGCTGTACTCATCAAGAGTTGGAGGTCTGGTACCGACAAGACTCATATCACCTTTGAGAACATTGATAAACTGAGGCAGCTCATCAATACTGGTTTTACGGATAAATCTGCCAACTTTGGTAATTCTTGGATCATTCTCCATTTTAAACATCAGTCCGCTCATTTCATTCTGGGACATCAGTTTCTTTTTCAGCTCCTCAGCATCAGTTACCATCGATCTGAACTTGTAGCAGTTAAAGATTCTTCCATTCCTGCCTACACGTGGCTGTTTGAACAAGACAGGACCTTTGGAATCTAGTTTGATAATAGGAGCCATAATCAGGTAAGCAATGCCAAAGATTATGATTCCTACAAATCCGCCTAAATAATCCAGGAATATCTTGGCAAATATCTTTCTGTAAGATAAATAATGGCGGCTTACACATATAAACTGCAGAGGACCATATTTCTCATAGCGTATGAATGATGATGGCAGGTAATCAAACAGTTCAAGATTGATAGTGAATGATACTCTGACACCCATTTCCTCAATCTGAGACAAATCCCCCTTAATCTTTGAGAGGTTTTCATCATTAAGCGATATGATGATCTCATCAACACCGTTTTTTGTTACATAACTTAAAAGCTCACTGTATGAACAGACAGCTTTCTTGTTTCTGATTTTCTGATCTTTTTTCGCTCCATCCTCAAGGCAGATGCCGACAATACTTTTAGACCAGACAAAAGTTTTATCAAGTAGTCTTACGACAGATCTTACCTTTGCCCCTTCAGCTACAACCAGAACCTTGCTTGAGAACTTGCTTTTATTGAATACCTTAAGCACAAAATCTCTGATTAGAAGTCTTACTGCCAAATCGGTAAAAAAGAAGATCACTGCAAAATAACAGAATATAAGTCTCTTACTGTCTGTCAAAATATGGAACCAGAATAGAAGCAAAATAATTCCTGTTATGATGACACATACAATAATAAAGACTTTGGAGATTTCTTTATAGACAGTTCGATATAAAAAACCGTGATTTATACCAGTGAAGAGATTGGTGAAGAGAGTGATAACAAAGATTATTGTTCCATAAAGCTTAAATGAAGGATAGTTTCCTATATCGATAAAATCACGATAATAACAGCAGAATGCACCGTAAAGTGCCAGTATTGAAAAGAAACTGCTGGTAAATGCTATTGAGTTACTTACGATCTTTTTTGTATTCATTTATAAGAAGCGACTTCTGAATAACTCTAGTTTCCCACATGGAAATTTAAAACAAAACTAGATGCACTCTAG
>JBJEWY010000103.1:10923-22590 GCA_051885305.1 Succinivibrio sp. | reverse complement strand
TGCCATGGAATGTGGCTTAACTGGAAGGTCTGAAAGTTTATTTCAGACCATTTACCAAAATTTTATTAATCCCCATAAAAATCATACTTAACTATTTGATTTTTAAAGAACGCCGATGTCAGTGAGTTTGAAAAATTGATATTTGTAACTATTTTATTGATTTTCAAGAGAATTTTAGATATTTTTTATTCTGCTAAACAGTTATTTTGATCATCGGCGAAAATTTAGATAAATATTCTTTATATTTCAAAAAGATAATTAAAAATATATGCAAAACGGATATAAAATTTATATTGATTTAAAAATCTTAAAAGATTATATGAAGAGAGCCTGCATAAGAGTTTAATTGTGTTTGCAGTTATTCACAAATGAAAAGATTTTGTTCGTCTACATAAATAAGCCTTATATAAAAAAACCGTTGTTAATCGGAGATCAACAACGGGGTTATATTAGACTTTTAGTCGAGAAAGGGAACGTCCCTCTTAGACCTTAATCTTTCTTAAGATATTAAGCAGGTCTGATACGTGAGTAATTGACTTCTCAACCTCAGATTTAGTTGCGTTGCACTCTTCTGACAGAGCCTGAGATGAATGAGAAATATCCTGCATATTAGTTGAGATTTCAGATGTTGCAGTTGTCTGCTGTTCAGCAGCTGTAGCAATCTGAGTGATCTGAGAGTTAACCTGACTTACCTGTGCGGTAATGTCATTTAACAGAGTCTCAATGGTTGCAGTTTCAACAGCAAGGCTGTCCATGTTCTGTACAGAAGACTGCATGGATTCGTTTGCTGTATTGGCATTAACCTGAATCTGGGTAACCATCTTGGTGATTTCCTGAGTTGAGGCAGAGGTTCTTGATGCAAGAGCTCTAACTTCATCTGCTACCACAGCAAAGCCTTTACCTGCTTCACCAGCGCGAGCAGCTTCAATTGCAGCGTTCAATGCAAGAAGGTTGGTCTGACTTGCAATATCATCAATGGTCTGTACGATAGTGCCAATCTTCTGGGCCTGATCCACTAATGACTGAACATTCTCAGCATCCTGTTTTGACTTGACCACCTGATTCTGAATACCTTCAATGGTAAGCTGAACCTTGTTAACACCTTCACGGGTGGTATCATTTGACTGGTTGGAGTTGGCTGCTGCTGACTCACAGTTCTTGGCGATGTCACCTGTTGTTGACACCATCTCATCGGCTGCTGCTGCAACTGTAAGGGCACGTGACTGTGATTCCTGAGCTTTTGAACTCATGCTGGTTGTTGCAGTATCAATTCTTTCAAAAGTCTCTTCAATACGTGATGATACGTCCTTGATGATCTGAACGTTGTTCTGCCATTCTTTACGCATCATTTCAAGACTGTTTAAAAGCTTGCCGAACTCATCACCACGGCCACGGTTTTCAATTGCAACTGAAAGATCACCACGGGCAATCACTGAAGCCTGTTTTACCACATAATTTAAAACACCAACAATAGTACGAGGGAACTTCCAGGCAATGTATGCTGAGAATACCAGTGCAACTAATGTGGTTATAAGAATAATGACAACTGGGGTTGAGTCAGTGAGAGATTCAATATTGCTGTTTACACGGCCAAGGTAGATACCTACCAGCTTGTTAACAGATATTGTTGCCTCATTTAAAAGAGGATAAACCTCGTTGTTATAGCAGTTTCTGGTATCTACAGAATAACCATGGTCAATCATGTTTTCCATCTTGTTCTTGTAGATATCAATAACCGCATTTAGATCCTGAACAACCTTACTGGTTTCAGTTGCAAGTGAAGGATCTGTACTCTTGGTCAGATCTGATAATGCACTTCTGATTTCATCGATATGGTTGTTTACTTTGGCTGCGGAATCTTGGTTATAGGCCGAAACGTTATTGGTGAAAAGGTTCAAATCATTGCGGAAGGTGTTGGTGGTTGATGACACCTGAACTATCTTTGAGTACTGATCGGTAAGTACCTCTTTGGCGTACTCTGCGACAGATCTCGAATTTGCCGCCGTTCCGATTGATACCGCAGCAATGATTATAGTAAACAAAATCATGACAACAAAGGCCAGCACCAGCTTTGCCTTTACGCTTAATGACATCAACATATTCATAGCACGTTCACTTATTCTAGAAACACACACTTAGTCTAACGGCTGTACGATGTTTTCCTTTAAACAAAGTTCAACCCTTATTGATTATAGTCACATCAAAAATATTGATAATGCTTAATATTTTAAATCTTTGTAAAGGATCAAAGATTTCAAGACAATTTACAGAAGTAAATTAAAAACTGCAATCGTTATCACAATTATTTTTTATTAAATTTAAAGAGTTAATAGAAATTGTTACTGATATAAAAACATGAAGTGCATATCTATCGGCTATATAAGCTAAAGTTTTCTAAATTTTACTTTGATGCACTTTTTTTGACAGTTCATAAATGGTGCATATTACGGTATACCGCTGTCACTATTTTTTATAGCATCATCATAAAAAAGAACCAGACGTTTTTACTGTCTGGTTCATTCAAATGCTGAATTATATGTTACTTTTCTTCAAGTTCATCAAGGCCTCTTACAGCTCTTACAATGTCAGAGTTAAGTCTTGATTCAAGGCGTTTTAGGTTTTCTGTCTCCTTTGAACGGTCATTTTCATTGTGGAAGAGGTGGAAAACACCAATTGCATAACGACCTGATTTGATTGAAAGACCAGCGTGGATAAGTCTTATTGCAAGATCAGAATCCTCATACCCCCAACCTTCAAAAGATTCGTCACAACCGTTTACTTTGTAGTAATCCTCTTTGAACAGAGCAAAGTTACAGCCACGTGCTTTTTTCCATTTGTTTTTTAAGTTTCTAAGTTTCTGAAAATAAGGAAAGACAATAAGGGGATGCAGACGGTTTATTCCGCCTTTAAAGAAAACAGACACCCATTTGGTAAATGAATAGGTCCACACAGGCTCCTGTCTTGTGATGACAAATTCAGAAAAGTCCTTTTTGAGCAGAATTCTGTTTCCTGCTACAAGCATGTTCTTTTCTGAAAGTTTTCTGTGGGTACTGATAAATGAGGGGCGAGGAATACAGTCACCATCTAAAAATATGAGATACTCCCCCTTGGCTTTTCTGGCTGCAAGATTTCTGATGCGGGAGAGACGGAACCCCTCATCCTTCTGCCAGACGTGAGTTACAGGGTAGGTTGCAGCAACTGTCATTTTAGATACAAGAGTTGCTGTTTCCTGAGATGATCCGTCATCGGCAATGATCACTTCAAACTGTCTGTCAGTCTGATAGTTTAATGCCTTGAAGATCAGCTCGAGCTGATGAGGCTTGTTGTATGTTGAGATAATGACTGAGATAAGCATTAAATGCGTCCTTGATGTTTGTTTAAGCTATATAGTTTTAAATATTTTTCTAAAGTATAGAAATAGTGTAAAAGGCAGAACTGCAGACCAAGCTTTCCATCTAAAAAGCCAAGATGGATGAAGTACATCTTTATAAAGGCCCATGCTGGTTTGAAAAGGATACTGAAAAATGAGCACTTCTTGCCTTTTTCATGATATTTAACTGCAAGAAGAGTCGTGTAGCGGTTCATCTTGTCAAGATGAGCTTCCCAGGTGCTGTATGGAAAATGAATAAGACGGCCTTTTAATTCTTTAGTCTTGACTGCGTATTTAAGGCGTTCATGAATAAGTCCTTCATACTGTGCTGAGCCTTTTTTGAACAGTCTTTCCACACGATCTGGTCTTAATACACCATGTAAAACTCTGCCTTCAATGAAGTGATTCTCACGTGAGACCTTATATACAAGGTTTTCATCTTTTGTGACAGCTTCAGTTATGGAATTTTTTAAATCGTCAGTTACTCTCTCATCAGCATCAAGCATAAAGATCCAGTCATATTTGGAATTCTCTATTCCAAAATTACGCTGTGATGCATAATCCCCGTTCAGGTCACGCTCTAAAACTCTTGCTCCTAAAGATTTTGCAATCTCCACGGTTTTATCGGTAGAGCCGTTTTCAATGACCAGAATGTCATCAGCAAAATCAACTGATGAGATGCAGTCATGTAAATTGGACTCCTCATTATGAGCAAGAATTACAACGGTAAGAGGGAGTTTTGACATAAAAAATAAAGCCAGATCAGATCTGGCTTTCCTTTAAAGTGATTAATGTGACATTACATATTTTACAAACTTGAGCTTGGTAGCATCGTCTGCAGCATTGTAAAGTCTTACTAGGTCATTATAGGTTGCAGCATCAGCCTTTGAAGAACCTACAGTTGCTGTTGACATTGCTGAGCTTGAACCACCCATTGGTTCTAGGGTTAAACCCTTAGCAGAAGCTGTGTTTTCAGTAACGTTATTGTCTGAGCCTGCGCGGATTGTTGGGGCACCATACTCGGTCATAGTTACAGTACGCTCACCTGATGCTACATAGGTTGGAGCATAAAGACGGTTTAGACCAGACAGCTCCTGACGGTAGTCACGCATCATTGAAAAACCTGTATCTGAGGTCAGGATAAAGTATGAAGCTTCAGAACTTGGCAGCACACGACCTGTAGAATCGGTAATAGTGATTTTCTGCTGATGAGCATAACGTTTTGCCTGTTCTTCGTTGTTTGGCTTCTGGTACTGGAAGGTTAACAGCTGATCTTTTTTGAGATCTTCAATATCGATAACTACAGGATCAATAGACTGAACGAGTCTTGAATCAGAACCTGACTTGAAAGTATCTTTGAAGGTTAAAACAACCTGATGTTTACCAGGAGCCAGATCGATAATTCTTGAGAAACGGCTGTAGTTGTCTGGATCTGATTCACCGTCAACGAGTTCGATATTGTAGTGAACTGGTACTTTAAAACCGGTGTCAGCAAGTGCATTCAAAGATAATGCACAGGTAACTGTCAGAGCAAATAATTTTAATTTATTCATAGATTTCATCCATTAACAATTTTCTAAATCTTATCACCAAAATATCTAGTATGAATACTTTGCACCTAATAAAAATCTGTTTTCTTTTAAGGCATTGTTTTTGATGTATCTGGAGCCGAAGTAACGTTCAGGCTTTGATCCAGCATCGATAGAACCTTCCATAAAGACTTTGAATGTTGGACATAAAGCGTATGAAGTGCTTAAGTTTATCTCTGAGATTATATTGGCACCTTTAAAGCGTTTGATGCCATAACCGCCTGAGACTGACATGCCGTTATCAAAGGCATAGTTTGCAACAGCTTCAGCACTGTAGAGGTGGTTTGTGTAATTGTCATACTTGGTTATGGTGCCGTTTACAGCAACATAAAGCCCGTCACCTAAGGTTCCGTAGGATACTGCAATACCTTTATCAACTTTCCATGATGGTTTGAACATGTATGAAAAAGCAAGATCGTTCTCACTGCGTCCATGCATGATGTTAACTGATGGTCCAAAGAATGATACATCAGCGTTTTTTCCATATGAGAAATCATAATAGCCAAGACCCCAGGCAACAGAGACTCCGCTTGCTGTGCGGGTTGCAAGAGCAAGAGAGAAACCGTTGTAGATGTTAACGCCTGTATCATTGACATTATCAGATGCTGTCTGAAAAGATGTTCTAAAATCCCAGCCTAAGGTGCTTAAAGACCATGAAATAAGACCTGGCATATGATCACCTAGAATGTAATGATCATTTACTCTCATATCAAGCTCTTCAAAGATATCAGTAGCACCTGCAACAGTATAAAAAGCGTTGTCGCCGCGACCTGCGGTTATGATGCCGTACTGTGAGAAATCAACTCCTATGTACTGTGCTCTGGTTTTTATCTTTTCACTACCGTTGTTACCTGTAGGGAAGAGCCACTGGGTATAGGCAAAGGCAGATATTGAGTCAGCAATAGAAGTTCTGCCTGCCATACCAAAATACATGGCATTCAAAAGAGTGTTGTCAGAATTCTCTTTTGAAGTGGCACTCTTGATGGTGGAGGCTGCGTGATCACTTAAGCCCATGGCGGTAATAGAACCGAACATGTCAAAACTTGTATCATCTTTTGAATAGATGTTTGCTGCGTAAGATTGCTGAACAAGACTTCCAAGCAGCAGAGGCAATAATAATTTTTTCATGAATTTTCCTTAGACAACCTGCTGCATTTTACCAAAAATAAGATCTTTAAGTTCAAAAGCATCCTGACAGAGGTAATCTGCTCCCCATTTTTTAGGATCACCACACTCAACACCACCATATCCCCATAAGGCGACAGCACTGTCACAGCAGGCTGCAGCAGATGCTTTAATATCATTTAGATGATCACCTACATACAGGGTATCCTCAGTCTTTACCCCTAGTTTTTCACATGAGGTTAAAATTGGTTCTGGATGAGGTTTTGAGTGAGTAAGTGAATCACAGCCTAAAACAAGCTGAAAATTTTTTGAGAAGGGGAACTTCTTTAAAAGCTCATTTGCCATGTGAGAATACTTGTTGGTAACCACAGCGGTTTTAATATTGTTTTCTGATAAGCTTTCAACTAATGATGCAATACCATCAAAAGGTACGGTTTTATCACAGATATGCTCCACATAGTATGATGCAAAGTAATCGCGCATGGTGGTTTCAATACCAGCTGTATCCCACTTGCTTTCAGGTACACCCATTTTCAGCATCATACGCATACCAGCTGTAACTCTCTGTCTTAGAGCAGCCTCATCTAGAGGTTCATATCCAAAGTGGGTTAAAGTTGCATTGCAGGCACCGATAATATCCAAAGCGGTATCCAAAAGAGTGCCGTCAAGATCGAAAAGTACTGCCTTATATTTCATCGAGTAAGTCAAATTTATTCAAAAAACAAGCCTAATTATACATTATAAGACTAAACAGATCCTGTTAAGTTTCTGTAAATTTATTACCAAAATCATATGCTCTTTTTCTATGTAATTCATGATGATAGCTGTTGTGTCATAATATTTTTAAGAAATTGTCTACATATTATTCTTTTTTATAAGTATTAAGGCTTTGTCTCAATAATTTGTAAAGTTTTGACCTAGTTTAAAAGAACTATGTGGTATGATTTTATATGCTGTTTTTTAGATAATAAATTTTATTATTCAGGGCATTAGATCAAATGGCAGATGTAAGCAAGATTAAAGATTTTGAAAAGCGTTGTGAGTTCATTAAAAACTCCATTAAATCTGTTGAAGACTTTCCAATCAAAGGCATTCTTTTTAGAGACGTCACTACTCTTCTAGAAAATCACGCTGCTTTTAAAGATTGCATTGATCTGTTCTTTGAATACTATAAGGATCACAGAATTGATGCCATTGTGGCAGCTGATGCCAGGGGCTTTATTTTCGGCTCTGCTCTTGCTTATCTTATGGACTGCTCTTTAGTTCTTGTAAGAAAAAAGGGCAAGCTCCCACGCAAGACAATTTCTCAGGATTATACTCTCGAATATGGTACCAGTACCCTTGAGATGTCAGAGGATTCTTTAAAAGAAGGTCAGAGAGTACTCTTAATTGATGATCTCATTGCAACTGGCGGTACAGCAGGTGCCATGATAGAATTAGTCAGAAAGACAGGCGCTTCAATTGATTCATTTGCCTTTGTAATGGATCTTTTTGATCTTGGCGGTGCAAAACAACTTGAGGACAAGTACCACGTTGAGGTTTTCAGCCTCGTAAAATTTCCTGGTCACTAAAACAAGAATATGACATTAGAATTAAACGGCCAGTATCAGGCATTAGCAAGAAAATACCGCCCACAGCATTTTGATGATGTGGTAGGGCAGGAACATGTTATTGGAGCTTTGAAAAACTCCATTAAAGAAAACCGTATTCATCATGCATATCTTTTAACTGGTACCCGTGGTATTGGAAAAACCACCATTGCAAGAATTATTGCCAAATGCCTTGAGTGTGAAGCTGGAGTTACCGATCATCCGCACAGTGACGGCAGTGAGGAGTGCTCTAACTGCCTTGCAATTGCAGAAGGCCGTTTTCCTGATGTTATTGAAATTGATGCTGCATCTCAGACAAAAGTTGATGATACCCGTGCTCTTTTAGAGAACACCCAGTATCCTCCGATGCAGGGCCGCTACAAGGTTTACATCATCGATGAGGTTCACATGCTCTCTCAGAGCAGTTTCAATGCTCTGTTAAAGACTTTAGAGGAGCCTCCTGAGTATGTGAAGTTTATTCTTGCAACAACTGATCCTCACAAGATCCCGCCTACTGTTTTATCACGCTGTCTGCAGTTCCAGCTTAAGGCTTTGACTGTAGATCAGATTGCACTCAGAATTGAGGATATCGCCAAGAAGGAAGGAATAAACGCAGAGCATGAGGCCTGCGTGCTTTTAGCCCGTGCAGCCAAGGGCAGTATGCGTGATGCCTTATCCTTGTGTGATCAGGCTGTAGCTCTAGGTGGCGGTGAGATTTTACGTGATCATGTAGTCTCCATGCTTGGAACAGCGGGTGACAACATGATTGTAAGCATTCTTGAGCTGCTTACCATGAATTCAACAGCTGATCTTGCTGATGTCATAAGCAGGATCCGCTCAATTTCACCAAACTACAAGAATCTTTTAGACGAGCTTGTAATCGTTTTTCACGATCTGGCTCTCTTCCAGATGACTGGCGGTGAATCAAAACTTAATGTCTTTACAACTCCTGCTGCAATTCTTGACAAGTATGCACGTATCTTCTCTCCAGAGGGCTTGCAGCTTTATTATCAGATCTGCCTTCAGGGACTTGAGGAGTACCGTTTTGCACCTGATGGTGCAACCGCTTTTGAGATGGCAGTACTGCGTCTTTTAGCCTTTACACCCGAAAAAAAAAAGATTGGATAGGCGAGAGTGACAGTGCAGATCTGGCATGTCTTAATTACAGTGTTGATTTAAATCATTTTAAAGAGCTGTTTTCAAAATCATCCAACTCTAAGGTTGTCGCATCTGTGCACAGCATTGTCGAAGCTGAAATTGCTGAGAGTGCAGATACAAAAGAAACAGCATCTCCTGTCTTACCTGATGAAAAGGAACAGAATAATTTACCTGACACTCATATTGCAGATGATGTCAAAGAAAAGTCATCTGATGCAACTTGGAGTGTATCTGATAAAAATGAAGGCAGCTCTCTAGATGAAAATACGCTCATCACACCTGATACAGATGAAATAAAAGACAAGCCTTCAGAAATTGTAGAAGGAAG
Source organism: Succinivibrio sp. (assembly GCA_051885305.1). GTDB lineage: Bacteria > Pseudomonadota > Gammaproteobacteria > Enterobacterales > Succinivibrionaceae > Succinivibrio. Next base: position 13,431 of record JBJEWY010000103.1, on the reverse strand, counting down.
CAAAGATACTCAGGCTGCACCTTTAAATACTCCAGATGCTGTGCCACAGATCCCTGTTGGCGGTAGCGATATTGATGTTTTACTGAGCGCACTTGAAGAGCAGCAGAAACGCATTGTTACCACCAAGAGAAATGACAGTGTTTTCCAGAAAAAACTTGATGCCATTTTAAATCCATCTTTCAATGAGACTCATGACATTTCTCCTGATGTTGTTCAGCAGATGAAAGATCTAGGACAAATGAGTCCTTCAACTATCAGTGAAAGTTTTATTGAGGAAAACCATGGTAACAGAGAAAACCTTATATACCTTTCTGAGTTGAATAGTTACCTGAACAGACTGGATGTGGCTCGTGACAGCTATAAGAATACTTCTGCAACAAAAGACAGCCAGACCTCAACCCTTGAGGGAATTTCTTCACTTATCTCTGATTTAAGCAACGCAGGTGCTAAAAGAAGGGAAGATGATGATGTGATCTCATCTGACAGCATCAGTAAGCTCCCTCAATTAGATAAAGACGCAAAGGAAGAGTTTTCTTTAACTCCAGAGCATGAGGATGATGCAACAGCAATGCTGCATGCAGCTCAAAAGGCAGCTCTTGCCCAGATTGAGGCAAATAAAGAGAAAGAGGAGTTATTAAAACAGGAAGCCTATGAGCGCAACGCAAGACTCTCTGCAGACGATGTAAACAAGGTTATTGCAGACAGTGAAAAGACAGTATCAGATAAGGAAGTAGAGCATCCTTATGATGAAAGCTCTGATCTTGTGGATAAGTCTATTCTTGAAGAAAATCATGAGACTTTGCAGCATGACAGTGATGATAAGAGGCAGATAACATCTGATGAGATCTCTAAAGCTCCTGTAAGCCTTGAAGAGGCCTTAAATGATGCTTTAAAGGCTCCATCTGCTTTTACTGATAAGATTGATGAGAGCAAAAATACTCTGTCTTCATACCTTCAAAAGGCAGTAGCAGACAGCCTCAATGGAATAACCGGAAATTATATAGGTGAGGTTAAATCACAGGATATAACCCCAGTATCTTCAATTCCACTTCAAAGTTCAGATAAAGAAGATACTATAGCCACTGCAGATAATTATGAAGAAGTGCCAGATACTTCTGATGCCTATGAGCAAAGTGCTCCACAAGATTTGACTGATGGTGAAGATCAAGGCTCACTTGACAGAGAAATATCTGACAGCAGTATTGCTGTTTCAAGATCATCCGCACTTGATATACCAGAAAACACCAGAATTACAGATGGTAATCCTTTAGGACTTAAAGAGGAGACCATAAAACTTCTTGAAAGTGAAAGTCAGTTTGAAAACCGCCGTCTTGGCCGTCAGCTTAAGATTGAGGATTTTTATGATGCTGTTGCAGCTGAAGATCCATGGCTTCAGACCATAAGAAAGGCTAACTATAAAGGCGGACCTGTATATTCAGCCCTTTGCTATTCAAACAGAATTGTAAATCCAGATGACAAGGATGACTGGACATTAGAGGTGTCATCTGATTATGATCTGCTTACAAGCTCTCCTGAGTTCCACCATAACATTGTAACCAAATTCTCCTTTGCCAATGGCTCAAAGCCTGTAAAGATCACTTTAAAATCAGTAAAGGGGAGACCTTCTGGCTGCCCTCATGATCTTGCGGCAAAATGCTATCTAAGACAGATTGATATTATAAGAAAGCGTATGATGGAGAATCAGGCACTGTCTGCTTTTATCGAACATTTAGGTGATGATGTAAGAACCGTTGCCATATCAATCTACACCCAGGACGGACTTACTCCAAATGAGGTGATAACTGTCAACAGAAGCTGAAGATAAGGCTAAAAAATAAAGGTTCTGTTGTAAAGGTGTATTGATTTCTATAAATTCTGATCTATGTCTAGATATAGAAAAACATAGAGGTCATAGGTATGTCAGATCAGATTTCAATACTTAGACAGATGTTTATAGTCTTTCTACAGAAGAACAGAGACAATTTTTAGAAATCATAAAACAGCTAATGTGAAAGGAATGTCTTTAGGTAGAATTTCAAATCTAGGAAAACCAAAAGATTCTAATCTTGAAAAAGTCATTAACAGCTGGAGGAGAAAGGATTAATATTTGTAACAAACTCACTAAAATGTTATCAGAAAGTTGCTGTTGAAAATGAGCTACACATATTAGAATACCAGAAGGTAAATTAGCTTCAGGTGCATTCAATATCAACCCAATCAATAGTTACCACTCTGAACTAAAAAGTATGATCAAATTCTACTTTAATGGTGTTGCTACTAAGCACCTTAATTACTATGTTGTGTATAATCATTTTATGAATTTTGCAAAGAACACATTTAACAACAAGCTAAATATGCTAATAGTTTTTGTGTTTAGTACAAGATGTTTGACAAAAGGTTATTCAATTAAGAATATACCTGTTGTATCTGTTTAAGAAAAGGCACAGTTTATGCAATCAATCAATCAATCAATCAATCAATCAATCAATCAATCAATCAATCAATCAA
>JBJEWY010000103.1:0-10823 GCA_051885305.1 Succinivibrio sp. | reverse complement strand
CAATCAATCAATCAATCAATCAATCAATCAATCAATCAATCAATCAATCAATCAAATAACCTTTCTTTAGATGAATTAAAACGCTCTCTTCTTGAAGATTTAACATCCAGAGTTAACGATAAAATTCTTGAGCAAGCTAATTTTGAATTGCTATCTAAACTGATTAAAAACGCAGAAAACAAAGAAGAGGCAACTGCTATTGCAGAATTAGGAACTACGTACAAAAGAACAGGTTTTCATTTTGATAAGAAACTTGAAAAGATTGGTAGTTCAATCAAGTATTTTAAGAAAAATACAGAATTGTCTTTTTGCCAAAATGAACAGTTAAAAACACATAAACTCATCATAGGTGATAACTATGATGCTCTTCTAAATCTTAGTATCTCTTATAAAAACAAAATTGATGTGATTTATATTGATCCTCCTTATGGAAAAGATGATATGGGGGAATTTGCTGATACGAATTACGCTAATGCCATCACTAGAGATAACCTTTTATCAATGTTGTATCCGAGATTAGTTTTGGCAAAGCAATTACTTTCCGAAAATGGTGTTATTTTCTGTAGTATTGATGACAAGAATCAAGCGTATATAAAATGTTTGTTTGATGATATTCTAGGGGAATGTAATTTTATTAGTAGCTCAATTGTTATTAGTAACAGAGGAGGTAGAGATTATGGAGGAATTGCTAAACAGCATGAATATATAATTATTTATGCAAAAAATATTTATGAATGTGAACTCAATTTGATAGAAGACGAAAAAAAACAATTTCAGTATCAAGATGAAATAAGTGGTTTCAATTTAATGGAATTAAGAAACCGTAATGTAAAATTTAATAAGCAAAATCGACCAAATCTTTTTTATCCTTTCTATATAGACCCAAAAAGCAAAGACAAAAATGGCTTATTTCAAATTAATTTAGAAAAAACAGAACGGTTTAGTGTTGAGGTATTACCTGCAATTTCACAAGGTATTCAAACTGTTTGGAGGTGGGGAAAAGAAGAGAAATCAAGAGGTAACTTAAATGTAGAAATATTTGGAAAAGAAAAACAAAATGGCGGTTATATGATAGTACAAAAGTATCGAAAGACTGCGAAAATGCAAAGAAGTGTTTGGGATGAAAAAGAATTTGTTAACGAAAGAGGAACAGAGGCTGTAAAAGAAATATTAGGAAAAAATGTATTTGATTATCCAAAATCAGTTTTTCTTGTGAAACGCATTATTGAATTAGCTTCAAGAAAAAAATCTTATATCCTTGACTTTTTTGCAGGTTCAGGCACAACTGGACAAGCAGTATTAGAATTAAACAAAGAAGATGGCGGTAATAGAACTTTTATCCTTTGTACCAACAATGAAAAAACAGATATGAATCCTAATGGGATTGCTATTGATGTCACCTCCAAACGTCTAAAAAGAGTTATGACAGGCTCATGCTACGACGGAACTAATGATTTTGAGTGGATAAAAAAGAATTCTCCTCTTGGCGATAATCTTGATGTTTACGAAATTACTGAGGTAAGTAACTTAGAGCAATCGGAGGGGAAATCGGCATTTGATGTGATAGATGAAACTCTTTATGGTGAAGTGAAAATGACACCAAAGGATAAAATTAAATGGGTTTGTGAAAATTTCTCTGTAACACAGAAATATCTTGAAGATAAGTAATCGGAGAAAGATAAGATGCTACAGGAAGTAAAAGATTTACAGAATCAAGCTATTGCGGACCTCGTAGAGTGTGTTGCAAAAAAAGATACATTAACTTTTAAAGCTCCTACAGGTTCAGGAAAGACATTCATAATGGCAAGGTTTATGGATGAGATCTTAAAAAAAGACTCTGACGTAATTTTTCTTGTTTCTTCTTTGTCAAAAGCAAAATTAGCACAACAAAACTACAATAAATTTCAAGATTACGTTTCTCACGGTTATATCAAAAATGTTAGACCTTATCTAATATCAAGTGAGGACAGTGGAGAAAACGCTTTATTTATTCCGTCAACTGAAAATATTTATGTTTTGCCTAGAGATTTGTACAAGGATAAAAGCAAACTTAAAGGTCAACAAGCATTATTAAAATTCATTCAAGAGATTACCCTAATTGAACATAAACGTATATTTGTAATAAAGGATGAAAGTCATATAAAGACAAATAATCTTGATGAGTTAAAAGATCATTTTTCAAAAGTAATAAACATTTCTGCAACGCCAAAGGGTAAACCTGATGTTGAACTTAAAGAAATCGATGCTATTAATTGCCATTTAATTAAGTCAGTTGAATATAAAAGTTCCAAAGATTACGGAGATGACTTCTCCGTAAATTCTATTCAGTACAAAGAACTAATCGATGCTTTACGTTTGTTCAATAAACTAAAATACTCCTACTTAAAGTTCAATATTAAACCTTGTCTTATTATACAGATTTCAAACAAAGAACTTGGGTTAAAACAACTAGAACTTGTTAAACAGCTATTGTCAACAAATGAAGAATTCAAAGATTTAAAATGGATTAGCGTGGCAGATGATCCAAAGGCTTGTGATACCAATGATCAACTTATAAAAAGCTCTCCATTAAAATGGGAAGAGTATGCTGTAAAGCAAGATTCTTTAATAGATATTATCATCTTCAAAATGAAAATTACTGAAGGATGGGATATTCCAAGAGCAAACATGCTCTTTCAGATTCGTGATTCTCAATCAAAACAGTTGGATGAACAAATCATAGGTCGTGTTAGACGCAATCCAATGCTTCTTAATTTTGATAAGGTTACAGATTTAAAAGATCAAAAAATGTTAACAACAGCCTATGTATGGGGAGTAAAGGAAAAGTCAAAGGAATCTTCTTCTGTTGAAGTTATTCTAAAAGGAAATGCTCCTGATGATATTCGCAATATCTCAAATGAAATTCAAAAAGAAATTAAAGTGAATGTTACGAAATTACTCGACAAGATTTCGACTGTCAAGAATTCATTTAGTATTGCTGATTATCTATCAAAACAACCTGCGTCAATAGCAAATAAGAGTATATTTGAACTGTATGAATCTTTTAATAACGCAAGTAATAAGATTCAGGCAGAATGTCTTAATTACGTCAGTGATAATGGTAATTCTCCTTATTCTGCATATTTTGCTTTTGTTAATAATATAAATTCAATCAAAGCAAAACTATCTGACGTGTTACAAGATTATTCAAATAGTATCGAAATTGTAAAAAACAGTTTAGGCAAGAATTTAGATGTTACGCTTCCGTTCAATTCAATGTATATAAAGGATTCAAGGTATTCGCTAACAGTTCATAATTCAGTATGGAATAATGGTGACAAGATAGGCAATTTTACTTTTGACAGTATGGCAGAGGTTGAATGGTTGAATCTTTTGCTAACTGACGGATTTATAATAAAGAAAATTCCATTATCTGATGATAAAGAGGTAGCGCTTGTTGGAAAGAACTATCTGCCTAATTCTGACATTAAGTATGAATACTATAACAATGATGGAAGACATTTTTCTTATCCAGACTTTATCTTAAAAAACACAAATGAAGAGTATTTTCTTTTTGAAGTAAAAAGTTTAAATGAATCGTCTTCTCAGAATATATCTTTAGAAGAATATAAACAAAAAATTACTGTACTTTTGGACTTTTATAGAGCAGTTTCAGAAAAAGTTTCTCATTACTTCTGTTTTCCAATAAAAAATGGCGAAACATGGACTGTTCATTGTTGCTTCAAAGGTCAGAAATACCGGTTAGATTATTCTCAATTAAAAGCTGTTGTAAATGGTGGAGATATCGAGACCATTAAGTTTACTTCTGAATAATTCCTATAAATACTTTAACTATTTGTAGGATTTAAAAAAAATTGTCAGATCGATAAATCTTCTTTACAACAGAGCCAAAATTAAAGGTTCTCATCGGTTGAGTGAGAACCTTGTTTTAATCTGAATGAGTATCAGAAGATCTATTTTGTCTACCTGATTTTGATGATAGTTGGCAACAGTCTATAGTGCCTATAAAGTTCAAAAATTACGGCACAGTTTTTACCACTTCTTCTTGTCACCAAAGATCTCGTCAAGATCATTCTTGTCAGCAAGACTCTTGCCGTCGGCATCGTCTTTTTCTTTCTTGGCTGGGTTTTCTGCTTTGTTTTCTGAATTAAGACCGTTTAAAAGGTTTGTTAAAAGATCTTCTTTCTCTGTAAGCCATCCGTCTTTTACTCCGGCAGCTTTGATAACGGACAGACCTTTTTCAATCAGCTGTCTGCATGAACCTATCTGACGCAGTCTTTTCATTTCAAATACCTTCTGGATAAGGTTTGAAATGTTTACTTTGAGTACTAGAACGTATAAACGTCTGTCTTCTTTATTCAGGGTAGTTGGATTGAGTGGAATACCGGAGGTCATTTCTGATTTGAGAATATTGCGAAGGCGTCTTATGGTTCGAAGCTGCATGATAGCCATGGCATCATTATCAGGAGCCTTGAAACTGTTCTGCTCCTGGTAGTTGGTCTTGATTTCAGCGATAATGCGCTCTTCATTGGCGATACGCTCTTTGACCTCATCGCGGTTTTGGGTGTCAATTGCTCTCTTTCTCAAAGCACGGATGATTCTGTAGTGGAGTACCAAAACTAGTGTTTTTGAAAATAGGACCTGAGACTGGTTTAAAAGCAGTTCCTCACACTCGTTGATGATGTTTTTAGCTTTGCTGGCAATAAGTCTTGCATCCTGCTCACGACGCGAAACATAGTCAGAGTACATGTTGACTATGATAAGCAGGAATGATGCTAACAGTACAAAAATGACAGCTATTGTAATAAACATATGATATTTGCCACAAAACCTTGAACATACTTAATTATAGTAGTAATTAAAACACGATTGCAGAATTTAGCAATTAAAATTTGAACTTTCTCATAGCAAAGCTCAGATTTTGTACTAAAGAATTTTCAAATTACACTAAGTGTAGCGGTTTTCTTTTTTCATTTTGCAATATAATGTAAGAGTTTATGGAATGTTTACACATCGTTTAGTAAGGAATATACCCATGACTACTCTTATCAAGACAAAGGATTTTATTGAGTCCATCTGTGATGCGATTCAGTATATTTCCTATTACCACCCAAAAGATTTCCTAAAGGCAATGAAGCACGCTTACGATATTGAGCAGAACCCATCAGCAAAAAATGCTATTGCTCAGATCCTTATCAACTCAAAAATGTGTGCCATTGGCCATCGTCCACTCTGTCAGGATACCGGTGCTGTAACCTGTTTTGTTAAGATTGGTATGGATGTCCGCTTCGAAGGTGATATGACCATTCAGGAAATGGTTGATGAAGGTACAAGAAGAGCTTATGCCTTTGAGACCAATCCACTTAGAAAGTCAATTCTCATGGATCCATTAGGCAAGAGAATCAATACCAAGGACAACACTCCTGCTGTTGTTCACATTGAGATGGTTCACGGCAACAAGGTTGAAATTGCAATTGCATCAAAAGGCGGTGGATCAGAGAACAAGACCCACATGCGCATGTTAAACCCATCTGACAGCGTAGTGGATTATGTATTATCACAGATCCCACATATGGGTGCCGGCTGGTGTCCTCCTGGCATCATCGGTATCGGTGTAGGTGGTACCCCAGAGAAGTCAGCAATTCTTGCTAAAGAAGCTTTAAATGATCCTATCGACATTCAGGAACTGATTGCTCGCGGTCCAAAGAATGCCGAAGAAGAGCTTCGCTTAGAGCTTTATGAGAAGATCAACAAGCTTGGTATCGGTGCTCAGGGCTTAGGTGGTATTACTACAGTTCTTGATGTTAAGGTTAAGACCTATCCTTGCCATGCTGTATCAAAGGCTACCACAATCATTCCTAACTGTGCTGCTACCCGTCACATTGATTTTGAACTTGATGGTACAGGTCCTGCTGTATTTACTCCTCCATCACTTGATGATTACCCAGATATTGAACTTGCAGGTAACTCAACTGAAGTTAAGAGAGTAAATCTTGATACCATTACTAAAGAAGAGATTGCATCCTGGAAGATGGGTGAGACTCTGCTTTTATCAGGCACTATCCTGACCGGTCGTGATGCAGCCCATAAGCGTGTCTGTGATCTGATCGCTAAAGGTGAGCCATTACCAGAGGGTGTTGATTTCCACAAGAAGTTTATCTACTACGTAGGCCCAGTTCCTGCTGTAGGTGATGAGGTTGTAGGTCCTGCAGGTCCTACCACATCAACTCGTATGGATAAGTTTGTTGAGACCATGCTTTCTCAGACTGGTTTATACGGCATGATTGGTAAGTCAGAAAGAGGTCCTGAGGCAATTGCTTCAATCAAGAAGCACAAGGCTGCATACTTAATGGCAACTGGTGGTGCTGCTTACCTGGTATCAAAGGCAATCAAATCAGCTAAGGTGCTCGCATTTGAAGATCTTGGTATGGAAGCAATCCGTGAATACAAGGTTGTAGATATGCCAGTAACTGTTGCTGTTGACTCTGAGGGTAACTCAATTCATCAGATTGGTCCTCAGATCTGGTCTAAGAAGATTGAAGAGATCAAGTTTAAGTACGTATAACTTGATGTATCTTTTGTAAAAAATATCTCTTTTCCTGACCCCAGTAAGTTGAACAAACCTGCTGGGGTTTGTTTTGTGCGTGATTTTCTGCTACGTTAAATCTCATTTTTATCTGCTGAATTAAATTCTGCGTATATCACTAAAAGTGATAGATTTTTACCTTAGAACGAATTTTTATGGGGAAATTATCTAGAGTTTTGGGAATTTTCTTGAAAATATCCCTCACCTAAGAGGTGAGGGGCTATTCTTTGCAGGTTTCCTTATTTTTAAGGAAATGCCATATCAGCTTATTTGGCGATTGTTGACTTGATGATATCGGTCAGAATCTCTGCTGTCTTATCAATACCGAATCTGCTTGAGTCAATCATAAGATGACGATCTTTAAATTCAGTATCGCAGTCTGGACAGAAACGCTTTCTATAAGCTGATCTTGCAGCATCAACCTTTTTTATATTCTCAACAGCCTCTGCTTCTGTCATATAAAGTTCATTGATACAGTTTTTTACTCTCTCCTCAAAAGGAGCGTAGATACAGATATTCAGTACGTTTTTATGATCTCTAAGAATACTGTCAGCACAGCGGCCAACAATAATGCATGATCCTTTCTCAGCGTAATCCTGAATGATGTTTTTCTGTACATCAAACACATTTTTATGAATTGAGTACACAGAGAAATCAAACAGGTAGTTCTTTCTTAAAAAGAAACTGTCAGAGCCTGGAGTTTCATCATAATTGCTTACTTCTCCCTTTGAAAGCCCCATGCGTTTGGCCGCTTCTTTAACGATATCGCGATCTAGAAGTTCAATATTCAGTTTATCTGCCATCTTTAAACCGATGGTTCTGCCCATGGAGGCAAACTGTCTTGAAATTGTAACTACATACTGCTGTGGCATCTTAACTCCTATGCTTTTGATGGTATGTACACTGACTTGCTCTTCTTGGAGTTTAAGTGACGTACAAACAGAGAAAGACTGAAGTTGATAATAAAGTAAATGGCTGCAGCGCATCCATAAAGCACAAATACATCAGATACGTTGATGCTGCCAAGTCCATTGTATAGGTTTGCTGAACTTAAAATCTGTCTTACACGGCTCATAAGCTCAACTGTTGCCACGTTGGCAAGATAAGATGAGTCTTTTATGGTGGTAATGATCTGGCTTAAAAGTGTTGGCACAACATTACGGATTGCCTGAGGCAGAATAATGTACACCATGACCTGTACCACATTGAATCCCTGAGAATAACCAGCCTCAAACTGTCCTTTTGGAATTGAATTTAAACCGCCTCTGATGATCTCTGCAATCACAGATGAGGTAAACAGGATCAGGGCAACTGATGCCTTAAACAGCAGCTTTGTTTCAACAGCTGTAAGTCCAAAGAGTTTATGGGCAAACAGGGATGGAACAGGGCAGAAAACAATACAGATAAAAATCCACAGTAATAAAGGAGTATTACGGAAGATCTCAATATAAGCTGTCGCCATATATTTGAAGATCAGGTACTCTCGTGCATTACAGTAGTTTCTGACTAAAGCCAGAATAGATCCGAAAATTACACCTAAGGTTACAGCAATAGCAGAAATAATTACTGTAAACAGTGTGCCTTTTAAAATATAAATGATGATGGCTTCAATCGTCAGAATATGAAAACTTGCCATCCATTCTGTCAGTAAAGATGCATCTTCCATGTTTAATCCTACTTAGCGGTCATCTGATCGCGTTTCTTCAGGTTGTTTTCCCAGGCACTTGCCATTCTTGAGAGCGGATAGCAGAAGATAAAGAACAGTATTCCGCATACGAGATAGGCTGGGCCGTAGGCACCACCTGTGGAGGCACCGGTTACAAAGCTGTAGGTCAGAGAAATAAGATCACTACCACCGATGATGTATAAACATGAGGTGTTCTTTATAAGGTTTACCACCTGATTTACCATTGGAGGCAGAATGATTTTGATACTCTGAGGCAGAATGATGTAGTACATGGTACCGGCATAATTAAAGCCCTGACTCTGGGCTGCCTCAAACTGTCCTTTTGGAATTGACAGAATACCTGCTCTTATAACTTCAGCCATGTAGGCACCATGGTATAAACCTATGGAAATAATACCAGAGAGCAGAATACCGATACTGTGGCCACTGAATGACAGAGCATAGTACAAAAAGCAGATCTGCAGTAACAGAGGGGTATTCTGAATAAATTCTACGTAAACTCTTGAAACTGCTGAGAGCAGTCTATTGCCTGAGGTGGCCATAAGACCAAACATGATACCAAGGGTCAGTGAAATCATAAGTGCAAATATAGAAGTCTGCACCGTGGTCAGAAAACCTGTAATAAAGGTCTCCTTGTACATCCACACCTTTAGCCAGGCGTCTAGTGAAAACAGGTTGCCCATGATGTTCCTTATAAAAAAACACCGCCCGAAAAAGAGATCTTGGGCGGTATTAACTAACAGATATTAAAGGTTATTTTCTTTGATAAGGGCATCAATGGTACCGTCGTCAAGCCACTTCTGGATAAGATTGTCGATAAACTGAGACAGGCCAGAATCTTTCTTGGTAACAACGCCATACTGCTGTGGAGAGAACTTCTCTTCGATAAAGCTACGGCCCTTGGTCTTGTAGATGTTCAGAATTGACTTGTCAACGCAGAAAGCCTGAATCTCACCTGCAGCAAGAGCTGTTGAAATGGCAGGGTAGTTGTCAAACTGATTGAACTTTACACCTTTAGTCCAGGTTGCAGGATCAAATTTATCTGAATTGAAGTCAGAACCATCAATGATGCCGTTGTTGATTAAAGCCTTTACAAGCTCACGTGCTGAGGTTGAACCTGATGATACACCAACAGTTGAGCCTAAAAGATCTTTTAATGACTTGATTCCGCTCTTGTCTTCAACAAGCACGGTTACAGCATCGGTATAGTAAGGGGTAGAGAAATCCCAGTTTAGCTTACGCTCTGGAGTGATGGTGAAGGTTGCAAGAACGCAATCTAAATCACCTGAATCAATAAGAGCTGAACGGGTAGCTGCAGTAACAGCAGTAAATTCAACTTCTACATCAGGACCGATTTCCTTGGCAATTAAAAGAGCTAAAGAATCTTCAAATCCCTTGTATTCACCACTTAAAGGATCCTTTAAAGAGAAACCAACAACGTCATTTTTTACACCGACACGAAGAACACCGCTGTCTCTGATTGCCTTTACCTCTGGGATATCGCTGTCAGCTGCGCTGGCCTGTGACATAGACAGTGCACATACTGCAGAGGTTACTAAAGTTGCAACTGCTTTTTTCAATGATTTCATAATATCTCCTAATAAAGCATTAGTGCTTTAAGATCTTTCCTAAAAACTGTTTTACACGTTCATTCTTTGGGTCATTGAAGAAATGCTCTGGAGTTCCTTCTTCAATGATGGTGCCGTCTGCCATGAACACGACACGATCAGCAACCTGACGGGCAAATCCCATTTCATGAGTAACCACAACCATGGTGATGTTGGATTCTTTTGCAAGTTTTACCATAACATCAAGCACTTCCTGAATGGTTTCAGGATCTAATGCTGAGGTTGGCTCGTCAAAGAGAATTATTTTGGTCTGTGAGCATAAGGCTCTTGCAATAGCAATTCTCTGCTGCTGACCGCCAGAGAGAGTAGTCGGATAGACGTGAGCCTTGTCCTTTAATCCAACCACCTCAAGATAGTGCATAGCAATCTTCTCAGCCTCTTCTTTACTCTTTTTAAAGAGCTTTATAGGAGCTAAGGTTAAATTGTGAAGCACATCAAGATGTGGATACAGATTAAATGACTGGAAAACCATTGATTCGTATTCACGGATCATTTTGGTTCTGTTTCTTGAGGTGAGTTCCTTGCCATCGATATATACATGGCCAGAGGATGGAACCTCAAGGAAATTCATACATCTTACAGTAGTTGATTTTCCTGAGCCTGAAGGACCGATAATTACAAGTTTTTCGCCCTCAGATACTTCAAGTGAGACGTCTTTTAAAACGTGAAGATCACCATAGTATTTGTTGATGTGATCGAGTTTTATCATTGTTGGCATGATTTAATTTTTCCTAATCCATGCATTATGTTTTTTTATATAACAACAAAAATCATAGCATTTATATATTTTCTTAGTATATCTAACTTACCATATGATCACTTTTGGGGCAATATGGATCATAATTTAGCGTAACTTTATAAATTTTAAACAAAAAAACAACATGAGGGACATCTCTAGTCCCTCACAACGGCTATATGAAAC
>JBJEWY010000102.1:9821-22964 GCA_051885305.1 Succinivibrio sp. | reverse complement strand
CACCTGGTCTCAGGACTTGCACCTGTTAGCTATCGCACATGCCGTGCACACACAATCACCCCGATTTAAATCGGGGTGCAAAGAGATAAGACAAAGAACTAATTGCTTCCTTTCTGTTTCATATACAGCTGGTAATCAGGATCTTTTCTGTATTGAGGAGATCTCTTACCGTTCAGAAGCGAAATATGCTGTTTGTTCTTTTTGAGATAAAGATTTGATGAATAAAGCTGATAGGCATTATTTCTGGATAAATCATAACCAACATCAGAAACATTATTTACTACGTGTTTTACGACTGTTGTTATTAACTTAGCAAAGATGTTTGAGCTACTGTCACGATCCTCATTGTTTACAGAAAGATCATAAGGGCCCCATAATGATGTACCAGTATTGGTATCCACTAAATGAGCCTTCACATGTACTGTTGCCACACTGTCAATCACTTCATAAACAGTGTCATATCTCAGCACATCAATATACAGAACTGCATCTGCACCGTATATTTCCTTCAGTTTTGCAAGAGGAACCTCTCTCATCTGTTCTGAAGTTGTGACGCCATTATGATTAAAGGTATCGTTTACAACTGTTACAGGGAAAACATAGTATCCCTTTTCTGAAAGAGGAATGACTGTAGAAGAAAGAACAGCAGGTCCTGCCTTAATATCGTTTGAATTAGATACAGGCATCATTACAAGAATGGATTTTGGATCTGACTCAATGAGTGGACCATAATCCATAGTTGTTATCTTAGATGAATGGCAGGCATTTAAAAATACTACTGATGCCAATAAAAATGCTAATGATATCAGACGATTCATACTATTTCTGCTCCTTCTTTCTGTTCAGCAGAAAATCAATGTAATGAGCAGATTCTGGATACATTTCTTTCTCCATATTAAGATATTTTATAGCTTCTGCGTCATTTCCTATTTTTGAATAAACCATAGCCATATGAGCATATGCACCAGGTGCTGGCTGGGTATTGGTCTGTGAAGCTGCCGCAAAATAATCCTGCATCAGCTCTAGCTGCTCATCATAATTAGGTTCATCTTGCAGATAGTAATACATTGATTTTGTATAAGAATCGTCATGACAGTACACTAACGGTACTTTTGAAGACGAACATCCTGTTAGTACAACTAAAGAGGATACAAACAAAGAGAGAATTGTTTTTTTCATATTACTTTTCTGGAGTCCACATACCATTATCAATACCAGCAGTTAATTTGTTAACTGCATCCCTGATTGAAAGGCTTAAAACCTTGCCGTTTAAAGTTGCATCATAACCTGCGGTACTACCGAAGCCCAATACATCTCTTGATGATAATGAGAACTCACCTGCGCCTTCTGCAGAATAAACAACAGCAGAAGTTTCAACATCAACGATATTGATATTAACCTTAGAATAAGCCACCTGAGACTTACCTTTGCCCAGAATACCGAACAGCTGTCTGTCTCCAACGGTCTTTCTGCCGTATTCTACGATATCACCGGTTATAACATATCGTGCACCCTTAAGTTTCTGGGATTTGTTGCTTATGGTTGACTCGGCCTTTAGAGCATTCATATTGCTTCTGTCTAATACCATGAAACAACCAGCCTGCTGAAGATATGTAGTTAAAATGGTCTGAGCCTGTGATCCTAGCTTGTCAGTGCCATTAGCAAAAATGCCATTTTGGAAATCAGAATGATTTGCAAATAATCCAATAGAGACCAGAATTTTTTCTGCAGATGTAGATCTGTAGATAACTGACTGCTGAGCAGATTCTGTCTGTACAGTATGATGTGATTCAATTGCACAGCCAGATAGAGCTAATGCACAGGTTACCAAAACTGGTAGCATTTTTCCTTTAGAGAAAAGGGACTTGTTCATAAATACCTCAATTATTATCGTTTTCGGATAATATAATTCTATCAAAAAAAATTATCACATCACAATAAACATTTATGTTTTAGTATGTTATGAGACATTCGAACAAAAATTACAAAGTAAAGTCAATGTAAAAGGAAGGAAATATCTTTACGATAACACAATTCTGCTTAACTATAAAAAAGTCAATTATGCTCAGAAAAAGCTAATTCAAAGCTCCAAAAACCAGATCTCTGTAATGTTCTTTAGCATAATCAAGTGCATAAGGAACCCAATCTTCTTTGAACTCAGACAGATAATCAAGAGCTGTATCAACATCAAAGGCTTTTGCAAACTCATCAGCCTTCTTTTTATATGAAATATGCCATGGCTCATAACCGACAGAACCATTGCCAGAATATGGTCTTATAAAACCAAATTTTGCAAGATTCCCCTTAAGGTAAGATCCCAAAGGATAGAAGTAATTCCCCTTTTCGTATTCGCGGGCAGTAAGTTCTAACTCTTTGCCTTCAGGCAAAAGATTTACAGCGTAGATATCAAAATCAGTGCCGAAATGGTGGCGGGAGAAGCCAGGGACAGCAGAAAAACGGACGATAGCAAGAACTTTTTCCTTGTCACTTAATGATGAAATGTCGATAACGTTCTCATTTTCATCAAGCACAGCGCGTTTGCCTTTGAACTTGTCATCAAATATCTTGAACTGACGGTAAAAACTGCGCCAGGCTGACGCTATGCGCAGCTCAAAGTTGTTTTTATAAGCATCCTCAAAGAGTGCACCTAATGCCTTCACTGCATCTCTGTCAGCTAAAAGAACAGACATTCTTCTTGGATCGTCTTTAAAATTTAAAAGTTTACTGTCATCTATTCCAAGATACTGATCACTAGTTACCATAGTTCTTTAAAATCTTCTCAGCTTC
Source organism: Succinivibrio sp. (assembly GCA_051885305.1). GTDB lineage: Bacteria > Pseudomonadota > Gammaproteobacteria > Enterobacterales > Succinivibrionaceae > Succinivibrio. Next base: position 20,177 of record JBJEWY010000102.1, on the reverse strand, counting down.
TTTTTTAAGATCATCACTGCCATGCTCTCTGACATCATCGATGATCTTAATAGCCTCTTCAGTATCACCGGTTTCAAAGTAAAGTCTGGCAAGATTCAGTTCATCAACATAGTACTGATGTTCTTTAGGATTTAGTGGTGACTGTGCTGAATCAACCTTGATCTCATCCTCGTCAAATTCATCTAACGTGCTGATTGGCCCAACATTCTTGACCACCTGCTCCAGATCGTTTTCCTCATGAACAACTTCAGGGGCTTCAACATTACCATCTGCTATCGGATCAGATTCTATTTCATCTTCCGCCACCCCTTGTGAGAGGATCCTGCTCATTTCATTTTCAGAAAAAGCCTTTTCCTCATTAGCGTGCTGAGTTGATTCAAGGCGTGAGACGTTGCCTGAGAGCATATTGAGAATGTCAGCATCTGCCTCAGTATCAATCATATTAGCAGCAGATCCAAGTCTTGTTTCAAGCTCTGCAAGTTCAGAAGCTGATGATGAATACTCCTCGGTATCAGCTACATCTGTATCCCATGATACTGTATCTGTATCATCTGCAGTATCTTCAGTACCGGTGGTATCTAGGGTAGCATCATCTGACAGTTCATCTGATGATGGGGTATTATCATCAGTTACATCAGTTTCTGCAACTGTATCTTCAGCATCTGTTATTTCTGTGAGATCTTCGGCTGTATCCAAAGGTTCATCAGCATCAGCCTCAGTTAGCTCTTCAGTTGTCTCAGTGTTTTCTGTTAAAAGCTCTTCAAGATTCAAATCATCATTTAGAACTTCATCAACATTTCCACCAACAGCAGGTCTGTTATCTGAGATAACTTCTGGTTCAACTGTCTGTGTCTCTACTGTTGTATTTTCATTTACATCAGCATCAAATACAGAATTTTCAAAGCCTTCCTGATCTTCTGTAACATCAGCTGTCTCAAGTGGTTCAGTGCCCTGATTCATACTCTCTAAAAGGGCTTTTTCTTCACCTGATAGTTCATCAAAGGCCTCATCCTTTCTTGCTTGTTCTTCATGAACATCAGATAAGGCATCATTTAATTCATCTATATCAGGATCTGCAACAGGATCTGCTAGTGCTTCTGGATCACTTTCATTTTCAGTAAGCTCTACTTTAAGCTCCTCAGGATTTACAAGATCTGATGCCTCATCGTCAGATGCCATAGCCTTAGCCATACCGGCAGCCATAGCCTCAACCTCACCTGAAGGAATATCATCTCTTTCAAGATCATCAAATCCTGAATCATCACCGCTACCCCATGCTGATGCAAGATCCTCTTCTGCCTCAACATCTACATTCTTCTCTTTAACTTCAGAAAGTTCTGACTCTTCCTTTGCAGTATCATCAGTTGCAGAAGCCAAAGATTCAGCTAAATCATCTGCTACAGAACTTTCTTGTGGATCTTCATCCCTCTTAGCATCACCATTAGAACTCTCATCTATGGTACCGGTTGCAACCCCCATTTCATCCAATGGGTCTTTAGACTCATTGGTCTGACTTGTTTCATCACCTATATCGGTGCCAGTTGCAGCAGCCCAGGCAGCTGCCATATCTTCCTGTGGATCTTCTGATTCATTGACATCACTGCTTGCATCACCTGTATCAGTACCCGTTGCAGCAGCCCAGGCAGCAGCCATATCTTCCTGTGGGTCTTTAGACTCACTAGCATCAGATTTTTCTTCATCAGTGTCAGTGCCAGTTGCAGCAGCCCAAGCAGCGGCCATATCCTCCTGAGGGTCTTTTGACTCACTTGTATCAGTATTTTCTTCTTCAGTGTCAGTGCCAGTTGCAGCAGCCCAGGAGGCAGCAAGATCTTCTTGTGAAGAATCCTTGTTTTCAATCTCAACTTCTTTTTCCTGTTCCTGTTGCTCATTCATAGCTGCATCCCATGCAGCAGCAACATCCTCTGATGATTCTGCCTTGCTCTCATCTGACTCAGCCTCAGTTTGAGCAGCATTATCCCATGCTTCCTGAGCCTTCTCATCTTCAGATTTTTCCTGATTTTCAGTATTACCAGCATCAGGAGAGCTCTCTTGAGTGTTCGAAGATGGTTTAATCAGATCTGAAGCACTGTCAATTGCATTTGCATTGGTGCCCTGCTTTTCAGTTTCAGAAGATTCATCCTCAAGATCAAGTCCTTCAACCTTTTCAATCTCAACAGAGCCGTTAGCATCAGACAGAAGCATATTGTCGTCAGCTGAATCGCTGTCCATGATATCAAAGTCATCGTTAAAGATGTTGTTGGCTCGTGATCTTGCCTTAGCCTTCATGATTGCAAAGAAGATCAGCACAACAAGAGAAAGAATACCGACACCAAAAAGAATCATCATTACCGAATGACTCATATCGATACTGTTATCAGCAGGAGCTATGGAGTACTGGGATAACTGTAACTGAATATCCTCAATCTTCTCGTCATTGGCAAGAAGCATCTCTCTCATGCGGTCATTGTCCTGTGACATCTTGTTGATATCACCTTTGATGGAGATGAGATCCTGCTGGATATTGGCTATGATGTGATCGTACTGATTTGCAAGTGTTGCAACACTATCTGCTGATGTTTTAGCAGTAGCTGCTGAGGACTTCTTCATTCTGTCTAAGGCCTCAGCAAGCTGCTGTTCCATACCTCTTATTTTCTGATCGATAGCATCCTTGTTACCTTCAAGCATGATTTTGATTGCCTTGGTATCAACAGCAAGCTCTGGACTCATGTTCGGAGTTACTTTGACAATCTGCTCAAAAGTAGATTCCTTGCCAGCATCCTTTGGAGTATTGGCAGAAATCTTATCCTGACGATCCTGTCTTATCTGATCCTGTTTAGGAACACTACTCTCTGTCACATGAGTCTGATCCTCATCCTGACGCTGTTTCTGCAGTTCTCTTATCTTGGTTTCAGTTGCAGTATATTCAGGAATTGTCTGCGACTGTACAGCATTAGATGCTGTTTCTTTTCCACTTTCAGGAGCAACAGTACCTGATGCAGGGGCGGCATCAAGTGGAGGCATGGTCATTACCCCCTGTTTTAACAGTCTGCTTCCTGTTTCAGTCTTTTCTCTGGCAATAACAGAATTATCTGGAATGACTATAGAAGTTTTTAAAAGATTATTTACATTACCACCGGAAAAGGCATTAGGATTATTACGGTAGATGGCAGCAACAATCTGGAATTCATTTAAACTTCTGTCGGCAGGCAGATAGCGATGAGCTACAGACCAGATAGTATCACCCTGACGGATCTGATAGGTCCTGCTACCAGTTGAATTTACGTTTTGCACTGCAGTAGCAGAAGTTGCTGGAGCTGCAGCTGGGGTATTAGCTGTAACAGCTGGGGTATTGGCTGTAGCAGCTCTCCTTGTGGCAGAATTTGCCGGGGTGGTGTTTGATCTTGCTGGCTGTAACGACTCTGTTACGGCAGCTCTTGGTGATGCAGCAGTCTGCGCACGCTGTCTGCGGGCAGGTCTTTGAGTCTGTTCCTGAACAGTTTCTACCTCAGGCCCCTGAATAGTAATAGTGAAAGTGCCATCGTCATCAGCCGACAGCGCACATAATGGCAACAGCAGGGTTAACCCCGCTATTAAACTGCCTTTTCTAAACCTGCGCATTATATACCCCTATAGTTATGCATAATTTTAAACCAAATGCGAAGTGTCAAAATTAAGCCAGATCGCATTTTTAATAAATTATGCATAAAGTGTGCAAGGTTATTTATTATTTATCTAAAAGTTTTAAAATTCCTACAATTGTGATGGCTTCACCGCGTCTTGTGTTATCCATCATCATGATAATGCTTACTGATTTGCTACCAGCCTTATGCTGACGGATCCTTGAAATCAGTACCGTTCTTTCGTTGATGATATCCTCAACTGGGGAGAGAACCTCATCATCCTCACGAACGGTGGTATATGAGGATTTCTCAAAAGCCTCACGAACTTTTTCTCTTGTAACAGCCTCTTCAAGATCAACATTGACTACCATAGTATGGCCGTAAAATACTGGTACCTGTATACAGGTTATGTCAAAACCACGTTCAAAGCGACCTAAAATTCTCTCTACTTCACTGCTGATTGCACTTTCGTGATCTGAATAGCCATTTTCCTCAACGGTGCCAATAGAGGTTAAAAGATTGAAAGCAAGCTGACATGGGAAACCTGGATGTTCTGAATCCATACCATTTAAAAGCAGAGTTGATTCGTGAGCTAAAGTCTCAGTACCCAATCTGCCGTGTTCTGATACTGACTCCAAAGATGTGACTGATGCCTTTGAGATACCGAACTCATCATGTAGCACACTTAGAGCAAGACATAACTGTACAGCAGGAGCTAAAGCAGGAACAAGAAGCTTGGATTCTGCTGATTTTTTAACTTCATAAGGATTGAGCTCAGGTACAACCACAGCTGTTTTACCATCGCCAGAAAACAGATGGCTGTTGTCAATTACAGTACAGCCAGCATCTCTTGCCTTTGCTACAAGTCTTGCACTCTCATCCTGGGTGGTTAAAAATACAGCGCAGTCAGCCTTTGAAAAATCAAACTCATCTACTGCAGTTACAAAGTAATTATGATCCTTTAACTTGACTGCATCATATTCACCTTTAAAAGGAGTTAAAGGATAAAGCTCCTCAATAAAACTGTCTGTCTCCTCAAGGGTTTCTAAAAGCAACTTTCCAATATCAGTATCGTATCCGTATACAGCAAGTTTCAGCACGACAATTCTCCAAAAATGACCATTAAACTGCTAATTCAGGTAAGTTTAACATATAAACATAAAAAGATAAGCTAGGAGCAATCTAAACTGTTTTCACCTCTTTTTGCTTACGCTGCTTATTACATCTGCCTTCATATCCTGCCTTTTGGTTTTTCTTATCATACCGGTTACCACACCGAAAACCTCAGGCTCTTCGACTTTTGACAGCTCAATTCTCTTAAAATCAGGATTAGAGCTTTCAAGATAAGGATATTTTCCATCAATAAAACGTCTTACAAGAAAACGACCATTAACTGCAATGATAATAATATCCCCGCTTTGAACCTGTCTACCCCTAGTGCAGACAAGAACATCTCCTTTGAAAATACCATCACCAGACATGGCGTTACTAGAACATGAAAAGAGGTATACTGCAGGTGACTCCATCCCCAAAAAAAAGTTCAAGTCCTGATCTGCCAAAGGTCCTTCATTTAGCACCTTAAGTTCCTCAAGACGCAGATTATTCATGAATAATGACATAAAGCACCCAATTCTGGACAGAAAAAAAATTAAGATGAATTTAACCTACAAAAATATTGAACAATATTTTTACACAGATGACACTTATGAAGTGCAAAATAAAAAAAATGTCTAATTTGTTGATTATTGTCAAAAATTTTTCGCACTTGTCCTAATATTTTCCCAAAAATGTATTATATTAAGAACATAAGAGCATTACTTATATGATTTGCAATGTGTTTTTTTGTTTCTACAGTTAACTGTGAAGGAAAGAAAAATGGCTTTGACTCGTGCAGATATCGCTGACAGACTGATTATCAAAACCGGTATGCCCAAAACTGTCGCTCAGGATTTTGTGGATAAGTTCTTCAAAGAGATCACAAGAACCTTAGAGAGTGGCGAGACTGTTAAGCTTACTGGCTTTGGCAATTTTGAACTGAAACTTAAAAATGCCCGTCCAGGCCGCAACCCTAAGACAGGTAAAGAAGTTATGATCTCTGAGCGCAGAGTTACAACTTTCAAGGCTGGACAGAAGCTCCGCAACCGAATTGATTCACCTTCAGGTGATGAATAAAGTTTCCTTGAAATTCAAAAAATATTGTTTGTATCGTTTCGGTTTTAAGGATATGATATGAACATGAACAAACAATTTAAAGGAAATTGGAAATGAAACAACTTACATACACTATTAAAGACAGAGATGGTGTTCATGCTCGTCCTGCAGGAGCAATTATCAAGGCCATCGCAGGTTATGATTCAAAGGTTACCATCGATTTCAAAGGAAAGAAGGTTGATTTAAAGAGCGGTATTTTCGCTTTCCTTGGTCTTGGTATCCGTTTTCAGGATGAAGTTACTGTTACTGTTGAAGGAGAAGATGAAGAAGAAGCTTTCAATGGTGTAACTCACGCCTTCAACGAATATCTCTAATCAATTCTGATTTACAAAAGATCCCTGCTGTGCAGGGATTTTTTTGTGCTTATCTAAGCTTTTTTCTTTTTTTATCTACATTTTTATAACTATATTCATTTTTATATTTGTTTAATTTATAAAACAGTTATAATATATTATCCGTATCGTTTACAATTAACTCCATGATTTATAAGTTTTTACTTAGTAAAAATTCAGGCATTTCACTCACCTGCCTTTTACTTTTTTATTTATATGTCAATAAATTATCAGATTATGTATAATATATTAACAATATTGTACTATATTATCAAACAAACACCAGTATCACACAATCGCTACTATATGATTTTTAAGCAAAATTTTGCTTGTAAGATCTCATCTTCATAAAATTTTACCACCTATAATTTCTGTAGTTATTTGTATTTGTACCGACATCTAATCGTTACGGAATATCAATTAATAAAACACACTTTGGGAGCTTATATGAACTTCTTTAATGCTATGACTGTAAAAAGGCGTATTCAGCTTATGATTGCAATACCGACCTTAGCAATTCTGATATTAGTAGGTAAAGCAGTAAGCAGCTCTGTATCTTATAACAACAATATGAGTGACATGCTTGTTGCACTGCATTTTGTTAACCATGTTGTTCCTGTCATGTCTGATCTTGTTGAAGAGCAGGCTCATACCTCATCATATATTTATGGCGAGGATAAAAACACTTTAAAGCAGAGAATGCTTGAAGCAAGACAGGTAACAGATGCTGGCATTAACAAACTCAATGACTTCATCACTCAAAACAGAGATGTCATGATCGAAATTTTAGGTGGTGAACAGTCACTAAATGAACTAAACAAAAGGATCGGTACTTTAAAGTACATCCGTCTTGTTGCAGATGAATGCAAGCCAAATTCTGATGATTACAAAAACGAGTTCTATGGGCAGACCATCTGGGCAGCAGTTGATATCTCAAGACTTGCTGAAGCTCTCTCTGACACGGTGTCCTATGCTACTGCCTATGCGTCACATGACTCTGAAGTTGTTAACGCAGCCAACGCCTACTATTGGATTCTGAAAACTCAGATGGCGACAATGAGTCTTCATAATGAGATTAACAACATTGTGTATGGTGGTACCTTCCCTTATAACTTTGGTCAGGTAATGCATACCCGCTCTCAGGTTATAAGTTATTCAACCGCATTTAGAAGCTATGCCAACAGCGATCTTAAGGAAATCTACAACAAAGCCTTAAAAGACACAGGCCTTGAGGATACAGTTTCAGGAGTTTACTGGAAGGCTTTTGACTCATACCAGCTTTTAGGAAAGGAAGATCCTAAATTAAATCCAGGTCTTGACTGGGGGGCCCTGTCTAAGCAGGTTGAAAGTGCCTACAAGAATGTCACTTCACAGTGCCTTGCCTATCTTTTAAATCTTGGTGAAAAGAAAAAGAGCGATTCTGAATTCAGTCTCTGGGCTTATATCATAAGTGCAATCGCCCTTATCGTGGTTGTAGAGCTCTGCGCTATGCTGATCCTAAATTCTGTCATCTCAAACCTTACTCATTCCCAGGATATCATGGATACTCTTGCAGATGAGAAAGACATGACCATGAGAATTGATGAGAAAGGCAGAAATGAACTCTCTGCTATGGCAAGCTCGTTCAATCGACTCGTAAAATCCTTCAATGATGCACTTATATCTGTTAAAGAAAGAGTTGGCACTGCAAAGAACTCTGTGACAGAAGGTGTCTCAAAGATGTCAGAAACCCACGATGCCTGCAGTGAGCAGCAGAGTTCAACAGATACCATTTCAGCTGCCATGCATCAGATGTCTACTAACATCGGTGAGGTATCAAAGGTTGCTCAGGATGCAGCCGACGGTGTTAAGGTTGCCCATGACTTCTCAATTGATTCTGAAAACAACTGGAATCAGTGCCGTACAGCTCTTGAAAACTTAACTGTTGGACTTAAAAGCGCCAGTGATTCTGTTGTTGAACTTAATACAGAAACTGAAAGGATCTCAGGTATTCTTGATATCATTCAGGGTATTGCAGAGCAGACCAACCTTCTGGCACTGAACGCAGCTATTGAGGCAGCCCGCGCTGGTGAAACAGGTAAAGGCTTTGCCGTGGTAGCAGATGAAGTCAGAAATCTTGCGATGAAGTCTAAAGACTCAACACAGCAGATCAGGGCTCAGATAGACAAACTTGTTGAAGGAGCAAACTATGCCAACAAGAGTATGGAACTACTCTTAAAGGATGGTGAATCAAGCGTCAACATGGTAATCAGTGCTGCTGACTCCTTCACACAGATCAGATCAGAGCTTGATAAGATAACCGATCTGACAAGCGTACTTGCATCCTCAGCAGAAGAGCAGGCCTCAGTATCAACCCATATTACTGAGCGTATCGTCTCAATTAAGGATGCATCAACTGCAATCCAGGCATCAGCACATGAAACAGCTGAAACATTAGAGAAACTTTCAAATGAATTCAACGCTCTTGAGGAAGTGGTTGAACAGTTCAAAGTTGAAGAATAAACAAAAAAAATCCCATGCATTTCAATTTCCCCGCCCTGCGGGGAATTTTTTTATAAAAACGTAACAAATCTGCAACAAAAATCACACAATTCAACCAAAGATATTACAATATTCGCATCGTTTCGGGTGATATATAACTCATACAAGCAAATTTCCCTGAATATTCTGTAAATTACCTCGCATTTTTAGATTTGCTTAAAGGCAAATATTATCATTTAACCTATAATCACTAATGATTTTATTAGCTGGGTGTCTTTTTTTACATTTTATTCAGTTTATAAAAAATCACTTAATAATAAATAAGATAGCTTAATCAAAGGCTGGGAGATGGTATGAACTTTCTTAGAAAAATGACGGTAAAATCCCGTATCATGCTACTGATTGCAGTTCCAACGATTGCGTTGTTGCTGCTGATTGGAAAATCCTTTATTTCATCATATTCTTATTACAGAAATATGAGCGAGATGGTAGTTGCCCTACAGTACGTAAAACACATCGTTCCTGTAATTTCAGATATGATTGACGAGCAGGATGAAACTTCATACTACATCAAAGGAGATGACTCCATAGCTGCAAGCAAAAAACAGGCTATGCTGAGCCTTAGAACAGTAACAGACAAAGATCTTGCTGTTTTGAATGACTTTATCGATAAGAACCGTGATACTCTAATTCGCGTATTCCACTCCGAACAGAACTTCAATGAGTTTTTAAAAAGACTTAATACCTTAAACTACATCAGAAAGGTGGCTGATGAGAAGAAAGAAAGCTCTGATGCCTACAAAGATGTTTTCTACGGCCAGACCATCTGGGCTGCTGTAGATATCTCAAGACTTGCAAGTGCCCTTTCTGACACAGTATCTAACGCCACCTCTTTTGCTTCATATGATCCTGATGTTGTAAATGTGGCAAACGCATACTACTGGATCTTAAAAGATAAAATAGCTGTACAGAACCTTCACAATGAAATAAGCAACGTTGTGAACAACGGTTCTGCTCCTTATAATTTCGGCCAGATCATGCACTATCGTGCCCTGTACCTCAATTTCACCGGTGCATTCCACAGCTATGCCGATGAAACTTTAGAGCAGATGTATAAAAAGGCCATGTCAGATACCGGGCTTGAAGAGTCTGCAAACAGTGTCTACTGGAAGGCTTTTGATTCCTATCAGCTCTTTAACGCTGAAGATAGAAGACTAAATACAGGAACTGACTGGAATTCACTCAGCGACAGAATTGAAAATTCATTAAATACATTATGTGACAATGCCTTGAATTATCTTCTGAATATGGGAGAGGACAAAAAGTCCTCAGCAGCAGCTGAAATGGCTACCTTGCTTATTCTGTCAGTAATTCTTATTGTGATTGTTGAGTTATTTGCTGTGGTTGTATTACAGACCATTGTCAAGAACCTCAGTCACTCAAGAGAGATCATGACTACTTTAGCAAAAGAAAAGAACATGACCATGAAACTTGATGACAGCGGCTCAAGTGAACTTGCTCAGATGGCTAAAGCTTTCAATCATCTTGTAAGATCATTTAACGATGCCCTACTTTCTGTTCGAGACCAGCTCTTTACAGCCAAAAAGTCTGTCCAGAACGGTGTCTCAAAGATGTCAGAAACCCACGATGCCTGCAATGAGCAGCAGAGTTCAACAGATACCATTTCAGCTGCCATGCATCAGATGTCTACT
>JBJEWY010000102.1:0-9721 GCA_051885305.1 Succinivibrio sp. | reverse complement strand
TAACCGATCTGACAAGCGTACTTGCATCCTCAGCAGAAGAGCAGGCCTCAGTATCTACCCATATTACCGAGCGTATTGTCTCAATTAAGGATGCATCAAATGCAATTCAGGCCTCAGCAAATGAGACTGCTGACTCACTTGAACAGCTCTCCTCTGAGTTCACCTCATTAGAGAACCTTGTTGGACAGTTTAAAGTCCAGAAAAACTAGATTTGATTAAGCATCAGGGAGGCGCATGCCTCCCTTTTTTCATCTGTAGGGTTATTAACTATAAGACCTTTGCTCTTTGTCAGAAGAGAATATGAACAAGAACGATAATGATAAGAATACCAAATAGCATCACCAGCGTTCTCATCAGATCATAATTGATATCAATAAACTTGGTAACATTGCCAAATGTACCAGACTGCTTTATCACCTCATAAAGCATCAAACTACGGCTTAAGAAGTATGAAATACCAAAGCTTGATATAACGCCTAATACCATACAGCTTAAAAGAGCTGTTGCAACAGGTATGAATGCACTCATGAGCATGGACAGTCCCCATAGAATCAGGGTTGCTGTATTCCACATTCCAGAGACACGGTTTGGTCGGTATTTTAAGTTTGAAATGAATTCAACCAATGACATGCAACAGTCAAGAGCAAACGGATCACTTACAAGATGAAGGGTCTGAGCTGTAAGTTTTGATGATAAAAGATTGGCTAGCTCTTCTTTTCTCTTAGCAATAATACTCTCTAGCTTCTCTTTCATGGTGAAGGCTGCCTTTGAAGTATATGCTTCGCTGTTTGCCGTATTTAAAATAAGATTTCTTGTGACAGAGTCAAAATCAGCCTCGTAACCACGCAGAAGCTTACACATGAACTTGTCAGCACTCATCTGCTTGAACAGACTTATCTTTGTGCTTAAGTTAGTCATGGTTTTACCTACAGCAGCATCAGCAAGTTTTGACTTTATAAGAGCTAACTTGTAGTCAAGCACATTAGGGATCTGCAGAGGATCAGCCTCAGCTCCTACAGTCCAGAAGTCAAAGACTTTTGAAACGCCTGCAACAGAGAACTTGGCATAACTTAATGTTGTATCTGCCTTGAAGTTTATTTCAAAACTGTCGTCACTTTTATACTCAGCGTCAAACAGCTTGAAATCCAGATCTTTTAAAATCTCCTCATAGCATACTCTATCAATACAGCACTTTGGTACAGTTTCAAACTTATCCTCTTCTCCAAAATCACATGATAAGGTCTGGAAAGAGCGGGCGACAATACAGATCTGTCTGTCAACCTCTACCTTGCCCCTAGCCTTGCACTTCTGACAAGGGATCTTCTTCTGTCCTTTGCAGGTTGGACATTCAACATAACCTGTACGACGGCATCTTGAGCATCCACCAATTTTGCCCTGACATGACGGACAGAGGATCTTGCCATAGCCTGAGCAGTTAGGACAGAACACCTTAGATGTTCCATGACAGTCAGGACAGCTGCAGACACCTTTTCCGTGACGAATAGAGATCCTGTTCACCTGATTTGCCAGTTTGAACATCTCAACAGCAGTCTTCCCCTCAAGTGAATTGCAAAAAGGCTTTTTGATATTAGGATCCTTCTGCAGGGATTCTACGCTTGTTCGTTCAAAATCATTGAGTGAATTCTCATCTAATACGATCTGATCATCACTAGAACCATGAGGAAGATAGGTATCCTTCTTATCAAGGCTGAATGACCAGATTGATTTAAAAATCAAAGAAATCTGAACTGACTTTGCCTCTGATACAGATACGGAATCAGCAGGCAGACCTGCATGAGTACATAACAGTTTTACAGTATCTTTAAGAGTACGAGGCATAAAATCACAACCAGTTATTTGTCTTCAGAATAATAGCAACGATACCTATTATAAGCGATCCAGCAAGAAGTTTGGCTGAATTTACAGCCTCAGTTGCTACGTTTGGTACTTTTTTCATGTGATGAGTAAGTCTTAACATACTGACAGCAGAATAATAAGCCCAGTTTTTAGTAAGACCTATCGAAGTGAAGACACAGATGGAACTTGTGATAACAAGACCTATAATACAGCCGGCAACTGATGGCAGAGCATACATGAATATCAGCATGACAAGCCAAGCAAACAGTGTCACACCAGCCCAGATGATCTTGGTATGAGGATTGATATTCATCAGCATTGGCACAAAAGAAATAAGATTTCTGGCAAAGGTTCTTGCAAAATCATCTGATATATAACCATAGGCATTCTGTTTCAATTCCTCTGTTACTGAATCTAAAACATCATTTCTTACCTTGGTTCTTAAAGCTGAGGCTTTAGGATTATCCTTGCCAACTCTTGAAGATAATATGGCCTCTAAAGTAACGCCCTGAGCTACAGCCTCTTTTTTGGCAATTTCAATTTCAATACCTTCAATTGCTCTTATAGTGCGTGCAAGAATTGCCTTTGATGACAGAGCCTTGACGCATTTAATCTTTTCTTCAACATCATCTGGAGCTGTAATCAATGTATCAGAGAGTACCTGAGCTTCCTGCGCGAAAGTATAATCAATCACATTAGGCTTGCAGATTGGTTTTAGACTTTCTCCACAGAGAATAAAGGAAAAAGAGTTCTTTACGTTTTTAAGATGTACGGTTACCGCATAGCACTTGATGGAGCCGTTATATACAGCTCTAAATCCCCTATCTGATTCAACACCATGATTCTCATCAGAGAAGATGGCTGCATCCTTAAGAGTTTTCTCATCATCAAGACTAAACGTTGTAATTGCCTTTTCAGTTCCTGGGACATGTAGCGAAATTGCTGATGTTCTGAGACATACAGCATCATAGATGATCTCTCTTTCAACAATCTGCTCGCCTTTGCCCTCGCATTCTCTGCATTTGGTTCTTCCAGTACCAGAGCAGGTTGCACAGCGGACTTTTCCCGAGCCATGACAGATATTGCAGCTGTGATCATGCCCCTTGCAGTTTGGACAACTGGCCTGACCTGTTCCACCACAGTTTTCACATTTGAGTGATCCTGCACCATGGCAGGCCTTACATTTGGTTCTGCCCAAAGCACTGATACGATTAAAACAAACTATCTGTCCTGCCAGATCTTCCTGCTCTCTATAGGAAGAATGGCTTAGCATCTTATTGAATTCCTGTGTTTTAGCGCTGTCTTTTTCAAGTTCTCGGCTGTTTGTAAGTGTAAATTGGTCAAGAGCCTGAATGGACATTATTTTATGTCCTTCAGTTACATTCTTGATGATTTTATCAGTGCAGCGGCATTTAAATGACCAGGAAAAAGTCGTTGAGACTGTGGCATCAAAAGCAACAGTATCAGACATCTCGATGTCTGCAACAGGGACACCGCAACGAGAGAATATACTCGAAATTATAGAAAACAGTTTTCGAGCAGATGGTGAATTCTTATCAAGAGTCTTTCCTTTGAGAGTCTCTGGTTCTGAATTTTGAACTGATGCGCTGTTTGCACCCGCAACACTCATTTTCACATCCTTATTTTTGCTTTAAAGCTCTTTTAATCCTGAAAGTTCTTTTCAGATCATTTCAATTGATTTATACATACATTAATACAATAGCGATGTTAATTTATTATTACCAGTAAAAAAACATCAAACTGCAAGCTATATCAGAATACGCTTTTTTAAGATGAGACTTGCACCTGCAAAGAACTGCAGGTGCACTTTTGAAGTGACTAAGAATGATCAGGATATTCAGTTAGGATCCTTTTTAGCTCATTTAAAATACGCCTGTCTGAGACTTGGCATTTGGCACCAAGCTGCTGAGCAAAATATGAGACCTTAAGTTCTTCTAAAAGCCAGCGAACATTTTTGAGATCATCTGGAACTGCTGTATATCTGTATCTTGAGAGTGTATTCTTATATTCCTCATTAAGTTCCTCAAGCTTCCTTGTATACATCAGATCCTTATTCACATCACGGTTTAATTTCTCAAAGCGGATCTTCAAAGCCTCAAGATAACGAGGAAGCTCTTTTAGATGAGTAACTTCTGTTGCGCTGATAAATCCTTTGTATACCAGCGAATCAAGGCACTTTTGAATATCCTTACAGGAGTATACGGTGGCAAAGTTCATACCGCCTTTTAAAAGACGCAAAATATCATGTGATAAAAACAGAATCTTCTCGACTATAGAGCAAAGCTTCAAGGCCTCCTCATTCAAAGAGCCCCTAACCTTCATCTCTAATGCTTTATAAGATTCCTCATCCCAGCATGGTCCACCGTTTTCGTCAACAATAAGTGCAATTGTGGCCATAACAAGATCATTTATAAGATCACGTACCTGACCTAAAGGCTGATAGTACATGGCAAGTTTTGACTTGTTTGGCAGATGCTTTTCAAGGTAGGCTGCTGGATCTTTAACAGTTAAACTCAGAAGGTGGCATACGCCCTTTTTCATAGCCTCCATCTGCAGATAACGATTCTCAAAAAGCTCTACACCTACTTCCTTGCCTTTGACGGTTAAAGCAGGATAGGCAGTGATCTCAATACTACCCTGTCTTGTTATCTGCTCTTTTTTAACTGTACCAAAATCCCATGTAGTTGAGGTTTTAGCTTCACTTTGAGGATTTACCACTTTCTTTAGAGCATCTTTTACATTACCCTGCAGAGACTGCACGATAGATTTAAGATCACGCCCCTGTTTTACCTCTTTGCCGTTTTCATCCTCAATTACAAAGTTCATGAAAAGGTGAACAGGAATTAAAGTCCTGTCGAAGTCTTCAGGAGTTATAATCTCACCGCCCATTCTGGTGAGCTCTTTGGCTGCAACTGTATAGATATCACCATCTCTCCTGCTACCTATAGCCTCATTTAATGCTGCTGCATAATCAGGAGCAGGAATAAGATTGCGTCGTAAACGCTTTGGCAGTGATTTTATAAGCGCAGTTAAAAAGTCTGCTCTAAAGCCTTCAATCTGATACTGGAAATCTATGGCAGATACTCTGTTTAAAAGAGTAAGCGGAATATGAACAGAGACACCGTCATTCTTTTTCCCAGGCTCAAACACATAGGTTAAAGGCAGTTTGAACTTGTCAGTTACAAAGTACTCAGGATAAAGTACAGAGCTTGCATTTTTATAGTTATCTGAGGTTATGAGATCCAGTGAAAAATCAAGATAATTTGGATCCTGTTTTAACTTTTCTCTCCACCATTTTTCAAAGTGTCTTACACTGACAACACCCTTTGGCAGTCTCTTGTCATAAAACTCTTCTAATACGCTCTCATCGCAGAGCAGATCACGGCGTCTTAGCTTGTCCTCAAGATAAACAACACTGTCTACAAGTTCAAGATTCTTTTTAAAGAAGTCAAATTTGCAGTCGTAATCACCACCTACAAGAGCATCACGGATAAAGAGCGTACGACATAAATCAGGATCTATATTGGTGTAAAGACAGCGTCTGTCAGTTACAATCTTAAGCCCGTATAAAGTTATTGTCATCAGTGCGGTAACAGCCCCCTGCTTTTTGGACCAGGAAGGCTCAGAGTAGGTTTTCTTGATCAAATGAGATGCTATATTTTCAAGCCATAGAGGATCAATACCTGCTACAGTTCTTGCAAACAATCTTGAGGTTTCATTTAATTCGGCACTGCAGATCCATTTTGGTTTTCTTTTTGAAAGAGAAGATGATGGATGGATAACAAATCGTATGCCACGAGCTCCTAGGTAGTTCCCCTTTTCTTGATCATCAAAACGACCTATCTGGGATAAAAGTCCAGATACAATCGCCTTGTGGACAGAATCATAAGCTGATGGCTCTGTATTTATAGTAAATTTTAAAAGCTGACATGAAGTTCTAAGCTGACGGAGCAGATCAAACCACTCTCTTATCCTAAGATATGAAAGATACTCTGTTTTAAGTCTGCGCCTTAAAGCTGAATTGCTAAGACTTCCTTGAAGTTCACGAATATAACTGTAGAGATTTATGTATGACAGAAAATCTGATTTCTCATCATCAAAGCGGTGATGAAGCTGTGATGACTGCTCCATTCTGTCAGCAGGTCTCTCACGCGGATCCATGACAGCAAGGGCTGAGACAATAATTAAAACCTCATTTAATGAGCCCTCTTTTGCTGCCTCAATAAGCATTCTACCAAGGCGAGGATCACAAGGAAGCTTTGAGAGGTACTGACCTGTTTTAGTAAGTCTCAACTCATCGGTAGCAAGTCCCTTTGCGCCAGTAATTGCCCCTAGTTCCTCTAAAAGTCTTATACCATCACTTACCTGTTTTCCAAGTGGCGGATCGATAAAAGGAAATGAGGTAATTGATCCTAATCTCAATGCAACCATCTGCAAAATTACAGCAGCTAGATTGGTTCTTAAAATCTCTGGATCAGTAAAATCATCACGCAAGTCAAAATCTTCTTTTGAATAAAGTCTTACACAGACACCTTCACTGACACGACCACAGCGGCCCTTTCTCTGATCAGCTGAGGCTTTAGAGTTTTTTTCTACTGGTAAACGCTGTACTTTGGTACGTGGAGAATATCTTGAAATTCTGGCAGTACCAGGATCAATCACGTATTTAATTCCTGGAACCGTAAGTGAGGTTTCAGCAATATTGGTACATAAAACGATTCTTACAAGATCGTGAGGTTCAAAAATATGATTCTGCTCTGAGGTTGCAAGTCGTGCGTACAGAGGGAGGATCTCACATCCTTTCAGATTAGCTTTTCGAAGAAAGGCTGCTATATCCATGATCTCACGCTCACCTGGCAGGAAGACAAGAACATCTCCTCTACCGTATTCATGAAAGAGCATATTTATCGCTCTTTGAATACCGCACCTTAAATCAATCTCGCTGTTCTCGGTCTCGTCATCCTCCTCACTGTTCTCATCTAATGGCATA
Source organism: Succinivibrio sp. (assembly GCA_051885305.1). Lineage (GTDB taxonomy): Bacteria > Pseudomonadota > Gammaproteobacteria > Enterobacterales > Succinivibrionaceae > Succinivibrio. The sequence goes on along the minus strand of JBJEWY010000102.1, from coordinate 2,853 downwards.
TAGACGACTTCTACAGGATAGGTTCTTCCTGAAACTTCAATGACAGGAGCGTTATTGAAATGCTCTGAAAAGCGTTTGGTATTGATGGTTGCAGAGGTTATGACAAGCTTTAAATCAGGACGCTTTATAAGCAGCTGTTTTAAATAACCTAAAAGAAAATCGATATTAAGTGAACGCTCATGGGCCTCATCAATGATGATACAGTCGTAACTTAAAAGCAGACGGTCAGATGAAGTCTCACTTAGAAGAATACCGTCTGTCATAAGCTTAATGTAGGACTTCTCACTTGTGACATCAGTAAAGCGAACTTTATAACCTACACTCTGACCTAAGGTCTCATCAAGCTCTTTTGCAATACGTGTAGAGACTGCTCTTGCTGCAATTCTTCTTGGCTGAGTATGACCTATTAGACCTTTTAAACCAAGTCCTGCCTCAAGACACATCTTAGGCAGCTGGGTAGTTTTACCAGAGCCTGTTTCACCTGCCACAATCACAACCTGATTGTTTTTTATAGCATCAACAATCTCATCTTTTTTTGAAAAGACCGGTAAATCCTCGTTGTACTTAATTAAAGGAAGTTTTTCTACACGCTCTTTGTAAAAGTTTAAGTACTCTTCTAGTTTTTCTGAAACAGAAAGCTCGGCGTTTATGATCTTGTCATGATCTTTTAAATCGCCAAGCTTTTTTAATTCTTTTGAAATGAGGTAGCGGTGTTTTAATGTTAGATTAACGTATTTTTCTTTAACGTTTGAAATAAATTTATCTGTTGGATTCAATGCCATTGCTCAATCTTGTATATGTTTTAAGTATTATATTCCTCATCATCGTTGATGCTGTCAAAAAGCTGTTTCTGGGCAAGCTTTCTTCGCATCATCAGACTCTCCTGCTCACGTCTTTGAATATCAAGACGAGCCTTTCTGCGACGCTCAAATTCAGCAGCACGTTCTGTTGCAAGATACAGACCAGCTCTTCTAATCTTGTCGCCATTCAAGTCAACAACCACTAATGAAATGCTTATAAGATTGACGGTATCACCCGGCTGAGGAAAACCACCGATGTGATAAGTCATAAGCTCACCTAGGGTAATAGTCTTTTCAAAGGATGTCAGTTCAAGATTAAACTGTTCTGACAATTCCACCATTTTGGTCTGAGCATCGTAGATTTTATCACCTTTATACAGTGGTGAGTTCTTTAATCTCGCTTCATGGGAGAACAGTGCATTCAAAAGGCCCTCATCAGCATCAGTTCCGATAATAGAGAGAATATCGCCCTGCTTTAAAACAGTATCGCCATGGCATTTGATCATTCTGCCGTCACGGAATAAAGCTGCAATAGTAGACCCTTTTGGAAAAGCAATCTGCCTTAGTGAATACTTTTCAAAGCTTGGCTCTTTGATTCTGTAGTTCAAAAGCTCAAAATCATTTGCAAGCATGATCCCAACATCTGACTTGTTAATAGGAGCTGCCATTGATGGAGCGTAAACTTTCAGAAGCTTTGATAAAGGATTGATAACCGAGCCCTGGAAGAGCAGTGATACAATCACAACCACAAAAGCCACATTAAAATACAGCTGTGGGTGATCAAGATTTTCAAATACAGGATAGATGGCAAGTACAATAGGTACGGATCCTCTAAGTCCTACCCAGCTCATAAACAGCAGATCCCTATTGTTATATGACTTGAAAAACGGCTTCATGCACAAGAATACAGCAACAGGTCTTGCAACAAGAGTGATAAGAACAGCAATCACAACACCTGGATACCAGTAGGTAAGCATTTCAGATGGAGTAACAAGAAGTCCTAACAGCAAGAACAGTGTGATCTGACTTAACCAGGTAAAACCCTCAGAGACTGGCAGGATGTAACTTACCTGTCTTATCTTCTGATTACCTACACACATACCGATGATAAAGATTGCAAGGAATCCTGAACCGCCAAGGTATGAAGTGATAGCAAAACCAATAAGACCTAAACCTATGACAAAGATGCAGTATAAACCAACACCTAACTGCAGTGATGAAATAATGACTCTTGCAACGTAACCAACAACAAGGCCTATCACGATACCATAGCCAAACTGTCGTACGAAGAACAATACGGCATCACTTACTGATGTAGCCTTCATTGAGGCAAAGGCAATCATAGTAGTTGTCAGAAGAATAGCCATTGGATCGTTGGTTGCTGATTCAATCTGCAGAGTATTTGATACTTTTGATTTTAAAGAGACACTGTCACCTCTTGCTAAAAGAGAAAACACGGCAGCAGCATCAGTTGAACCTACAATACATCCTAAAAGCAGAGCCTGAATAAGAGAAATATCAAGAATGAAATAAGCTAAAACACCTGTGATTCCAGAGGTTAAAACAACGCCTATCGTAGCAAGCAGCGTCGATTCAGTTGCAACCTGTCTCATAGTGGCAAAGCTTGTACGCAGACCACCATCTAAAAGGATCACAGCAAGCATCAGATTTGCAATAAAGAAAGCAGATGAGTAATCGTCGTATTTTATATGGAGAATAAGACCGTTCTCACCTGTCAGCATACCGATGGCAAGGAAGAGTAAAAGTAATGGGGTGCCAAAGAATGATGATAATTTCGATGCGGTAATGGCAAAAACCAATAAAACACCAACGATTAAAAAGGCATAATTCATGTCAATTTCTGGCATGTTCCCACCATTACATTTTATTCTGAAAATTTATTCACTTACCTGCTTTTTATTTTATACGAATTTTTTGATTTTTCAGTATGAAAACGATAATTTTTATCGATTATCAACGCTTGTTAACATAAAGTTTCCATACCCAAGATCTTAGTAACCATTTGAAAATCAAGGGTATTTATTAAATTACT
>JBJEWY010000101.1:0-5831 GCA_051885305.1 Succinivibrio sp. | reverse complement strand
ATTAGAGCTATCGAACAGGAAGCCCCTACCTCTACAGGTAGGGGAGGATGTCACTAATTAGATACAGTTTTTCTAATAAATGATAAAATGCTCCGGCGGAGATCAGGATAACACAATGAAACACTATTCCTGTCTTGATGATCTCATGATGAGATGTGAAAGTACTAGAAATCGCAGCGGATACATTAACAGAATGATCCCGCACTTTCTTGCTAGTTCTCTTTATTATCTGAAAAATTCACTTGAATTTGATTGCAGTAACAGGATAAATCATGCTCGATAAAAGACAAGATATTGATGGACTAAAAGGCATAGCAATTCTTTCTGTTGTTTTCTATCACTTTTTTGACCTGTTAAAATCTGGTCATTTTACCGATTCAGCTTTATTTGACGGTGGTTTCTTAGGTGTAGATATCTTTTTTGTAATATCAGGTTTTCTAATCACCGCATCTATCTTAGGCAAGGTAAAAAATGACAGTTTCTCTTTAGTGTCATTCTATAAAAGACGTTTCTTAAGAATTGTTCCGCCATTACTGTTTGTCTGCATCTTTTCTCTTATTGTAGGTTATTTCTTACTCTTCCCTGATGTATATGACGAACTTAACAAGGAAGTGGCAAATGCACTACTCTTTATATGCAACTTCAGATTTGCAAATTCTGGCGGTTACTTTGCACTGACATCTTCTGACAAACCACTACTTCACACCTGGTACCTTGCTGTTACCATACAGTTTTATATTCTCTTCCCTTTAGTTGTACTTTTATTAAAGAAACTATTTTCATTAGAGAAATTACCGTTGGCCATGGCAGTAGTATTTGTCTTACTTACCATTGCATCTGTTGTTGTGGCTAGAAACGGAATAGGTTATCTTTTAACACAGTGCCGTATCTTTGAACTGTTCTTTGGCTCAGTACTGTTCTTATACAAAGATCTTGTCTATAAGAAAGTTTTCTCAGTTAATTCTGTTCTTCCTATAGTTGCTGAAGTGTTAGGTATTGTAATTATCATTACATCAATATTTACAGTCGAACTTAAAAACGGCACATGGACAACAGCAACCTCTCTGCCTACCATGTTAGGTACAGCTTTAGTTATCCTGTCTCATAACAGGAAGTCTGTACTTAACTTTGCACCTTTAACTCTGTTAGGTAGATGCTCATACTCTCTTTACTTATGGCACTGGCCTATATTTGTCTTCGCCATAAGAAGCGGTTATACAGATACCTTATTTAGCTGCTCTGTTGTGATTGCAGTTGTTCTTATCTTTACAGCTTTGTCTTTCCTGCTTGTAGAGAAGAAAAAAGTTGACTACAGGATCACCTTACCCCTGTTTGTACTCTGTTTTGTTTCCTACGCTTACTTTCATCACGTTGATGGCAAAAACTATCTGGCAAACTACACCGTACCTATTCCTCAGGATCTGGTTCTTGATAAAAAGTACATGCCAACAGTTGCATTTCAGAAAGGTGATCAGACTGTTTGGCATTATGGTCTGCAAACAGAAACACCAAAGATCTTCTTTGTTGGTGACTCAAATTTAGGTCACTATATATGGTATTTGAGAAATGAAAACAAAAAACCAGTATATGCTCTTGCTCGAGCCGCAATTATGGCATACGGAGAGTATTTTACCGGACTCAAAGTAATTTACTATGACTCACTGAAAGATAAAGCTGACTACTATGAGTTATACAGATCTACTCTTGATAAATTAAAAGACGGAGACAAAGTAGTCCTCTGTGGCCGTTGGGAGATCCTATACGATGCATATCGTACAGACAATAATCTACCAAAGAATAAAGAGTCTTTTGACAAGTATCTGGCTGCAGTAATTGATGATCTCAAAGAGCAGATTGTTTTACACAAAAACCTCAAGTTTTACCTTGTTGGCAATTCATATAATCCAAATCAGACATCAATTATCCTGACCAACGTAATTTTAAGTGGATCAGCAATAAAACACGTCATAAATACAAACAATGCTTTGATTTTAAAAGATTATAAAGACAATAAAACCGATCTTATCAACAAAAAGCTGAAAGAGTTTAGTGATTCTATGCCTAACGTCAGTTTTATAGATCGTAATGTTCCTTTAATAACAAAAGATGGATTCATACTCCATAAAGATAATGTCGGAATCTTTTATGATCCAATGCATTACTCCCTGTTAGGTGGAGCTTATATTGGCAAATACATAATGGAACAGATAGAAAGTAACTAGAGAAAATCTAGTTATCTTACTGATAAAGATATATGCTGAATTTTCAGGACGAAGTTAAGCGGAAAATACTTTCCGCTTTTGCAGGACGCAACTTAAAACGTTCCGATAAAAGAATAAGGTATATATACTCATAAATTTGTTCACCAAAAGATAATGCAGCTCTGTTATGAGCACAGATTATCAGATTTATATACGTTCTATAAATATGCAAAAAAAATACAGAATTGATATAGATATATTAAAAGGAATAGCAATTACCAGTGTTGTTCTTTACCACTTCTTCTCATTACTAAATTCAAGCTACATAACAGACATCCATATTTTTGATGGCGGATTTCTCGGCGTTGATGTCTTTTTTGTTATATCTGGATTTTTGGTTTCAAAAGGAATAAATAAGCAGTATTCACAAAACACCTTCCATCTTATTGGGTTTTACCAGAAAAGAGTTGCAAGAATACTTCCACCATTCCTGATTGTTTGCATATGTACCCTGTTTTTAGGTTACTTTTTAGTATTTCCTGAAGTATACAAAGAACTATCTAAAGAGATAATCAATTCCTTACTCTTTAAAGTGAACATGTATTTTGCCCATAACGGTGGATATTTTTCTTTAAGTTCATCTGACAAGCTTTTACTGCATATCTGGTACATCAGCATTCTCATACAGTTTTATTTACTGTACCCACTTATATACATTCTGATTGGCAAATGTTTAGGTGGTGGGGCAAATAAAACTAAAATAACCATAAGCATACTGACTGTGGTTTTGTTTGCTTTAGCTGTTGTACTTCAGAATAAAAACAGCAGTTACCTTTTAACACAGACAAGGATCTGGGAATTGTTCTTTGGTGCGTGTTTAAGTTTCTACACAACTTCGCCATTCATAAGCAAATTATTAACAGGAAAGAACGGCCCTATAATACAGAAATTCCTGTTTACACTAGGTCTTTGCTTAATACTAGTCTCAATTTTTACAACAGAACTTATCAATGGACAATGGTTAGTATCTACATCTCTGCCTGCTGTAGTAGGAACTATGCTCATTATTGTTTGCAATCTGGAGATTAGCTACAGCAAACTCTGTTCACCGCTGGTTACTCTTGGCAAATCATCTTATTCACTATACCTTTGGCATTGGCCTTTGATTATTCTGATTTTAAAGTGCAAATACAGCAATGATGTGATGTTATTTTCAGTAATCATAACTGCAGTAGCAATCATTTCATATTTATCCTATAAATATCTGGAAAACTCAAAATTCATCAATAATATTCTTGTTAACCATCATTTGTATGTGTTCGTATATGTATTTGTGCTATCTGTTGCCTTATATATCAGCCACAATGAAGGAACAAATTATCTTTCAAAATTCATGAACAATGAAATCAAAATAATGGTAAAAGACGGACCAAAGCTTCCTGAAAGATATACTCCTCACACAGTAATTTCGTTAAATAATGTCTCTGTTGAACAGATGGGAGATCAATACAGTAAGCCTCATATATTCTTTGCCGGTGATTCTCATTTGGAACATTTTGTGTATTTTCTTAAAAATATAAACAAAACCCCTGTTTATGTTCTTTACATGCGAGGAATACTAGCCTACGGAGATGAATTTGCAAATCTTAAAGCAAAGATAATCATGGGACCTGAAGAGCGAAAAACATTTTATGCTCTATATACAGAAATGCTGTCTAAATTAGAAGATGGCGACACTGTCGTATTATCAAACCGCTGGGACGGCTATTCGATGTTCTATAACAAAGAATACAATCTTGAAGCTAACGATCAAAACTTTGAAAAGTTTGTTGCTGCTATGACAGCTGATCTGCAGCAGCAGATATCAAAATACCCAAAACTGAAATTTTATATTTTAAGTCAGGGTATAACGCTTAATGACAAGGTACTGAATTGCCTTAAAATTAACCTTAACGACTCATTTTTAAATGCCTTTCTTGACAGTAATGAATGCAAAGTAAGCAGGGATTATCAGTCAAAAACAAGAACTGCTATTGATAAGGCTTTGTATGACTTAGCCAAAGCAAACGATAATGTAACCATTATTGACAGAAATAAAGCTATAGAACTTGGAAATGATTTTTACAGAATCGTTGACAACAACATACCCCTGTTCTTCGATCAGAATCATCTATCTTCACATGGAGGTGAAGTTATAGGTAATTACATAATGCATGAGATTGGTGCAAGCAATTATTCACAGGAACGCTAATCAACGATTGTTATAAGTGTCCTTACATTAGAATATAAGGCAAAACAACATAGCAAAGAAATCAGTTTGTTCATGCTAATATGATTAAAGCGAGATCTTATGTTCTCAAAAATAAGCATGCATTCTAAGACAATGATAATTTCACTAAAAATAGAAGGTCTGCTTAAAGAAGCAAAAACGGTAGGAGAAAATCCTACACTAGCTCTCAACATATTAGCAAATACAAAAAGGCTAATTAGGATGATTTTTGTATTCTGATCAAAACTGTTTTTGATGATTAAAAACAAAATCATCAGGTCAAAAAGCAGTAGAACAACCAGTGATGGCAATGGAAAATTATAGATAAAACTTCCGTCAAGCATTACCCCGGCTGTTTTCAGATTCATTCTTACGGGTAATCTTAAAATTAAATAGATAATGACAAGAGTTATTAAGACTATCCACAACTTTCTTCTAAGCAAGTAAGTAAGAACCGCTGTTATCAGAACTAGGAAAAATGGCTCTGAAAAGTTTAGGAAGTACAGACTTGAAACTATCCCCAAATACACTTTATTAAAGAATCCATATTCAGAGAATTCAGGCATCCACTTTGCTGTTTCAGCTATCACTCTCAGATGATTTCCAGGACAGATTGCACAATTTATAAGGCCTGCCACAGAAATAACAAGAACGAGCAAAGGAATAGATTTATATTTGTTCTTATAGAGATAATATGCTGAAAGGACAAGTAATATCAACGACACCTGTTCGTGATTTACTGCAACAATACTAGAGAAACATACTGTCAGAAATAATAATATCGAATATCTGTCGGCACTCTGTTTTCTATCTTGCGATAATACACTAACAATGAAAATCCCTAATACAGCAGGGTAATAATAGTTAACGGTTGTTGCAACTAATCCTGCTGAAGTGAAATTGTAAAATGGGATTAAAGATAAAAATAATAATAAAAGAGGATTTGAAAGACCATTAAAGATCTTTTTTAAAGAATAAATGTTAACAAATACAAATAAAACAGATACAACTCTGAATACAAAATCATGATTACAAAGAAAAGGCAACACGCTTTCCAACAGGATCCTGCTAGACCAGGTCATGTACCTGTCATCAATTAGCCAATTATATGAAAGAGACTGCTCTTTAAAATAGACAACATCATCGTTTCCCATCGGAACGAAGATAAAAAAGCAAAGAATGTTGATGATTGGCAATAAAGCAATGAGCCTAGTTCCTTTCTGAACTAGGGCATCAGCATTCTTATTAAGAAACAGATCTAAATTCAATTGACTACTCTGCAATAAAAGATACTTATGATCAGATTATATTATTAACTCTAGTTTCCCACATGGAAATTTAAAACAAAACTAGATGCACTC
>JBJEWY010000100.1:0-81460 GCA_051885305.1 Succinivibrio sp. | reverse complement strand
TCCGCACCTGGTCTCAGGACTTGCACCTGTTAGCTAACGTACATGCCGCGCACACCCAAGATAAAGCCTGCGTATGCAGGCTTTTGTTTAAGCGTACAGATTTTTTGAAAAATATCTGTCAGATCTGTCAGGACTTATAAAGACTATATTACCTCTTGCCCCCCTCTTGATAAGTTTCAAGGCGGCAGCAAAGGCTGCACCAGATGAGGAACCAGCAAGAATTCCTTCTTTAGAAGCCAGAATTCTCGCCCCCTCAAAGGCTTCTGTATCAGTAACCTTCACAACTTCATCTACAAGTGACATATCCATGGTATCGGCAATAAAATCATTGCCGATGCCTTCAATATCATAATCATGATGCTCTCCGCCTCCCATGGTAGATCCTTCAGGATCTGCAAGCACGCCCTTGATATCTGGATTCTGCTCTTTTAAGTAACGTAACACCCCCGAATAGGTTCCGCCAGATCCAGCTCCTGCAACAAGATAATCAATTTTCCCTTCAAGATCCTGATAAATCTCAGGACCTGTTGTTTCGTAGTGAGCCTTTGGATTAGCCATGTTTCTAAACTGCCATAATCCTGTAGAATCAGGAATGGTCTCTAAAAGCTCATGAGCTTTCTTCTCAGCACCAAGCATTCCCTCAGAACGTGGGGTGTGAACTATTTCAGCTCCTAAGGCTTTCATCAGTACCTGTTTTTCTATTGAGAATTTCTCTGGTACCACAAAGATGACTCTAAGCCCCTTATTTAAAGCTGCAAAGGCAATTCCAAGACCAGTGTTTCCTGCTGTTGCCTCAATAATGGTTGAACCTTTTTTTAAAATCCCTTTTTCAAAGGCATCTTCAACCATATACAGACCGGTTCTGTCCTTAACAGATCCTGATGGGTTGTAGTATTCAAGCTTTGAATACAATGACACACCATAAGGGAGTGCAGTAGCGTAATTTAGTTTTACAAGCGGAGTATTGCCGATTAAATCATGCATTGAATTATATATTGTCATTTTATGCCTCAGATGCGTTAATTGCCTTTTCAAGATCATCTTTTAGATCTTCAACATCCTCAATTCCAACTGATAGTCTTATAAGATTATCGCTGATGCCAATCTTGTGGCGGATATCAGATGGAATTGCTGCATGAGTCATGGTGGCAGGATGGCATACTAAAGACTCAACACCACCTAAGCTTTCAGCAAGAGCTATAAGATTCAATGACTTGAAAAACTTTCTGATATCATGTTTTTCATCAAGCTCAAAAGAGATCATCGCACCACCGTTTTTAGCCTGTCGTTTGTTGATTTCATACCCCTGTGCATCCCCAAGTCCTGGATAAAACACCTTGGTCACTGATGGATGACTCTTTAGGTATCTGGCAAGTACCAGAGCATTGTCTGTATGGCGGTCTAATCTTACAGATAAGGTTTTAATACCTCTTATTAAAAGGAAGGAATCAAAAGGTCCTAAAACTGCGCCAACAGAATTCTGAATAAAGGCTAAGCGCTCAGCAAGTTCTTTTGAATTTACAACAGCAAGACCTGCGACCAGATCTGAGTGACCTCCTAAGTACTTGGTAGCTGAGTGCACTACAATATCAGCCCCCTGCTCAATAGGCCTTTGCAGATATGGAGTCATGAAGGTGTTATCAACAATTGTTAAAAGTTCATGTTTGTGTGCAAGATCTGATACGGCCTTTAAATCAGTGATGGTTAAAAGAGGATTCGAAGGAGTCTCAATATAGATAGCTTTAACATTGGAAGTTATCTTATTCTCCGTCTCTTCAAGGGATGTAGTATCTATAATTTCATACTCAAGATTAAAGTTTTTGAATACCTTATCTAGAATTCTGAAGGTACCACCATATACATTTGATGATACCAAAAGCTTATCACCAGCCTTAAAAAGAGTAAGTACAGCAGCAATTGCAGCCATACCAGATGCAAATGCAAAACCAGCAACACCTCCTTCAAGCTCGTTTATTAAAGCCTCAAGTGCAGCACGTGTAGGATTACCGGTACGTGCATATTCCCATTTTGGATTTTCCTGAATCCCAGTCTGCTCGAAAGTAGAGGTCTGATAGATAGGGACGTTTACCGCACCAGTTGCGCTGTCACCATAAATTCCGCCATGGATAAGTGCACTTTTGATATCACTGTAACCTTTGCTCATAATTTTTTCCTTAATTCCTTAAAAGTAAATCATACAGATACAGCCAATCCCACGCTCATAGAAGCGTGCAGATAATAAAATCGTGAATAGTAGTAAGTTCTGATTAAAGTAAGAGTGTTTTTAACTGGTTTTGACATTGAAAGATCTCCATAACAAATACGCCTGTCGCCATTTGATTCATATTTTTCATACAGCTACAACAACGCATTTTTTGAGCTCCTTCAATAAGATTTGAGTTATTACCTAGTTTTCATATAGGAATAATTGTATTTAACATCAAAATACATTTTTGTGCAACTGTTTTTAAAAAAAAGATCGTCCTGGTGCAGATAAGAATTAATAAAATCCATATGTTAGAGTGGATAAAAAAGGAGTTATCCATGGAAAACAATGACAAGTTCCGCTCTGTCTACTACAGCTTTGATACTTTTGAACCTTTAAAGAAACTTGATAAAAGTGCGACCGCACTTCTTGTGATCGATTTGCAAAATGCCTACAAAAAGCTAGGACGGAACACTAATGACATAAACGATCAGATCTTTTCTGACTTTGCTAAAAGACTGGATGATGTGGTTCTTCCAAACGTAAAGAAACTTGAAGATACCTTCAGAGAAAATAATATAAGAGTCATATTCTGCAGAATTGCCTGCCACTTAAAAGATGGCAGTGACCGATCACTTTCGCAGAAAAAGCCAGGATGGAACAATGTCCTTTTACCATACGATGAAAATGATAGTCAGATAATTGATGAGGTAAAACCACAAGGTGATGAGATAGTTGTAAAAAAGACCACTGACAGTGCCCTTACCGGCACGAATCTGAGGCTAATTCTGTCAAACCTAGGGATAAAAACTGTCGTATGTGTGGGAATTTTTACTGACCAATGCGTTGCATCAACTGTAAGATCACTAGCCGATGAGAGTTTTGATGTCATAGTCCCTGAAGACTGCTGTGCCGCAGGAACTATGGAGCTTCATAATGCTGAACTGACAATACTCAATCACATCTACTGTACAGTCAGCACTATGAATGAGATCATTTCACTTGTAAAATGATCTTGCTATTTGTCAGATGACTTCTTTTTAGCAGTTGATGTCTTTACAGGACGTTTGGTTAAAACAAGTCCCTTACCATCGCGCTTTGCCTGAGCAATAGCTTTCTTCTGCTCTTTATCCTGTTTCTGAGCAGAACGGGCCCATTGTCTTTCATTGGCTTCCTTACGGCGCTGAGCTCTCATCTGAGACTGAGTCTGTCTCTTCTGAGCTGGTTTCTCGTCAGCATAAGGGTTTTCACCTTCCTTAAAATCAATGATCACAGGAGCACCCATGATGTTTAATGACTTTCTATAGCAGTTGATGATATAACGCTTGTAGGAATCAGGAACTTTTGAAACCTTGTTGCCATGAATAATGATACGTACAGGGTTGTAACCACCTGCGTGAGCAAACTTGAGCTTGATACGTCTGCCACCAGAAATTGGAGGCTCATGCTCAGCGATTGCAGCTCTTAGAATTCTGTTTAAAAGAGATGCAGAGTGACGGGTGGTTGCAGAAGTATAGGCCTCATCAATTGAATCAAAAAGGTTACCTACACCTGTACCATGAAGAGCTGAGATAAAGTGAACTCTTGCAAAGTCCACAAATCCTAGACGGGAATTTAACTCCATCTTGATCTCGTCTTTTACGGTAGTATCAAGACCGTCCCACTTGTTGACGGCAATCACAAGTGATCTGCCTGATTCTAAAATGAATCCAAGCAGTGATAAATCCTGATCGGTCACATGAGATCTGGCATCTATTACAAGCAGAGCAACATTACAGTCTTCAATAGCCTTCAAGGTCTTAACAATAGAGAACTTCTCAATTGCCTCAGATACCTTACGGCGCTTTCTTACACCTGCTGTATCAATTACGATGTACTTCTTGTTCTCTCTTTCAAGAGGAATATAGATGGAATCTCGTGTAGTGCCAGGATGGTCAGCCACAATTACGCGATCTTCACCTAAAAGACGGTTGGTTAATGTTGATTTACCAACGTTTGGTTTACCGACAATAGCAAACTTGATTGGAAGATCTGCAAAAGGTGTCTTTGCTTCCTGCTCTGCATGCTTCTGATTTGCATTCTCATCAGCATCATCGCCTTTGACCATGGCTCGGAATTTCTCTTTGTGGGCATGCCAATCAAAGCCACCGCCAACCATATCAACAGGCACATTCTCAAGGAACTGGTAGCCCTCTTCCCAGAGAGCATATTCCTCTTCACGCTGTTTCTCTTCTCGCTCTGCAAGCTCCTCTGGAGTCAGATCGCAGTCTAGAGGACCATCCTCTCTTAAAAGCGGAGCAATAACATCCTCTAAAACATTAGCTACACCACGACCATGCACAACAGCTGTAGGATAAACCTCACCTAATCCCAAGGCATAAAACTCAGCTCCGGCAGTTTCTGGGTCAAGTCCATCTACCTTGTTGGCAATAATGGCACATTTCTTTCCAGAACGTCTTATGTAATCTGCAACAGAATAGTCACCAGGGAGAACACCTGCTCTTGCATCAAGCATGAAAAGAACCAGATCACACTCATCAATAGCAAGAAGTGCCTGACTTGTCATGCGAGAGGTTACTTCCTCTGGCTGATTAGTTGCATCCTCAGCAATACCGCCTGTATCAATAACCACGAATTCGCGACCTTCATAAAGGGCACGACCATACTTACGATCGCGGGTTAATCCCGGAAAATCTGCAACAAGAGCATCTCTTGTCTTGGTAAGACGGTTAAAAAAAGTAGACTTACCCACATTAGGGCAGCCGACTAATGCTACAACTTTCATATTAAGTCCTCTTAAGGGCATGTTTAAGACAGCAAAAGGGGGCAAGGCCCCCTGTGTGCTGTCACTCACGCTTCTCAGCGTTTTTAAAACCTATTGAGAATCGTCTTCTACAAACTCTTCTTCTGTATCAGACTTAACGCCTGCCTCTGGCATCAGACCGTAGCCTGACAGCTCTTCGCGCTTGCGAGCCTCATACTCTTTTACCTTACGTTCGTATTCAGCCTTCTGGCGCTGATATTCGCGATACTGCTGTTCAACAGCTCGCTGCTGAGCCTCAATCTTTGCAACAAGTTTACGGGCTTCCTCTCGTCTCTGAGCAAGTGCTTCCTTGGAAGTTGCTCCCGACACATTCTCAGACATGGCCTTTGATGCGATGATAGCAGCTGTATTACCAGTTACAAGTTCTAAATCAGTAAATCTCTTCTTGTTAATCACGATATCGATCGGATCGTAGCATAAAAGCTCAATTCTGCCAGATGAGGTATATACGGCAAGACAGTTGCCAACAACAAGAGGGGCAACGTAAATTGGAGAGCTGTCCACTTCAATCTTGCAGTCTATAACACCATCATTTAGGTTCATAAAGTACAGATAACCTTCAAGATCACCTACTACAGCATAATTACCATAGATCACAGGAGCTGTTACATTGCGGTAGCCTAACTGACTATTCTCCCAGACTTCAGTGTTGTCTGATCTTCTGATGCAGAATACATGACCATTGTCTGCTGTTATAACAAAGAAATTGTCATCATAGGCAATATCCTTTGATGAGTGATAGGACAGTCTGCTTACGATAGCCTGCTTATCTAAAGAGTAACTTACAAATCCTGCATTATAGGCGGTACTGTACATATTGTTGCCTAAAAGCAGAGGTGTAGATGATACATCTGACATACGCTCAAGATCAGAGCTGCCGTTGTTCTGTCCTATGGTTACCTGATTTAAAACAAAACCATCCTGCTGACTAATCATCATCACACGACCTGATGGAGTGCCTAGAATTACAAGCTCATCTCCCACTGCAACAGGTTTTGCCTGAGTCCTTAAATGCAGATTCTCGCAGAGATCGCCTGACTCCCAGATCTTGCTCTTAAGTGTAAGATCAAAAGCACTGATTCTGCCTACAGAATCTAAAACAAACAGCTTGTCACCGCTAGCTGAGAACACAGGTCTTGTAATGATTTCAGAACCAAGATAATACTTGAAGTATATTGAACCATCATTACGGTTTAATACATAGATATAACCATTTTCAGAACCCACGGCAACAAAGGCGTCATTTGAAATCATACCTCCGTTAAGCCTTGCTGAACGCTTGTTGTCATTTTCCTCCTCATCTGAGAGGTCAATTTTCCAGATGGTATCGCCGTTCTTCACATCAATGGCATATACTTTTCCATCACGGCCAGCTATAAACAGCTGCTGCTTAGAAACGCAAGGAACAAGCTGAGAGAAAAAATCATCTGCACCCTGTGTGGATTTTGTCCATACACTTTCTGGCTCAAAAATATTATCAATTTCAGGAGCCTCAACAGGAGCGTACAAATCCCTGTTATTACTGCAAGCAGTCACTGTAAGAGCAATAACTGATGCTGCAATGATTCCCTTCAGTTTATTTTTTATCATATATGCCACCTTATACCTGTTTATGTGGTGCTTTTATTTTTTAATCTCAGATGCACTTCTGGCTATTTCCTGCTGTAATTTTGCTGCGCGCTCAAAAGCAGGAGTATCCCCTTTTGCAATCAGGGAATCAAACTTTACCTGTAAAACAGGATTGATGGAAATCTTCTGTTTCTCACAGATATCCAATGCAGCCTTATAAGCATCATGAGCTTTTGCCTTATCACCCTTTGACAGGTAGATATCACCTAAAAGTTCATTTTTTTCTACCTGATAGGCATCACCTTTGATGGCTTCAAGTGAACTTACAGCTTCATCTGTCTTACCCTGCTGAGTTAGGATTCTGGCTTTAACTAAAGTTGCATTAGGACTTACAATATCTCCTCCGTTTTCAATTGCAAAGGTAGCATTGCCTATAGCATCATCATACTTGCCCTCACGAGCATTTAAAGCAGCAAGATCAAGCGAGAGCAGAGAACCATAGATATCCTTGTGCTCATCAATGAACTTTAAAGCATCACCTTTTGCTGATTCAGGGGTTAAGTTCAACTTTGTCTGAATGGTAGACAGTTCATAAGCATTTGCACAAGCTTTTTCATTTTGAGCGCTCTGATAATATCTGTAACCGGCCATACCACCTACAGCAATCACCACACCAACAGTAAGTGACAGCCAGTTATCATGCCACCACTTGCGAACAACTTGCTCTCTCTCGTGATCGTCTGTTAAAACATCCATTTTTATATCCTTTAATTAGTTTCTAAAATCTGTTTGATTACAGAAGGAGCCTGTTCTATGGAGTACTCTTTCTGCTCAGCATCCTGACACATCATATTCTTTATAGTAATGGTGTTATTGGCAATTTCATTCTCACCAATGATAACTGCAACCTTTGCACCAGCTTTATCAGCCTTTTTAAACTGCTTTTTAAAGTTACCGCCCCCACAGTGATTCATGATTCTGACTCCAGGAAGAGCTGCTCTTAACTGTTCTGATACGGACAGCATCTTAAGTGAGCTTCCTTCGCCTGCGCCTACAACATAAACATCAACCTGTGGTTTTGGAGTTATCTTGCCAAGAGTTGTCAGTAAAAGGATAAGACGTTCCATACCAAGACCGAAACCTACAGCTTTGGTTGGAGCTCCACCTAACTGCTCAACAAGACCATCGTATCTGCCTCCACCACATACGGTACCCTGTGAACCTAATGCAGTAGTAACCCACTCAAACACGGTCAGATTATAGTAATCAAGTCCGCGTACAAGTCTATCATTTAATACGTACTTAATTCCCATGCTGTCTAAAAACTTGCAGAGGGCGTCAAAGTGCGCTTTTGTGTTCTCTCCAAAATAGGATGAAAGTTTTGGAGCGTCCTTTAAGATCTCAATGATTTTTTCATCTTTAGTATCAAGAACACGTAAAGGATTTGTGTGAGTACGTCTCTTACAGTCCTCATCAAGATCATCAAAGTGAGCCTCAAGGAACTTTACAAGATCAGCTCTGTAAGCTGCACGCTCTTCTTTTGATCCCAAAGAGTTGAGCTGTAACTCAAGATCATTTTCAATACCGAATTTCTTCCAGAGATTATAGGTAAGGGCAATGATTTCAGCATCAATATCTGGACCGTCAAGACCAAAAACCTCTACACCTGTCTGGTGAAACTGGCGGTATCTACCCTTTTGAGGACGCTCGTGGCGGAACATTGGTCCCATATACCACAGACGCTGCTCCTGATTATAAATAAGGTTATGCTCAATACATGAACGCACACAGCCTGCTGTGCCCTCAGGACGCAATGAGAGATGCTCACCAGATTTGTCTTCAAAGGAATACATTTCCTTTTCTACAACATCAGTAACCTCACCAATTGCACGGCAAAATAAAGAGGTGTGCTCAACTACAGGCATTCTAACTTCGCTATACCCGTATGATGAAAGAGTTGTACGCAGGATATTCTCAACCTGCTGCCAGACAGTGGTATCATCAGGAAGAAGATCATTCATTCCTCTGATTGCCTGTACCTTTAAAGCCATTTTATTTTTTCCTTTAATTATTATTGCTCTGTAATCTTGAACGAGCTCTTTTCTCTAGCAAATCCACAGCCTCTGTGCATTTGAATTTGCCCATCATTTTACCATCTTCATAAATGAGGCAGTTGCCATTGGCTGCTCCGCACACAGCAAGATCAGCTCTTGATGCCTCACCAGGGCCATTTACCACACATCCCATCACTGCTATTTTCATGGTCTCTTTTACATCTGAAAGACGCTTTTCAAGCTCTGAAACCGTTGAAACCACATCAATACCGCGTCTGCCACAGGTTGGACAGGCCACAATATCAACACCGCGAGATCTTAAATGCATGCTCTTTAAAATCGACCAGCCAACTTTGATTTCTTCTACTGGATCGGCTGCAAGTGACACTCTTAAAGTATCACCTATACCCTGTTTTAAAAGCCATGAGATACCGATAGATGAAAGCACAGTCCCGCCAAGAAGTCCTCCAGCCTCAGTTATTCCAAGGTGCAAAGGTGCATCTGTTTTTGAAGCTAAAAGCTCGTAGGATGCCACACACAGATTAAGTTCTGAAGCCTTAACAGAAAATGCATAATCTGAAAAATTATGCTCATCTAAAGTTTCTGCTGCTCTAAGTGCAGCCTCAACCATAGCCTCAGGACATGGTGGACCATATTTTTCCAAAAGATCCTTATCAAGAGAGCCTGCGTTAACTCCGACTCTTATTGGCAGACCATGATCTTTTGCAGCCTGACAGACTGCTTCTATTTTCTCATGTGAACCGATATTGCCAGGATTGATTCTTAAAGCTGCGGCACCTTTTTTAGCACATTCAATAGCGATTCTGTAATCAAAATGAATGTCACTGACAATAGGTACATTTACACTTTTGACAATTTTTTCAAAAGCGTCAACAGCATCTAATGTAGGAACAGTTACTCTTACAATATCAGCTCCAGCGTTTTCTAAAGCGCGGATCTGAGCAACAGTTGCCTCAACATCCATGGTATCGGTACAAGTCATGGACTGTACTGAAATTGGAGCTCCGCCTCCTACTGCCACATTACCCACATGGATCTGGCGACTTTTGCGACGGACTATTTCAGGTGCTCTCCACTCCATAACTACCTCTTAGTGCTTTGGAAGTTCAAAGGTTACCTGTTTTAAAGCTGGGAGAGCAAGTCTACCTCCAATATAGGTTACAGTGATCTTTGATGAATCACTGACACTTACCTTAAGAGGTGGAATACCAATAGCCTTTACGCTCTGACCTGCCTTGAACACACCTTCTTTTACGGTGCGGCCGTTACCGGTAACCTTAAGATAGACATCTCCTGATACCTTAATTTCAACAGAATTGGTACCTGCTAAAGGATCTGTTTTTGTTGCAAATCTTACTGAAGATGAAATGTCTTTTAAAGAGGCTGAAAGTTTTGGTGAAGCTTCTTCCTTTTTTACTTCTGCTTTAACTTCCTTTTCTGCAGGCTTTACAGTCTGTTTCTCTTCAGCTGGTGCGGCTGTAATTTCAGCACTTTTAAGTTCT
This sequence comes from Succinivibrio sp., assembly GCA_051885305.1. Lineage (GTDB taxonomy): Bacteria > Pseudomonadota > Gammaproteobacteria > Enterobacterales > Succinivibrionaceae > Succinivibrio. The sequence goes on along the minus strand of JBJEWY010000100.1, from coordinate 71,284 downwards.
GCTTTTGTCTCTTCAACAGGTACTACTTCAGCATCAATAACATCTTCAATTACTTCTGCTGTCTTCTTTTCTTCTTTAGTCTTTGCTTCAGTCCTCTTTACAAACTTTTCGTCCTGACCTTTAACGCTCAGCTTCATGACCTCGGACTGGACTTTTGCCTTTGTCTCAACCTTACCCTGGTTCTTTTCACTGATGATGGCATCGCCGTTAATTGCTGAATTAAGTTCCCTTGCTTTAAGGGTGTTCTCATCAACACCTAAAACCTCAGGCTCTTCGATAGTGGTTCTTACCTTGGTATTGGATGTATTTACTACAATTGAACCATCTTCTTTCTCATCAGGAACAACGGTATTGTTAAGAACAAGTGAGCCTGTGCTCTGTGGTTTTTCCTTTGAAAACACAGAATAGGCAACAGCAACTGCAAGGATCAGAAAAGCTACAGATGCAACCAAAAGAGCCAGACTCTTGATAGAAAAGACTTTAGCTTTTTTCTCTAATCTCTGATTCTCTCTTGCTTTCTGCTGACCATCAGCTGCAGCCTCAAGCACACAGTCCATGTAGCTTTTTAACAGAAGCTCTGGATTAATGTTTACAAGCTTTGCATACTCGGTAATGATTTTTGATGCAAATGGAACAGCAGAAGTCTGGCAGAAACGGTCATACTCTAAATCGCAGATCACATTGGCTCTGACATTGAGGGTATTTGCAACTTCACTCATTGACTTGCCCAAAATCTCTCTTGCGTGTCTTAAGATAGCACCAGGACGGTTTGGCACTTTGTCATCAGGAAGAGTTGTAGATACAGGGATCTTGTCTAAATCCTCAGCAAGTTCAGGATCAACCTGAGAGTTTGCATAAAGATTTGGCATACTATCATTTGATGGAGTTACCCCCTCTCTTAAATCCTGTGAATTATCAGCTACAGACTCACTTACAACACTGTTTTCTTCAGCTAAATCTTTTTCACCTTCAGCCATCAGAGGCACTGTGTTTTCAACCTCTTCTGCTGTAGCAGAAAAACCTTCAGAAATGATGGTATTTAAGGTATCACTGTTATCTGATGACACTTCTGTCTTGCTGTCTACTGATTTGTCTTCTAAGTTACTCATCTGCTGCTGACCTGCTTCCTCATTTCTGTTCCTGTCAAAAGTTCTGAAACGATCTTGTCTGTTTCTTAAACCACGGAATTTCTTAGAACTCATAATTATCAAACCTTTTCTTCAAATTTAATCTTGGCTTTGGCAAGCTTATCCTTTACCTGCCCTGCAAGCTGACCACAGGCTGCTGATATTTCCTCACCTCGAGTTGTTCTCTTCATTACAGTAAAACCAGCACCTGTTAAGATCTTGTAGAATCTGTCGATTCTGTTGTTAGATGGCGTTTTAAACTCACTGCACTCGTGCTCATTAAATGGTATCAGATTGATCTTGCATGGGATCTGTTTTAACAGCTTTACAAGCTGATGGGCATCCTCAATGCTGTCATTAACATTGTCTAAAAGCACATATTCAATAGTTACTCTTCCGCAGTTGGCATTTGAATTATCAAGATAATTTCTGACTGCAGCCATTACCTCAGAAATTGGATAATTCCTATTTATTGGAACCAATCTGTCCCTTAATTCATCATTTGGAGCATGCAACGACAGAGCTAAAGCCACATCAATTTTTCCTGCTATCTTGTTGATGACAGGAGCTACACCTGCTGTTGAAATTGTTACTCTTCTTTTAGACAAAGCAAAAGCATAATCAGATAACAGGATTTCACAGCTTGCAATCACGTTCTGAAGATTCAAAAGAGGCTCCCCCATTCCCATCATTACAACATTGGAGATAGGTTTCTGCTCTTTGTTCTGGCTAAAGCCGACTCTTGTTGAGGCACGAAATACCTGACCTATAATTTCAGATATTTTTAAATTACGATTGAATCCCTGCGCACCTGTTCTGCAGAAAGCGCATTTAACAGGGCAGCCTACCTGTGTTGAAATACACAAGGTATTACGATCTTCCTCTGGAATTAAGACAGTTTCAACAAGCTGTCCATCCCCAATATCAAGGGCCCACTTTGTTGTGCCATCTGATGCCTTCTGCTCTGAGACGATTTCAGGAGCCTTAATGACACAACGTTCCTTGAGTTTTGCTCGCAGCTCCTTTTTGATATTGGACATTTCATCAAAGTCAGTAACACCAAATTGATAAATCCAGCGCATCAGCTGCTGTGCGCGAAACTTCTTTTCACCTAAAGTTTCAAAAAATTCGCCCAGCTGTGCCGGGGATAAATCCATAAGATTTACTAATTCTGAGTCCATACTGTGTCTCTTTGCCTGTATCTGAATTGACAATTATAACATTTACCATACATTTTTATGCAGTTATCAGTCCTTACGAATGTAAAAATCATTAACCTGCTACTGATTTTTATCGAGGTTACTTATCCGACACATATCAAACAAGTTCAGATTGAACTTTTTGCAAGTCTGGCATAGCAAAATATTTATTTTCTTTAATCACAATATGTTAAAAATTCTCTCTTTGACAGTTCAGAATTACCAACTATGCTCAAACTAGGAGCTTGCAAACAGGGTGGTGTTATGATGTTTGAATTCAAAAAGCGAACGAAGGGAAATCAGCCACAGGATCTGAGGATAAGCAGTGACAATAAGCTGTGGAATGACATTCTGATAAGATTCTTGTCTCTTCCAAAGAAGAAGCAGGATGAGGTTTTATACAGGATCTATAAAAACATCTATACCCGCGCCAATCCAGAAAGACATTTAAGCGTACTTCTAAAAGCCCACGACTAACTAAGGTTAGGCTCTTCTCCTTTAAACATAAATGTAATCCGCGCCTTAACAGGAAGCGGGATAAACTGAAGCAAAAAGCTAAAACTCAAGAGAATCAGAAAGGACTTTCTCTACAAATTCAGGTACGGTAACAGAAGCCTTTCCATAGACACCGAAATTAAAATCGCTTGCAACAAGAGATTTCTCAAGATTAAATTCTACGCAAAGAGCACCTGACATCTTGGCAATTCTGCAGAATCCTGCTGCAGGATATACAACACCTGATGTACCAATTGACATGAACAGATCACATTCTGTTAGATATTTTTGGATCTCATCCATGTGATATGGCATCTCTCCAAACCAGACAATATCAGGTCTTAGGCTTTTATTTCTGCATTTACAGCAGCTGCTGTCAACACTGCTGTCCTCATTGTATGGATAACGTGCCCCACAATGCTCGCAGAGTATCGTTTTAAGCTGTCCGTGCATATGAATAATATTTTCCGATTCTGCTTTTTCATGCAGATCATCAATATTCTGCGTAACAATTACGACATTGCCTCCAAAAGAATTTTTAATTTCCCTCTGAAGCTTTGTAAGAGCAAGATGAGCTGGATTTGGCTTTTTATCAGCAAGTGATCGGCGCATCTTATTGTAGAAATCATGAACCTTTTTCTTATCGCGCATGAATCCTTCATAGGTCGCTACATCCTCTACCTTTTCCTGCTCCCATAATCCTGTTTCAGAACGAAAAACAGGAATACCTGATTCTGCTGAAATTCCAGCACCTGTTAAAACCACAATATTCCTGAACATAGCTAACTCCTCTGGTAACAGTTACAGATTTATTTTACCGCTTAAATAAGTGGCAAGACCTAAAATTGTACTGCCTGTAGGACCTGGAGCCAAAAATGGAGAGCCGTCAGGAAGATAGGCTGATGACAGATCAATATGCACCCATGGGGTTTTCTCATCTACGAACATCTCAAGAAAAGATGCTGCAACAGATGCGCCTGGGGCACCTTCACCATGACCACAGTTTGTGACATCAGCTCTACGTGAGCTTAAAAATCTTCTGTGAAATTTATTTAGAGGAAGTCTCCAAAAGACCTCATCACAGCTTTCAAAAGCACTCTCAAGACTCTTATACAGCGGCTCGTCTCTTGCAATTACAGAGAACATATCACGGCCTACCGCAATTTTTGCAGCTCCTGTCAGAGTTGCCATGTCAATGATCTCTTTTGCGCCATCTTTAGATGCCAATAAAAGACCATCAGCAAGTACTAGTCTGCCCTCACCGTCAGTATTATTGATTTCTACTGTTTTTCCGTTTGGATATTTAAGAATGTCACCAGGAAGCATTCCCCTTCCTGATACCATGTTTTCGGTACAGCACAGGTATACACGAACATGCTTTTCAAGTCCTAATTTAACAGCAAGACATAAGGCACCTGCTAGATAAACAGCTGCAGTTTTATCTGTGCGCATGGTCTCCATGTATTTATCAGGCTTTAAAGAATATCCACCGGTATCAAAGGTAATTCCCTTGCCAACTAAAGCAATATCAACATCAGAATCAGCATTAGCTCCTTCTGGGAGATAATCAATAATACCAAGACAAGGATCCTGATCTGAGGCCTCGCCTACAGCTTTAAGACCTGTACAGTCTTCAAATTCACTATCTCCTCTTGTGATCTTTTTCAAAGTGACAGAACCTTTGTTTACATCACATGCTTCTTTTACGAGTGCAAAAAGATTATCTACAAGAGCTACAGGAGATGAGAGCTGATGGTCACTGTCAGCTATTTCTCTAAAGCGGCATACAGTGTTTACCTGATCCTCAATTACGCTGAGATTGAGACTGTCATCATCCACATAAATCTCAATTTCATGGCGATTATCAAACATGGCAAGAGCAAAATAGTAAAGTTCTAAACTTTCAAGTTTTTCACCTGTAAGCCTGAATGAGTACAGATTAAGAGATGCCACAGTACGAGCTGCAATCTGATACCATTTAAAATCAGATCTGCAAATATAGACGGTATAACCACCATCTTTTGGCACGAATTTGCTTTCCTTATCATAAGGAGAAGGGGCATAGCCCTCTTTTAAGCATACTTCAGCAAGCTCTTTATTTGTTGTTCTTAAAATCCTGATCATTTATCAAAATCCTTCAAAATAAAGGTGAAAGCGACATATCCTTGGCAACATCATCTATCTCAAAAAATATTTACTGTCTTACAGTCCACATGGATCCAGCAGCCTGAAGCTTTGGGATCTTGTCTTTAAGTTCTGAAATCACCACATCTATTTCTTCTTGCGTGGTAAATCTACCAAATGACAGACGAATTGAAGATCTAGCAAGATCATCTGAATGACCTATAGCCTTTAGAATATAGCTTGGCTTGAGATCCTTTGATGAGCATGCTGATCCTGTAGATGCAGCTATTCTGCTTAAGGTTGGAAGTAACATATGGCCGTCAACATTTTCAAATGAAAGCGAAAGAATATTTGGCAGATTATGCTCACTACTTCCATTTATTCTCACCCCTTCAAGATCCTTTATTCCATCTAAAAGACGAGCTCTTAACATAGCAAATCGCTTTGAGTCACTTAAGCCCTCTTTTTTAAGGATAGCAAAGGCCATTCCCATTCCAACAACCTCATGAGTTGCCACTGTACCACCACGCAGTCCCTTTTCCTGACCGCCACCATAAATCATGGCAGTCAAAGGTACTTTTGAACTGCGTTTTACGTATAAGGCACCAACACCTTTAGGACCACATACCTTTTCACAAGTAAGAGTTACCATATCAATGTCACTATGGTCATAATCCATTTTAAGATAGCCTATACTCTGTGCTGTATCTGAATGGAAGTAGACAGATTTCTCATGACAGAGGGATGCAATGGCATGGATATCGCTGATAGCCCCTAATACAGAATTGGCCTGTGCTATGGAGACTAAGAACGTGTCATCTGTTATGGCATCCTTTACCATATCAACAGTGATAATACCTTCTGTCGTAGGTGTCAGATAAGTTACGTTATAGCCTTCTTTTTCTAAAAGCTCACAGGCCTCTAAAATGGCCTTGTGCTCAATTTTAGATGTGATGATGCCTCGTCTTTTATCTCCACTGTCTTTTAAAGCTTTTGCAAGCCCGAAGATTGCAAGGTTATTACTTTCTGTAGCACCTGATGTGAAAGTGATCTCAAGTGGAGAACATCCTATAAGAGAGGCTACCTGCTCTCTTGCCTTTTCAACTGCCTCTGCAGCCTCCCAGCCATATACATGATCTTTTGCATGAGGATTTGCAAAATGACCACCAAGTTTCAGACAGTTAACCATTTCATCAATTACACGGTCATCTGTTGGAGTAGCTGCGGCATAATCAAAATAAACAGGTTTTTGCATAATTATTCTTTGATATGAGAAAGAGCTAAAGCAAATACTGACTCAACATGAGAATCATTGAGGGCATAAAAAACTTTTCTGCCCTCTCTTTTTACTCTAACAAGCTTATTGATACGCATATAAGCTAGCTGATGAGAAACAGCTGACTTTGAAAGTTCGACAAGAGAGGCTATGTCACTTACGCATAACCACTTGTGAATCAGCATGGCATGTACCATGTTAAGACGGGTAGGATCTGAAAGAGCTTTGAAAAACTCACTCATAACCAATGCATCATCTGATGCCAGCATCTGAGATTTGATACTGTCAATTTCACTTTCATTGAGATCAACAGCTACTTCATTATCCAATTCCATCTTTAAATCTCTCTTTTACAGCTCGCTATCCACTACAGGATCGGCTTTTTTTACCTGATACCTGCTCTCAAGGTCTTTAAGCTCAAGATAGGCATTTCTATATTCAAGGAAACTGAATTTTCTTGTGGAACGACACAATGTGAAATAATCATAAGCAAGCTTGTCCCTGCCCTCTTGCAACATTCTTTTGCCTACATAGTAGTATGCTTCACATAAATGTTCCTGATAGAGATCATCATCAGTTCTTACAGATCTGATGCTGTCAAAAAGAGCATCAAGTGAGATCTCATCTAGATAGTATGCAATGATGAGATCCCCCCACTGTTTGGGTCTTGAGCTTTCCTTGTAAGCCTTGTATTTTCCATTGAGCATCTTCAAAGCCTTTTCTCTGCCCATGAGTTTTTCTGTAGCAAAGAAATACATCAAAAGACGATAGGGATCATCAGGCTTATTTCTGAAGAAATACTGTAAATCCTCGTAGGCTAGAGCATAATGTGCAGTATAGTACATGGCCACGCCACGATTTAAGTATGGATAAGGGCTCTTCTTTTCCTTATCAAGCTCAATTGCAGAATCAAAGGCATCTATTGCCTCTGGTATTCTGCCTTCTTTTAGAAAATATATACCTAAAAGCTCATATGGACTTGCATAGCCAGGTTTATGCACGATTGCGTTCATAAACATGAATCTTGCCATGGTCTCAAGACCTAAATCATCATAGATTGAACCTATTTCATAAAAAAGCTCAGCTTTTTCTTCTGTTGTTTTAACATCGGAATCTAAAAGCAATAAAAGCTTGGCAAGAATATTCTGTTCCCGCTCTAAAGTCTTGTCACTAGCTTTTGCGAACATGACATATTCGCTTGGTACAGATAAATCTCCACTGAGAGGATCTTGCTGTGAAGAGGTGCAGCCTGTTAAAAAGGCTGCAAAAATGAGGGGTAATACAGTTCCAAGGAGGAAACAACCTCCCTGAAACTTATTTAAAGCATGCATTAATTCCTAATCCATAGTTTCATAACCATCGTTCTCTTTCTTCTCGACCTTCTTAGGGATCAGGTTTTCACGCTGAATACCAAGAATAAGAGCCCAGGTTGAAGCAACATAGATTGATGATACTGTACCGAAGACAATACCAACAAAAAGAGCTAATGAGAAGCCGTAGATCATCTCACCACCGAATATCATCAAGCTTACCACTGTAATGAGAGTGGTACCAGATGTAATAATGGTACGTGACAGAGTCTGAGTTAAAGAAATATCGAAAACCTCTGTCATGGAGCGATTTCTTGGCAGAACAGATGCGTTCTCACGGATACGATCGAATACCACGATTTTATCGTTGAGAGAGTAACCGACTACTGTAAGCACTGCAGCAAGAACGGTCAGATCATATTCAATCTGCATTACAGAGAAGACACCTAACACTACAATCACGTCATATGCAAGTGATATTACAGCACCTGTTGCCATTCTCCACTCAAATCGCATGGCGATATAGATTAAGATAGCTAGCAGAGAAACCACGATGGCGATAATACCGCTCTCTACCAGTTCTCCACCAACAGCAGGACCTACGTATTCATTTCTGCTTAACTGCACATTAGGATCGATTGTTCTTGAGGCGGCCATTACCTTGGTGTTTACACTCTGCTGATCAAGCCCCTCCTTTGGAGCGACTCTGACCATCACATCCTTCTGGGAACCAAAGTGCTGAGCAGTGCCAACAATACCTTCTGCAGCATAAGCTTTTTTAACTTCTTCTAAATCAACATTCTCGGTAAATCTGGTCTCAACAACCACACCACCGGTAAAATCAAGCCCCCAGTTAAGGCCCTTTACACACATTGATACGATAGAGCCGATAACCAGTGCAAGACAGAGGACTTCGACAAGTCCTTTGATCTTCATGAACGGTATGACGGTACCTTCTTTAATAAATTGCAGCATTCCTTATCTCCTAAATGCTCAGTTTCTTGAGGTTGCGTCCGCCGTAGATGATATTAACAACTGCACGGCAGGCAGTAACAGCTGTAAACATGGAGCTTGCAAGGCCAATCATCAGCACCAGAGCAAAGCCCTTTACTGCACCTGTACCTACCATAAAGAGGATCAGAGCAGTAATAAATGAGGTAATGTTAGAGTCGGCGATTGTTACAAAAGCTCTTGAATAACCTTCGTTAATAGCAGTCTGAACAGGTCTGCCGTTTCGCAACTCTTCACGGATTCTCTCATAGATAAGAACGTTGGCATCAACGGCCATACCTAATGTCAGAACAATACCAGCAATACCTGGCAGTGTCATGGTTGCGCCCGGGATCAGGGACATTACACCGACAAGCAGTACCAAATTGAACAGCAAGGCTAAATTTGCAATAAGGCCGAATGATTTGTAGTAAATCACAATGAAAACAACAAGGAAAATCAGACCATAGAGCATTGCGTTAAGACCATTGTCAATGTTTTGCTGTCCAAGTGATGGACCTATGGTACGCTCTTCAACGATCTGAATAGGGGCAATCAAAGCGCCGGCACGTAACAGCAGTGCAAGATTATGAGCTTCTTTTGGTGAATCAAGACCTGTGATACGGAAACTTGAACCTAAGCGAGACTGAATGGTTGCAACGTTAATCATACGCTGTACTTTCTTGAACTTAGGCTTGTATCCTGGCTCACCTGGCTTAGGGGCATTAGGATCTGATGATGGAACAACTACGAATTCAATGAAGTTAGTACCCATTGGCTTACCGATATTGTCCTTGGTGAAGTTGGACATAATAGTACCGCCGCGGGAATCAAGACTGATATTAACCTGTGGTCTGCCATTCTCATCGGCTGATGAGCTTGCATCGACAATGTGGTCACCGGTCAGTACCACCTGCTTTTGAACTACAACAGGGTAACCCTTGGCATCATAGATAACCTCATCTCCTGCAGGAACGTGGCCTGCGGCTGCAGCTACAGCATCAGCAGATGAATCAACAAGTCTGAACTCTAAAGTTGCAGTTGCACCTAGGATCTCTTTTGCTCTTGCTGTATCCTGAACGCCTGGAAGCTCAACAACAAGTCTGTCTGCGCCCTGTCGCTGTACTAAAGGCTCTGATACGCCAAGTTCATTTACACGGTTACGAATGATGTTGATGTTCTGATCAACTGCGTTGGTTCTAACCTCTGAGAGTTTTGCTGGAGTCATGGTGGCGCGAACATAATATTTGTCACCTATCTCAAGAGGTACTACCTGGAAATCCTTGTGGCGCTCTGAAAGAAGCTTTACAGCCTCATCACGAACAGCCTCATCCTTGAACTCAACTTGAACATAGTCATTTTCTGCCTTAACACCAGTAAGACGGATGTTGTTGGTTCTAAGTTCAGTTCTGAAATCCTGGGTGAGCTGGTTTCTGATCTTTTTCATGGCCTCTTCCATATCCACTTCCATTAAGAAGTGAACACCGCCACGTAAGTCAAGACCGAGCTTCAATGGGTGCATACCAAGTTTGCGCATCCACTCTGGGGTTGCAGGAGCAAGATTCAATGCTACGACATAGTTTTCATTAAGACTGTCAGCAACAATCTGCTTTGCTGTAAGCTGACTGTCGGTATCAGCAAAACGAATCAACAGCTGGTTGTCTGTGAACTCATAATTACCTTCAATACCTTTGCTGTCTAGGACAGATTTAATGCTGTCTACGGTTTTCTGATCAAGTTCAGTACCGTGACTGCCGGTAACCTGCACTGCAGGATCCTCACCATACAGATTTGGAAGTGCGTAGAAGAAACCCACGGCAATAACCAGAAATACCATGATGTTTTTCCACAGAGGGAACTTGTTAAGCACTGTTATTCACCCTTTAAATTAAAGCTGCCTGTAGGCAGCTTTATTATCTTGTTTACTGAAATTATTTTTTAGCAGAAGCTGACTTGTCTACAGATACAGCTTCGAGAGTTCCTTTAGGAAGAACTGCTACGACGTAGTTGCGCTTAATCTGCATTACAATGCCGCTTGATACAGACATTAAAACATATTCCTTGTTATCAGGAAGTTTTACGATACGGCCTGCGATACCACCATTGGTTAAAACCTCATCACCAACAGCAAGATTATCTAAAAGCTTCTGCATCTCCTTGCGCTTCTTTGAGTTTGGACGCATGAAGAAGAAGTATACTGCAATCATACAGATTGTCAGTACGATAATCATTGACATATCACCGCCCTGAGCAGCTGGAGCAGCACCCTCAGCAGCATTGGCAACAGAAATAATACTCATTATTTGATTCCTATACTAAAAGTTGAGAAAAAATATCAGAAAACTTGCAGTGTCAAATCTCTTTTAAGTTCTAACATCTGAACACCCGATTATAACGTATAGAATGCGCAATCTCCATAGCACGTTGTCAACTCTGAGATGTGACATCTATAACTCTATTTTCTCTGGGTACCCCCAGATCTTGTAGAAATCCTCTGCAAACTGCTCTAGTCTATCCTCTTCAATAGCCTTTCTGATATCAGCCATAAAATGCTCATAGAAGTGCAGATTATGAATGGTATTAAGATGTGCACCTAATACCTCATGACACTTGTCTAAGTGATGCAGATAAGCTCTTGAATAGTTTCTGCAGGTATAGCAGTCACAGTTAGGATCCAATGGTCCTGTATCAGTTGCATACTTACTGTTTCTAAGTCTTACCACGCCCTCTGAAGTAAACAGATGAGCATTTCTGGCATTTCTTGACGGCATCACGCAATCGAACATGTCAACACCATTTAAAACAGCTTGAAGTATGTCCATTGGAGTACCAACGCCCATTAGATAACGAGGATGATCCTCTGGCATCAGAGGAGCTATGTGATGCAACGCCTTATACATCACTGGCTTAGGTTCACCAACAGCAAGACCACCTATGGCATAACCATCAAAACCAATTTTTGTAAGCCCCTCTAGAGATTCTTCTCTTAAAGCTTCATCTGATCCGCCCTGAATAATACCGAATAGAGCGTTTTTATTGCCAAGACGGTTAAATTCATCTTTAGAGCGTTTAGCCCAACGCAGTGACAGTCTCATTGCTCTGGCCATTTCCTCCCTTGTTGCAGGAAGACCTATACATTCGTCAAACTGCATTACAATGTCAGAGCCTAAATCATACTGGATCTGCATTGATACTTCAGGAGATAAAAAGAGCTTGGCTCCATTTATAGGATTTTTGAAATGAACACCCTCTTCTGTAACTTTTCTTATATCTGACAGAGAAAATACCTGAAAACCACCAGAGTCAGTCAGAATAGGACCATGCCAGTTCATGAAATCGTGCAGATCACCATGAGCCTTGATCACCTCTGTTCCTGGTCTTAACCATAAATGGAATGTGTTACCAAGAAGGATATCAGCACCGACCTCTTTTACATTCTCAGGACGTACCGCTTTAACAGTACCTAATGTGCCAACCGGCATAAAGGCAGGTGTTCTTACCACTCCGCGATCAAATACCATCTGACCAGTTCTGGCTTTGCCACAGCGTTTTTTAATTTCAAATTTCATGTCTATCCTGCCTATGCTGATGGTGGCAGATCATTCTGCGCTTTAGAATTTTTGGTGATAAACATGCAATCACCGTAGCTGAAGAACTTGTATTTCTCTTCTACTGCATGTCTATAGGCGTTTAGGGTTACACTGTAACCTGCAAATGCACTTACAAGCATGATAAGTGTTGATTCTGGAAGATGAAAATTGGTAATAAGGCAGTCAACCACTTGATAGCTGTATCCAGGGAAAATAAAGATTGAAGTATCATTTGAAAAGGGGACGATTTCATCGTCTGAGCCTATGCTTTTGGCATAAGCTGCGGCACTTTCAAGTGATCGTACGGCAGTTGTACCAACTGCAATCACCCTGTGACCTTCCTTATGAGTTTTAATCACAAGATCAGAAACTTCCTTTGAAAGATGCACAAACTCCTTGTGCATATGATGATTCTTGATGTCATCTTCACGAACAGGCTGGAAGGTACCTGCTCCCACGTGCAGGGTAACAAATGCTGTATTTACTCCCATCTCCTTAAGCGAGTTTATCTGTTCCTCATCAAAGTGCAACCCTGCTGTAGGTGCTGCAACCGCGCCAGGAACTTTTGAATAAACAGTCTGATAGCGTTCTCTGTCTAAAGACTCATCAGGTCTGTCAATATATGGAGGAAGAGGAATATGTCCAACTTTATCAAGGATATCAAGTAAAGAGGTACCGCCTACAGTTTCAATCTCAAACAGTTCTCCCTGGCGACCTTTGACAACAACATCGTATCCCCCGTCAATGTGCAGAAGTGCTCCTTCTTTTGGAGCCTTGCTGGCTTTAAGGTGAGTAAGAGCTGATGTGTCAGATAACAGTCGTTCAATTAAAAACTCAAGAGCACCGCCAGAATCCTTTTTACCGTACATTCTTGCAGGTATAACCTTGGTGTCATTGAATACTAAAAGATCACCTGGTTTTAGATAATTTTTCAGATCATAAAAGTGCTGATCACAAAAGGTACCGCTCTCGCCATCAAGACACAGCATTCTGCATCCTGTGCGTTTTTCACTTGGATAAACGGCGATCAGTTCCTCTGGAAGGTCAAAATTAAAATCACTGCGTAACAATTGATAATCCTCTCAAAAATCGTGCATATTCTAGCATTTTTAAGAGGAAATAATGAGTGTATATTGATTTTAAAGGCTATGAGACCAAGTCTTTATTTCTTTTTTTAGATTCTTCTTTTTGTATATCACCTGTTGCATGAGGCGATCTGACAGATCCTGTTGTGTCAAACAGGCTGCAACAAATACTGAAAGCATTTTTTTCTAATTCATCAGCGCTTTCTATAACTTTTGCATTTTCAAGAAGCATCTTAATACACTCGGATCGAATTGAAATACCATAGATCTCTACTTTATTATCTCTTGCAAATTCAATACATCTGTCAGCCTGCTCCTTGCTGTCTGGCATGCCGTCTGTAATCACAAGAATAATATTTCGGTTGCACTCAAGCTCACTCACCTGGCTTAAGGCATACCACATTGCCTGAGCAAGTGGGGTAGAGCCTCTTGGTTTCTGGTCAAATCTTGAAGCTACTGCTGTGGCTCTCTCATTTGATCTTAGGGCTATTTCAAATTCTGATGAAACTCCAGGGAAAAATGTGACCATGGATTTAATACCGTCCACTCCCTCAAGGGATAGCGCAAGCATCAGAGCAACTCTGCAGGCTTCATGCGCTCTGCTGTTATCACGACCGTCAGTGCTTAACATTGAACTTGAAACGTCTACTAAAATATGAATTGAAGTGGAAAAATCCTCAAAATCTATCCTGTCTTTGAAGATATTAACTTCCCCTGTTCTTATTTTTTGAACTTTCAATGGATCAAGTTTCACTCCTGACACTGTGGACATACCATAACATTCAACATAACTTCGCACTTTCCTCTGCAGAGTATTTCGAATAGGCCAGGTATCTTTGAGTGTCCTGATAAAGTCAGGATCTCCTAATGAGCAGGTACACTCCTTGAATACGCCTAAATCTTCTCTTGATGAACTTGCAACTACATCCAAATTCTCCTCGATAATATCTGATGCCTGACGGTTTGGAGTTGCAAGACCAGGATCACTGTTGGTATAGGCCTTTGATTTGGCAATCTCTAGCATCAGACGTTTCTGTTCTGAAGTTTCCGGGATCCCTCTGCTATCAATAAGAGCCTTATAGGCATCCTGCTGTTTTTGGGAGGTCAGCATATCCTCATCTTTATGGGTACGCCTGCATTTGTCATCTTTAAACTCAAATTCTTTTGATGAAATAATATCAATTATGCTGTCTGTTATATCTAGGGCTGCTTTTGTAGAGTCAGCGTCGTTAATTTTTCTGCACAGTTTTGCAATTGCATTAAGATCTTTTGGACGCATTCTTTTTCTTAAATGGAAATATAACCAGGGAGCTCGCTTTTTTGCCGATTCAAATCCCTGACAATATGACTGAGAATAACATTGGATAAATGCATATAATGTGTTGATTAAGTTTACGGATCTTGTGTTTTTTCTTAACTTTTCCCAATCAGCCTCATAATACTCATTCAATAAATTCAGATTCTCAAAAACTCCGATAAATTCCCTTGCAATTAACTTTTCAATCCTGCAGTCTTCAAGAATATTAAATAAAGAGAATCGCATATAATCACCACAGACATCTTTTCTGTTCACAATAGAAAAGTCTGTGTAACGGACATGAGATGCCTCATGAGCAAGATATCCATAAGCAAGTCTTGATTTTACAGGATCATTGACATCAACTCTTGGAATAGTGATTACAGAGCCGTTGGTATAGGCCTGTGTTCCCTGCATTCTGACTGATACACCAAACAGTTTTGAGTAATTACTTACCATGATAGGCAGAGCTGCTGATTTGTTCTGCATAAATCCTCCTCGATTTTGCAGTAATTATCAGCGATGATTTTTATATCCCCATTATTCTGGTGCATAAAATGCTATTAGGCAATAATATACTATACAATACCATTTATAACTTACTGAAATTCAACATATTAAATTTAAGATAAAATCGTTAATGCGTTTTTCATGTTTTTAAATATAATCTCTGTAAAATTTTTTCTTTTTTCTCATTCATCTTTTCTCACCTCATTGAAAACTCCTGAAAATTCCATAAATTTTTTTGATGAATATCACTACTTGAAAACCTTATCGTTACGGTTTTTTAACATATTAAGAATATTTCGTTTTTTCGTACCATAATTAAGAATGGTACCCTCTGAATAATAATAAATTGAATTTTGGGATTTAAAAATGAGAAATAATCAGCCTGTTATAGATAAGGAAATAAAGTTTCCTGATACTCCTGATGCAAAGATCATCTCAGTAACTGATCCAAGAGGTATTATTGTCGATGTAAATCAAACATTTGTCGACATGTGCGGATTCTCACGTGAAGAGCTGATTGGTCAGCCTCATAACATCATCAGACATCCTGATATGCCCCCTCAGATTTTCAAACTGATGTGGGATACCTTGAAACAGGGAAAACCTTTCATGGGCATTGTCAAAAACCGAACCAAGGAAGGAGCCTACTACTGGGTTAACGCGTTTATTATCCCTATCACCCACAATGGCAAAATTATTGGTTATGAATCTGTAAGAACCAGAGCCACTGAAAGAGAAATTGCCAACGCAACAGCAATTTATGCTGATATAAATGCAGGCAAGAAAATCACTGCATCGGCATTTAACAACTATGAAATCTACTACACCATTGGCAGTCTGCTGCTCTTTGGTTATGCGCTCTATGCTCCAAGTCTTCTCTCAGTGCTTATAGCTGGTTTAGCTTCAGCTTTAACTTTCTTCAGTGCTCTTTCAAAAAGGAATCATTTTATCTACAAGCTTTCAGACAAAAGAGCAATGCAGACAGATCCTGTTTCCCTTTCTGTATACTCTGAAGGTCGCGAGCTTGAAATTGAAAAGGCTGCATTTGCCATCAAATGTCGCGACAAGTATGTGGATACAGTACTCACCCGTGTACAGGAAGCCTCTGCAAGATTAGGTGACATTGCCAACAAAAATCTCAATAATGCCACAGAAAGCAATCATGAGATGCAAAGCAAATCAAGACAGGCTAAGCATGTCGCAAGAAGTATGCAGAATGTGGCCCACTCCATGATCAATATGATGAACGAAATCCAAAGCAGTGTTCAGGAAACCACTGACTCATCTGACAAAACCTCTGTTCTGATGCAGAGTGGCAAGGAGATCTCTGAAAGAACATTAGATGCAATCAAGACTCTAGATAATCAGGTAAAGAACATTGCTGAATCAATTGAGAATCTGTCATCTAAAGTTGAAGAAATTTCTCAGGCATCTGAGCTTATTGACAAGGTATCAGAACAGACCAACCTGCTAGCGCTTAATGCATCCATAGAAGCAGCAAGAGCTGGTGAGGCAGGAAAAGGATTTGCTGTAGTGGCAGATGAAGTTAGAGCGCTTTCTTTAAGTACTCACAAATCTACCCAGAACATCCATGATCTGATTGACGATTTCAAGGAAAATGCAGCATCTGCAACAGCTATGGCTGAGCAGGGGCTTCTTGCAGCTCAAAACGGTGTGGTTGAAGTTGGTAGGAACAATGACAATGTCGAAAAAGTCGTTGAGGCAATCTCAATTATCAAACAGAATGCCGATTCCATGCTTGAAGCCATCAACAGACAAAGTGAGACCGCCAAAGAGGTGGCAAATCAGGTTGAATCCCTGTTTGGAATCACTGATGACAGTATTGACATCACAACAAGAGCAGAGAACGACATGATGGTTCTCAAGGATGAAACGGATGATGTGGTTGATATGATTAAGCGATTCAACCACAGCTAATAGCAAAAGGCCTTAGTTAGACAACAAGGCCTTTTTTGTTGATTCTTAATTCCAAATCCAGATAAACTTTTTTGATTTTTACATGCTAGAATTAAAAGGATCAAGCAATGTAAGGCACAGCATATGGACAGCAATACCAAAAATCCATTATTTAAAGAACAGATTGTCCGCTCCTCCATCTGGGGACATCATTTCATATTTTTAAACTGTTTTCTGGCAATATTCATAGGTTTTGCCTACCTGTATGGGGCTCCAGCTACAACATCTTTTGTATCATTCATGTATATGCTCCTTACATGGCTTGGACAGATGAGTTTTCTGTGTTTCTTGGCTTTTCTCATTCTATTTTTTCCATTGTCATTTATTGGTAACTTCAAGCTTTACCGTCTAATTTCAGTAATAATAGCGGTAATTCTTTTTACAATTCTTCTAGTCGACGTAAAACTCTTTTTATCTATTAAAGTACACCTATCATGGATGGTGATATCTTTAATGCTAAGAGATCTGGATTTCAATACCGGACTTAATTTCAACTTCATGATAATCGCATTGCCGATAGTAATCGGTATTGAGGTTTTGTTTGCAAGACTAGCTACAAAAGAGATCTACAGAAGAAGTTTAAGACACAATTTCTTCCCAATGATTACCCTTATAGTAGTTGTCTGCTCCTTTATCATTTCCCACGGTATCTATATCTGGGCTGATGCCTATCATTACGAGAAAATAACCTCGCTGCGCTCTGTTTTCCCAGCTCACTATCCAATGACTGCAAGAACCTTCCTAAGCAATCACGGTATTCTTGACGCTTCAAAAATTGAGGATGCATCAGAATTCAAAATTAACTATCCGTTAGAGAAGATCCAGACCATTCCATTAAACAGCAAGAAGAACATCATCACCATTTTTATCAATGGTATGTCTTATGCTGATCTAAGTGATAAAAATACACCTGCACTAATGAATCTAAAGAGGGAAAACACAAGCTACGAAAACCATTACTTGCCATACCAGACTTTAAGGGACAACATGTTCGCTGGCACCTATGGTCTGCCTGTATTCTATCGTGATGAATTCGAGAGAAAGGATGTGGAGCCTGTAAATCTTAGCTTGCTTCTGCATAGTGAGTATCTGTTCAGAGTGTTTACCAGTTCAGCAACACAGCAACAGCTGACAAATGACGCTACAAAATTCGGCCTCAATATAGACAAGATCATTGCATCAAAGGATGACGCTCAATCATTTACCAGAGCAAAAGAGTTTTTAAACAAGATCCATTCTGAACAAAACTTTGTTGTAACTATCAATTCTGACAATCTCGTAGGTGAATTCAATCCTCTGACCTACAACAGAAAATTAAAAGCTCTTGATGATCAGATCGCATCTCTAATTGAATACCTGCAGCAGAAGGATCTTCTAAAAAACACTCTGGTGATTATTACATCATCACTTGGCAACACTGCAGTTGGAAGTCAGAATTCTGTTTATTCGCGCTCAAGACAGCACGTGCCTTTCATTGCAATGTGGCCTGACAACACTCTAAAAGGGGTTGCAGAAAATATTTTAACTACTCATTTTGATTTAGTTCCTACTTTTGCTATTGAAATTTTAGGGGTAACGACCCCATGTGTTAAATACAGCATAGGAAATAGTCTGCGCAGTGGTGACAACAGAGATTACATTATTTCTAGCAGTGGAAATTCACTGCTTGTCATCTCAAAAGACGCTGTAAGGGTATATCGTTCAAATGGCAGAGCCTATATCGATGACGAAGGAAAGAGGACTGACATAAAGCCAAATCTGGAAACCCTGATCCGTGCTATTAGTGATATAAACCGTTTCCACGGCTAGAGGATAAAAAATGCAGTTAACAGAACAGAATGTTAAAGAAGTAATAGTTGATGCGTCCATGACCAAAGCGGTATTCGTGTATTTCTACATGAATGCCCCTGAATGTGAAGCTGCTACAAAAGCTGTAAGAACTGCCATATCTGATGGCAACAAATATGTTTCTTTAGTTGAAGCTGATGTCCAGGAGCAGGTATCACAGGCTGTTGCGATGCAGCTTGGACTTCAGAGTGTTCCTGCAATTGTGGTTATGAAAAACGGAAGGCCTGCTGCAGCTTTGCAGGGTGATGAGATCATTGAAAAATTACAGGAAACAATGAGTAAGTTCATGCCGTCAGAGGCTGATTTACTTATTTCTGAGGCGAGAGAGCTTGTAGCAGAGCAGAAATTCTCAGAGGCTATGGCCAAAGCAAGACTTGCATTTGAAAAGGATGAAAAGAACCTTGATATCAAGGCAGCTTATGCTGAACTTGCAATCAAAAACAAAGACTTCGTAAAGGCTCATGAGCTTCTGGATAATCCAGGTCGTGAAGAACAGTCTCGACAGGATTTTAAAGATCTTGTATCAGCTCTTGATCTTGCTGAACAGGCAGCAGACAGTCCAGAACTTAAAGAACTTGAAAAAAAGTATCTTGAGAATCCAAAAGATCAGGAAGTAGTGATAGCATACTGCGCTGCTTTAGGAGAAGCTGGTAAAAAGGCTCAGGCTCTTGAGATACTTTTTGATATTTTAAAAACTGATCTTGGAAATGCAGACATCAAAAAGACCTTCCTTGATCTTCTGAACACCATGTCAGGAGATCCTCTGCAGAAAGAATACCGCAGAAAACTCTACACCCTGATGTACTAAACATCGACTGCGCCTCTTGGCGCAGTTATTCTGCATTAAATTTGACCATTCTTGCACTATATAGAACATTTACTCACCATATATGAGCAAAATAATCAGAACATTGTTTTCTCTGCTAGTCTTAGCTTTAAGTCAAAGATAAAAATCTATGGAGGATTCATGGCTTGTTTTACTGCATGCGTAGCAGAAGCTTTAATAGTTTATGGTGTAAAAAAGACTATAGACCACTCAAATAACAACGGAATTCGCGATTTAGCAAGTAAACTGTTTTTTTTAGTCAAGTTACTTTTAGGCGGTTCATTCCTACTTCTTATTGAGCATGTATGGCATGGTGAAATTGTACCTTACTATCCGTTTCTGACAGCAGCATCCAATCCTGATGATTTTAATGAAATGCTGCATGAGATTATGACTGTAGGATTAACCATGGATGTTGTGATCACTACATTCTGGTTTGTGGCATGTATTCTGCCAGGACTTGTAAAAAGAAGATCAGTAAAAGCTTAGGAAGGGATTATGTGTCTAATCATTTGTACAGTAGCTTTTTTTATTAGTTATTTTCTTTACAGAAAACACATGACACTAATGCTTCATGCAATGTCTGTAATGTTTGGAAGCGCATCTTTGATGTGGATCGTTGATTGTTTATTTGCTGCATCTGAAGGCGAAGGATTCTTTGATTTAAGCCTAGATGACACTCTACTTGGTTTAACCATAGTAGTTTCAGGAGTGTTTGCTGCCTTCGTAATTGAGAAACTGTCACCACAGACTGCAAAAGCATAACAATAATCAGCATATAACTTAACAATACTCAGATACTGTGATAACAGAATTTTTATAATTTTATCTTTTTGATTTTTGGATACAAAGTAAAAAGTTCGATATTATCAGAGTAAAAACGTGATATTTATCACATTTTATGTGGTAGTATAACTATAGGAGTTCATCTTCAAAATTTAATAAAGATGAAAATACTTATGGTTTTTATACAAGAATCATGTTTTTTTTAGCAGAGTAAAGGCATATTACAATATAACTAAGCCGAACATATTCACCTTTTGCCACTTTCGGAGGGCGTTAAAATGTGCTTAATTATTTCATCATTCTGTGCTGTGTTTGCTTTATGGGCTTATGCTGAGTACAAATCAGTTTCAGCTTTAAGACTCTTCATCATGTATGTTACCGCAGCAGGTATCTGGGCATTGAACTGTACCTATGATGTTCTTATCGGCAAGAACTTCTGGGATTTAACCTTAAACGATGTAGGTACTGGTCTTATAGTTGCATTTGCAGCTCTTGCTGTTGAAGGTGCAATAAGAGGATTTACCGCCCTGGGTGCGACAGAAACAGCTCGTTCTTAAGAAGTCTTCTTTATCTATAATCATATCTGCGGATCGGTATATAAAAGCATAACTGATCCGCAAAACAGATCCTAATACATCCGTGCTTTTGTCTGATCCAAGACATAGCCATTAGATCCGCCCCAAAATCAGCTAGCTATGTTGAGAACAATCTGCAACGCAATTATTTTTTTCTAAAAGATATTCACTCGTTCGTAAAATGTAACAATAACAAAAAGTTACGACATTAAGAAACATAGCAAATACAAAATCCTCCAACCCTTTTAAAGGGATAACAAATTTCATTCATTCCGAAAGATGGAGTTTATTATATTCTGTCAACGTATTGGAGAGATTTTATGTAGTTTTAATCACCATGAACAACTTTGATTTCATCTATCTGTCAGTACTTATTGGCAATTTCTTTCTGTTTCTCAAGTTATTGAAGAGATTGTTCTTCAGTTCGTCTATAGTTCTGTAGATACTAGCTAATTCATTCTGTTTATTAAGATCATATGGTCATCAAGAAATACTTAATCTGAGATTTAGGCATCTGAAATAATAATGCAGAACCAGATCTTTTTTTGATTACAAATTTTCAAGATTCGTAATCTCATCACTTAATCCATGAAGAAATGGAATTCTACCATCTCAGAACCATTACAGTCTGTTTTCAAAACACCATGCGTGACTCATTGTTTACTGTTCGATTGCTATATTGAAAATTAAACATTAAAAAAATCAACAATCTCTGGGTTGGTCCTGATAAATTCTCCATCAAGAAACTTATCAACAATTCTGTCCTTATAAACATCGTAGATAAGCTCCAGATGCTGAGGGGCCCAGTCTTCTGAAATAAAGAGCTTTCCTGAATTTTTCTGTTTATGGCATACAATCTGCGAACCTGAATCAAACTTCTCTAATATGCGACACAAATCATTTGCCACTGCTTGAACTGCTTTACAAGCTACACCATGCATTGTATCTCCATACTCAAGATTTGGAAGTGAATGATGTAAAATGTCTCCCCCATCCAACTTATTGCTCAGTCTGTGAATTGTCATGCCCGCATAATTTGGTTTAAGAAAATAAAATGGCCAGAACAGGGTTATGCAGCCACGATACCATGGAGACAGTCCTCCATGAATATTGAAAGACATATCTTTGAAAAGAGAAATAATGCCCTCTGAAATTTTATGAACACCATATGAAATCAGAAAATTTCCTGTAAACTTCTTTAAAAAACAGATGGTTTCAGATGAATTTAGATTATCTTTTGAAACTCTTAATACAGGAACATCTGGTATTGATTTATCGCTATCACCGAAATAGTGCTTTTCTGCAATTGAACGCTCATTAAAATGATGGATAAACAATTCCTGATAATGTTTGTCCCACTGGGGATTTGGCAGAGGAACAAAATCTTCTCGTTCTTCAATCACTAACGCTTCAAGACGGTTGGCGGCAAAAAGTTTATTGGCAACATATAAATGACGGCTATGTGAACCACACATAAAAACTATTTTGCTAGGCATTACAAAAATTCCTCTACTAATTTCAGGTGCTCTAATAAAGTGGCAACTGCTGTTATTCTTTCAATTGAAATGTTCATCTTTTTGGCTATGTAAGACAGAGAATGACTGCCATCTGAATATGACAGTATTGTCATTACAATACGAACCAAATCAGGATCATGGCTTTTTTCAATAAATCTGTTTCCATCACTGTTTACTGAAGGATACAAATCATAATTGCTAAGTTTTATTTCACCATAAGGCTTCTTGTTTAGATAAAACTTTTCCTGTTCAAATTTATTTAATAAATTTTCAATCTGATCACACGAATCAATCAGATTGTCTACCCCATCAGCTCCTTACTGTCATTTGAGGTATGGTATTCCTTGTATGAACCGTAAACGAGTCTTGCCATCTGACCTACAGGAAGATCAAAGCCAGCTGAGCAGTACTGCCTTTCATCAGAACCTTCACTAGGATCAAAATCCATTATTCTATATGCCCTGCTTTCGGATTTTTCACTAAGAGAATCAATGAATAAATCCAAAGGAGAATTTCCTCTCTTCGATTTTTTCCATCTAAGTGATTGTTTTCCCCCAAGACATGTCAGCACAATGCCTGCAAAGACGTTTTCTTTCAAATATGCACCGTGGTCACTCAGATAGGAAATACTACCTATAGTCTCAGGATTTATGACAAATCTGTATGTATACTTTCTGTCCTTCCACGCTTTAATTCGGTCATAAAGAAGAACCATGGTAAGAGGTCCACTCAGTTCATTATTTGCCATTGATGGGTGGCAGAGATAGGAGGTTATCAGTATTTCCTTTTTACTTCTTCCTGATAATACAGTTTCTCCTACAACAAGTTTTCCTTCAACAAAATCCGAATCAATATATGCATGATAAGAGCCTTCCTGAAGCTCATCAAGCATATCCTTGCTCATGGAAAAGCCCCAACGTTCCTTGTAATATGAAATAACATACGGAATGGCAGAATGATCCGACTCTGATACATAAGTATGCTTTTTTAAATCTTCCAATGAAAGGATCTGGTTTACAGGAGTACTGTAATTGACTATATGCAGATTGTTATTCCTGTAATTGATGATTTCCCTGCCATCAGAAAGATTTTTAATCCATCCTTCCTTGATTACCCATTCTTTTGGAACTACCCAATTTAGAACTTTCTGTCCAGACTGGTATACAAGTTCATTAAAAGGAATAAATTCCTCAAGAATCTTCAGTGATTTTCTGTATCCGGATCCGAGGATACTTCGGCTTACAGGAAACAGTCTGTCAAATAAAACTGATAACTCATCCTTTGAAATCATTTTAATCCTTAATGTAAAGCTACTTACTTTTTGGAAGAACCGTTATGGCTTTGTCCGTTGTCGGCCAGTTTACTATAAGAGTTCTTATGAAGGTTGCAAGCGGAATAGAAAAGAACACTCCCCAAAATCCCCATAACCCACCGAAAATAAAGATGGCAGCAAGAATTGAGAAGGCATCAAGATTCATTGCCTTTGAAAACAACATTGGAGTTAAAACATTACCATCTAGGATCTGAATAACAAGATACACCACACATACCCAGATAAGCATTGAAGAAAAACCAAACTGAAATACGGAAACAAGCACTACAGGAATAGTGATGATAACAGCACCAACATACGGAATCACAACAGAAAGACCAACACCTACTCCTAAAAGGAAGGCATAATTGAGCCCCAGGATCATGAAAGCTGTGGTATTAACGATTGTAATAATGGTGATGTGAATTAACTTTCCTCTGATGTAGCCTTCAATCTGACCGTTTAACTTTGGCCAGAAGACATGAATCACCTCTCTGTTGTGTGGCAGAATAAAATCTCGGAAACGTCCTAGTAGCAGAGGTTTATTTGCAAGCATCAGAAAAGTGAAAATCGGCACAATAATAAAATACATCAGCCAAGACATGACATTGACTACCGAAGGCATGATCTGGGTCTTGATAATTTTGGTTGCAGATGCAAAGAGTGTGGATCTTGATACAGAAACCAGTTCCTTTACCTGTGACTCATCTATCATCGATGGAATAGGATCTGGAAGTTTTGCGACCATCTCGGTTATCTTGGACGCAATGGTTCCGTCAAAATCCTCACCACTGTCAGCTTTTACTGTCTGAGCACTGATGATCTGCAGATTATGATAAAACTGGCTTCCCTGCTGCAGGATCTTAGGTGCAAAAAATACCATGATACCTATGAAAACACCTACAAAGGCAGTTACAGTAACAGCTGCTGCCAATGTTCTTGAAAAATGGCACCTGTCAGTAAGAAAGCGGACTATCCAGTCAAGGCAGTAGGCTATACATAAAGCGACAACAAGCGGTCCTACCAGCCACATCAAGTAATAAACCACAAGGAAGGAGACTATCAGAACCAGTGCGAACTCTACAGTTCCCGGAACTGAAAAGTTTCTCTGATACCAGTTTTTAAACAGACTGATCATTTAAACCACCAAAGACAGCATATCCTCATACATAAGATTATATAACTTATGATGATATCTATAGTTTCACTTATACATTATCACAAATCCAATACTTAATGGTTTATGAGATTTAAGAAAAAAGGATAAAGATCTCTAACTGATAAAAAGCCGTAACAAACAGGTCCAAAAATACAAATCAGATACCAATTTAGAGTACAATCGTTTTATGAGGACTTATATGATCAGACATAACATAAAAAATATTCTTGGAGTTATCCTTCTATCTTTTGCGTCGGTAGCAGTAGCTGACGATATCGTAATCCCTGAGATGGGTACAGCCGGTGTACGAGGCATGACAGTGCAGGCTGAAAAAAACTACGGCGAATATTTCATGCGCAAAGCAAATGGTGCAGGTATTGTCGCACGAGATCCTGTAATGACAGAATACATAAGTACTGTAGGAGGCAAACTGATTAGGGCTGCTGAAAATGTATATTTTCCATATGAGTTTTTTTTATCAGCAGATAAGACATTGAACGCCTCAGCCTTTTTAGGAGGAAAAGTTCAGGTTAACGCAGGCCTTTTCCATTACACCAAAACCGAAGA
Source organism: Succinivibrio sp. (assembly GCA_051885305.1). Classification (GTDB taxonomy): domain Bacteria; phylum Pseudomonadota; class Gammaproteobacteria; order Enterobacterales; family Succinivibrionaceae; genus Succinivibrio. The sequence continues at coordinate 45,714 of JBJEWY010000100.1, read as the reverse complement.
TGAGTTCGCTTCTGTACTGGCTCACGAAATATCTCATATCACCCAGAGACATATCGCCAGAATGATTGAAAACCAGTCAGAAAAGCAGGCAATCAATATTTCAAGCCTCATTGGTTCTCTTGTTCTTGCTATCATCAATCCTACTGTTGGTGCCGCAGCTCTTTCCTCTACTACGGGTCTTATGATTCAGTCTAATATCAACTACACCCGTGACAATGAATACGAGGCTGACAGAATCGGTATCAATGTGCTCTACAACGCTGGTTTCAACCCGCTTGCAATGGCAGATCTTTTCAGAAAGATGTTCTCCATGCAAGGCAACATCAATTCAGCATTTACCCTGCTTATTGATCACCCTTTATCTGAAATCCGAGTTGCAGAAGCTTATAACCGAGCAAAAAATTTTCCAAAAAGAAGTGACAGCAAGAATCCTAATTATATGCTGGCAAAGGCCCGCGTAGACGTCAGATACATGGGTCTTGATCTGAAAAATCTCAAACAGAGACTTTTAGACTCCAAAACTGTAAACCCAGTATACAAGAAATATGCCCTAGCCCTTATAGAACTTGATAGTGGAAATTACAGTGCGGCTTCAGAATGGATTGAAAAAATGCCAGAGCTTGCGCACAACGACTTTATACTTGATGCGCTGACAGATATAGACATAGGACAGGGAAATATAGACAGAGCTATTTCACGCCTTGAAAAGTACTATCAGGAACGTCCTGAGGATGAGGTGATTGTTTTAAATCTCGCAAATGCCTGCATTGAAGGGAAAAAAGCCGATAAATGTATCCCAATTTTGAAAAAATTCCTAAGAAAATATCCAAAGCATGTTCTAGCAACAGAGCTTCTGGTAAAAGCATTCATGCAGAAAAAAGACCGCTGCAAGGGATTCCAAACCTCCGCATGGGAGATGGTTCTGAAAGGAAACTTCAATAAGGCCAATACATATTTAACTGATGCACTGCATATCTGTCCGAGCTCTGAGAGAGAAATTATTCGCGCTCAGTTCAAAAAATTCAACGATATCAGAACGTTCGACGAGAGTTTTGAGAAAAAGAAATAATTTTCTTTGCACAACAATCTAAAACGATCAACTGAGAATTATCATAATTGAAGCATTTTGTAGTAGAATTATGCCGTATTATGATTTTTATCACACATCTCAAGAAGGTCAGCATATGGTACAGTGTGTTCACACGGTTGCAGAATTAAGAGCACTGCTCAAGCCTTTAAAGGCTCAGGGCAAAAGCGTAGGTCTCGTTCCTACAATGGGAGCTCTGCATCAGGGACACGCAACTCTGATAGCAAACAGTGCCAAAGAGAATGACATTACAGTTGTTAGTGTATTCGTAAACCCTACCCAGTTCGGTCCAAACGAAGACTTTGATGCTTATCCACGCACCTTAGAAAGTGATCTTGAGGTTGTTGATAAGGCAGGAGGAACCTTTGTATTTGCTCCAAGCCCAAAGGAAATGTATCCAAGTGAGGATATGACATGGGTTGAAGTCACAGGCAACATCACCAAGGTTTTATGCGGCAGAACAAGACCAATCCACTTTAGGGGTGTTACTACCGTTGTTTCTAAGCTCTTCCACATTGTAAATCCTGACAGGGCATACTTCGGTCAAAAAGATGCCCAGCAGGTAGAGGTTCTACGCCGTATGGTAAAGGATCTGTTCTTTGACCTAGAGCTTAGGATCATTCCTATTGTCCGCGAGGAATCAGGGCTTGCCCGCAGTTCACGTAATACCTATCTGTCAGAAGACGAAAAAAGTGCAGCTGTAATTCTCTCAAAGGCCATGCAACAGGCATTAGAAGCTTTCAAATCAGGTCAGCATTCAAAGAGTGGAATTATCAAGCTTGTAACTGATACCATCAGTTCAGAAAAGATGGCAGACATTGAATATGTGGAATGCTATGGTCTTCCTGGTCTTTATGAACTTGAAGATGAAATTAAAGCTCCTTCACTTCTTGCTGTAGCAGTTCGCTTTGGCACCACCAGACTTATTGATAACATTATCCTGGAGTGATCATGATTTATACCATGATGCACGGCAAAATTCATCGTGCTGTAGTAACAGAAGCCAATCTTGAGTATGTTGGTTCAGTTACCATAGATCAGGATCTTCTTGACGCTGCAGGCATTTTGCCTGGCGAAAAAGTACAGATCGTCAACAACAATAATGGAGCCAGACTTGAAACCTACACTATCGCGGGTGAAAGAAATTCTGGTGTTATCTGTCTGAACGGGGCTGCCGCAAGGTGCGCTCTCAAAGGAGATATAGTCATCATTATCGCCTATGCCCAGATGGATGAGAATGAAGCCAAGACCTTCAAACCAAAAGTTGTGTTACTTGATAATAACAATAAGATTGAAAAACTGATCATTGAAAAACCAAACAGTTTTGCACAATGAAGCTCTTAAAATACATAACTGATTACATGTCCGTCGGTGTACTGCTGTTCGGACTTGTCGGTGCCTTTTATCCTGCGCTCTTTGTTCATTTCAAAGCCTGTACGCCTTATCTTTTAGGTTTTGTAATGTTCGGTATGGGACTTGGCCTTACATTCAAAGACTTCTTAAATGTGGTTACAAGGCCTAAGACCGTGCTATTTGGCATAGCTATGCAGTTTGTCATGATGCCGCTTATTGCACTACTTCTTACGGTATGTATTTCTATTCCACCAGAGTTTGCTGTGGGAATTCTTCTTGTAGGATGCTGCCCTGGCGGTACTGCATCTAATGTGCTTACATATCTTGCAAAAGGCAATGTGGCGCTGTCTGTATCAATCACTATATGCACTACTCTGCTCTCTCCACTTGTAACACCCGCAGTATTCTATCTTCTTGCACATAACACCATTGAAATCAATTTCATGTCCATGATGTTTGATATCATCAAGATGGTAATTGCACCCGTTCTATTTGGTGTCCTAATAAATACCGCGCTCTCTGCTTATGCTAGAAAAGTGTATGCTTTTATGCCATTTATCTCATCTGTCACCATCATGGTGATTGTTGGTATTGTATGCGCACTATCAGCAGAAAAAATCGGCAGTTCAAGTATTCTGCTTTTAGCCACAGTATGCGCCCACAACTTTTCAGGTCTTGCACTGACCTATATTATTTCAAGACTCCTGCGCTTTAGCAGAGAAGACAGCAGAACTCTAGCCATTGAAATAGGAACCCAGAATTCTGGTCTTGGAATTTTACTTGCCATAAATCACCTGACCGCCTTTGCAGCGGTTGTAGGAGCAATCTTCAGTGTGGTTCAGAATATTATCGGATCTGTATTTGCATCATATGCAAAAAAGAGACTTACAGACTCTTCTGAATCAAAAGATGCAGATAACGGCAAGACAAATCTTGGTGCAGCGTTATAAAGGAAATAAAAAATAAGGCTCTAGGTTACCCTGGCAGCCTTCTAGATAGACAGAACCTTTTTTACAAAAGGAACTGTAAGCTCATGAGAGTGCTCTATCTGAGCATCATCAAGCTTGTTCAGGATCTCAACAAGTGAGAGCATATCATGATTACAGTGACGAACCAAAAAAGCCGCTGTAGCTTCAGGGAAAGCAAATCCCCTCTGTCCAGCCTTAAGTCTTAAAGCCTCAATACAGCCCTCATCATTAAGATAATTTAAAGGACAGGTAATTCCGCTTGATAATCTTGTTGTCAGATCCTTTTTCACAAAACCTATTTCATCAAAGGATGAACTAGATGACATGACGAGAACCCCCTGACGTTTGTCATACCAACGGTTAAACAGAGCAAAAACAGCTTCTTCAAATACATCATTACCTGCTATGACATCAATATTATCGAGTAACACTGCATCAGGAAGTTCCACCTCAAGGATGAATGGACCGATCTTGACAGCATCTGCCATATCAAGAAAAAGACACTGACCACCTCTTTTTCCGTCCTCAAGATAAAGAGCGTTGAGAATATGGGTTTTACCACACCCCTTTGGACCAAAGAGGTAGTAAAACTCATTTTTACTGGAAATTACGGCCTGTTTTAACAGACTTACAGTACTTTCATTACCTTTAGCGACAAAAGTTGAAAAATCATTGCGATCGGGGATCTTGAGTTTTAGTGACTGCTGATACGGGATTGATTCAATACCACTCATACTGTCGCCTATTCAGTAACTCTGATACCAATTTCCTCATCATCACCTAAATCATTGCTCATGCTTACGGGAGCTGATTTAACGTTTTTTACAGGTGTTACATCCCCGCTTTCAGGTGACACATTTTCTACTGGAGCATCAGGATATATAATTTCGGTTGTTACACGTCTGGTGTCAGCCTTACCTACTGTTCCGGTTCCCTCAGGACCTGGAGCTTTTCCTGCACTCTGGTTGAACTTGTAAATCCATGGGCCGATTTTTGAAAACTCACCTGCATGAGCAAGTGTTCCATCTAAAATCTCAGGAGCAGATCCTGTAGGGATTAAAAATACTACACCATCTTTTGAGTATGACATAATTTTAACGTCGGACTCATAGCCATAGGTTATGAGGATATGTCTAATCTTTGGATAATCAGCAACGCTGTCAATTCCGACAAACTGAACCTGCACTCCTCCGTTTACAGGGCCAAGTACTAAAGTACCATCATCTGTCTCATCAGGGATCTTATCCTCTTCCCCTGTTGCAGTTTTAAGTTCTTGCTGCTCTTTTGTTGCGACAACAGTAACATTCTGCATTAAAACTCTAGCAACTTCCTTTGAAACTACTGATGCGCACTCATTGGTTTCCCCTGTGCACTCACCTTCACCCAAAGCTCTCCCCTCGCTGTCATATACGTTCCATTTGACAACTAAAGTTCCATCCTCAGGATTTGTCTCATATGCTCCTGCTACAAAGAACTGTGCATCATAGCGCTTTGAGGCTTTGGCTAAAATCGTGTCAGAATGAGATAAAACAGTCTGAGCATTTACAAGCTGAGAATCATCAAGATCCATCAGAGGAAACAGCAGATTATAGCTGTTAGCATTTGATGCAGCATTAAGAGCAGTTGCAAATTCACTGCTGCCATCACCGCTTAAGACTGAAATATCATTATCTGATACGCTTACAAACCAGACAAGGACAGGAGCTTCAAGACCAGACCAGGTAGCAATACCTGAATTGTTTAAAAGTGACACTAATTTCTCGTCAGAGAATGTAATTACAAGATCTTCGCCCTGAATCTTTACGTTGCTTACTACGTTTTTAACCTGTTCAATACCTAAAGAATCTGTTGAATCAACAGCACTTTTTAAGGCGGCTTCATGAAAAGCTGACATCACGGCATTATCAAAGCCCATCTCCACAGGTTTTACTATGGTGGTGTCAGCTGATGCGCTAACAGATAGTAGCATCAGAATGAGTGGCAGAACCTTGTTTTTCATAATCTATATACTCCATGAACTGAGGTAGATTCTACCACAACCGTGCGAGTCAAATGCATAAAAAGGTGGTGAAAGTCTCCTGCATTTAGGGTAAAATTCACCCATATTTTTACTTTTTGTCCTGGAGAAAAACATGGCATCCAAATTGACCTATAAAGAAGCTGGTGTAGATATTAACGCAGGCGAGGAACTTGTCGAGCGTATCAAGGGTCCTGTAAAAAAGACCAACCGTCCGGAGGTTATTGGCGGTTTAGGTGGTTTTGGAGCTTTGACCAGATTGCCAAAGGGTTATACCAATCCAGTACTCGTAACTGGTACTGATGGTGTTGGCACCAAACTGCGTCTTGCCATCGATCTGAAAAAACATGACACTGTAGGTCAGGATCTTGTAGCCATGAGCGTTAACGACATTGTCGTTCAGGGCGCCGAGCCATTCCTATTCTTAGACTACTACGGCACCGGCAAGCTAGATGTTGATACTGCAACTGCTGTAGTAACCGGCATTGCAAAGGGATGCGAACTGGCAGGCTGTGCATTAGTTGGCGGAGAGACTGCTGAAATGCCTGGCATGTACGAAGTTGGTGATTACGATCTGGCAGGTTTTGCAGTAGGCGTAGTTGATGAAGATAAGATCATTGACGGTTCTAAGGTTAAAGTTGGTGATGCTATCGTTGGTATTGCTTCATCAGGTCCTCACTCAAACGGTTATTCACTTATCCGCAGAATTCTAAAGGACAGCGGTGCTGATCCATTAAAAGACAAACTTCCTGACGGCAAGATTTTGGGTGACGCTCTTTTAGCACCAACCAGAATTTACGTTAAGCAGTTACTCAAGCTCATCAAGCAGGTAGAAGTTCACGCTATGGCTCATATCACCGGTGGCGGTTTCTGGGAGAACATTCCTCGTGTATTACCAGAGGGCACCTGTGCTGCCTGTGATGGCGATTCATGGACTCGCCCAGAAGTATTCAAGTTCCTGCAGAAGAATGGCAACGTAGATGCTTACGAAATGTTCAGAACCTTCAACTGCGGTGTTGGTATGATTGTAGTTCTGCCAAAAGAGCAGGCTGACAAAGCTGTAGAAATCTTAAATGCTGAAGGCGACAAAGCCTGGAAATTAGGTGAGATTGCTCCTGTTGGCGCTGACGGCAAGCAGGTAACCATCAAGAATTACGAAAACTTCTAAAAAGCTTTCAGAATTTAGCAGGGCCTCCCTCCGTGGAGGCTCTTTTATTTCATCATCCTGCCCCTCTGATACTGCACCAAGTATGTGCACTTTTCATATTCCTTAATAAACAAGTTGTTTGCCCTTTTTCGTAATTGGCTTAGTTAAGCCATATCTGAAAAATTCACAAAAGATAATAGCAAACTAAATCAAAAATATGTTGAAAGCATTGTAATATGCGACTAAAGTTGCGCTGTTTTTTTCATTTATGGTTTTTAAAACTGTATGGAGGTGTCACTTGTGAACGCTTACAACATCGCCTGGTGGGGTGCTAAATACTACTCCATAAACGACAAAGGCCACATTGTAGTGAATCCTGATCCTGATAACAGTTCAGCAACGATCGATCTTACTGAACTTGTAAATGCCCGCTTTGACAAAGGGCAGAAACTCCCAGCCCTTTTCTGTTTCCCTCAGATTCTCCAGTCAAGACTTCATGACATCAATACTGCATTCAAAGAAGCCCGTGAAGAATATGGTTACAAGGGCGGATACTTCCTTGTTTATCCTATTAAGGTAAATCAGCACAAACGCGTTTTAGAATCACTTACAAACTGCACAGAACCAATCGGTCTTGAAGCTGGCTCAAAAGCTGAGCTGATGGCAGTTCTGGCACATGCCGGTCGTACACAGTCAATGATTGTATGTAACGGTTACAAGGACAGAGAATACATCCGTCTTGCGCTAGACGGTGAAAAAATGGGGCATAAGGTTTTTCTTGTAATAGAAAAAATGTCCGAATTAAAGATTGTTCTTGAAGAATCAGAAAAGATGGCGGTAACCCCTCGCCTTGGTGTAAGAGCACGTCTTGCATCTCAAGGTTCTGGTAAGTGGCAGTCATCAGGTGGAGAGTGCTCAAAATTCGGGCTTGCAGCATCTCAGGTACTTGAAGTGGTAAATGTTCTAAAAGAAGAAGGAAAACTTGACTGCCTTGAGCTTTTACATTTCCATTTAGGATCCCAAATGAACAATGTCCGCGATATTACCCGTGGTGTAAGAGAAAGTGCCAAGTTCTTTGTTGAACTTTCTCGACTTGGAGTTTCTATCCGATTCTTCGACGTAGGAGGCGGACTTGGTGTTGACTATGAAGGAACCAGATCCCAAACTGACTGCTCTTGCAACTACTCACTAAAAGAGTACGCAAATAACATCGTCTGGACTATTGGTGACGCCTGCAGAGAAAACCAGCTAGAAGAACCTGTAATCATCACTGAATCAGGTCGAGCTCTTACCGTGTACCATGCTGTTTTAATCACCAATGCCATAGGTGTTGAAAGAAATGAGTTCAAGGTGCCAGAAAAGCCTCTTCCAGAATCCCCTCGCGCTCTCTTCAGTCTATTCAATACCTGGGAGGAAATGCATAGGGATGTGGTTAGACGGTCATTAAGAGAGTGGCTTCATGACAGTCAGTATGACTTACAGGAAATTCATGAAGGCTATGTATCAGGAACTGTTACTCTGCAACAGAGAGCCAAGGCAGAGCAGATCTATCTCTGCATCTGCAAGGCAATTCAGGCCTCACTTGATCCTACAAATAGATCCCATCAGATCTTAATTGACGAGCTCCAAGAACGCATGGCTGACAAGATTTATCTTAACTTCTCCCTTTTCCAATCACTGCCTGATGCATGGGGAATTGATCAGATCTTCCCTGTATTACCGCTTGAAGGTCTCAATGAACCGATGACAAGAAGAGCGGTACTGCTTGATATTACCTGCGACTCTGACGGTGCCATCAAAAAATATGTTGAAGGTGATGATATTTCAAATACCATGCCTATGCCAGAATACGATCCAAAGGATCCTCCTTTATTCGGTTTCTTTATGGTTGGTGCCTACCAAGAGATTTTGGGCAACATGCACAACCTCTTTGGAAACACAGAAGCTGTAGACGTATATGTATCAGACAATGGTCGAATCAAGGTCTCACTGTCTGATGAGGGCAGTACTGTCGCAGACATGCTACGCTACGTGCTTCTTGATCCGTCAAAACTTTTAAACGAGTTCAGTTCTCAGGTTCTAATAAACAGCAACCAGCTCGATGAAAAGACTCAAAGAGGACTTATTGAGGAATTCAAATCAGGGCTTTATGGCTATACCTATCTGGTGGATGAATAATGGATCAGACATTAAATCACAGCCATGATATCTCGTTGGTTTCAAACGCCTTCGGTTTTTTACGTACTCCTGTAAACTTTTTACCATACAAAGGTGAAGCAGATGTGGTTATCACCGGTGTTCCCTTTGATATGGCGTCTTCTGGAAGAGCTGGAAGCAGATTCGGACCTGATGCCATGAGACGTATCTCTGCTCAGCTTGCCTGGGAGGGGTGCAGATATCCTTGGAACTTTAATCTTTTTGACAGATTAAAGGTTGAGGACTGCGGCGATCTCGTATACGCCTTCGGTGATAACGCTGACATGTGCCAAAAACTTGAAGAGCATGCTACAAAACTTTTACAGTCTGGCAAAAAGATGCTGACCTTTGGCGGTGACCATTTCATAACTCTGCCACTATTAAGAGCACATCATAAGATCTATGGAAAAATGGCTCTCATTCATTTTGATGCACACTCTGATACCTATGCAAACGGTTCAGACTATGATCACGGAACCATGTTTTTCCACGCACCAAATGAAGGTTTAATCGCCCCAGAGCATTCTGTACAGATTGGAATCAGAACCGAATTTTCAAAGGATGATGGATTTTTAGTGCTTGATGCTGGTCTTGCAAATGATATGAGCGTAAATGAAATATCTAATGCAATACACAAGAGAGTTGGAAATCTGCCATGTTATCTGACTTTTGATATTGACTGTCTTGATCCTGCTTTTGCGCCAGGAACAGGTACTCCTGTAATGGGTGGTATGACCTCAGACAAGATCCTGAAAGTATTGCGCTCACTCAAAGATCTTGAAATAGCTGGTATGGATGTTGTGGAGGTGTCCCCTCCATATGATCACGGCGATATTACAGCTCTAGCTGGTGCCACTATTGCCCTTGAAATGCTGTACATGGAAGCCTTCAAGAAACAGTAGTCTACACATCTAAAATGCTCCCTACTTTTGAAGTGGGGAGCATCCTAGTAACGAAAACTCAAGACTGCTCTCTTTACATTGAATAAGAAGCCTTACTCAAAATCCTCGTCACCTACTATCTCTTCAATATCAGATTCGCTTACGGTTTTACCTCTTCTGTAGGTTAAAGGGGTCTGACCGAATTTAATCTTGAAGAGCTTGAAGAAGTAACCGATGTTGTCAAAACCATGATCAAGGGCAATATCAGTAATGGACTTATCAGTAAGCAAGATCTCCTGACTTGCTCGTCTTAATCTTAAGTCATTGATAAAATCCACAAAGCTCATACCGGTACTTTTTTTGAAATACCTACAGAAATACTGTCTTGAAACCTTAAGATAATTGGCAGCATCATTCATGGTGATCTTTTCTGTGTAATGCTCATTGATAAAGCTTAAAAGATCCTTAATCTTCTGTTGCTTATGCTCAAATTCATCATTTCTTGATAAGGATTCTTTCAAGAAGATGCCGTTATCATAAAGAATGGCCAGAAGCTCAATAATATGAGCTTTTATCCTGAGGCGCATACCACCATCTTCGCTGTTGGCGTTAGCGATAATAAAAGATAAAAGCCTGTCAGCCTCCTCAAAGCACTCCATGTCTTTGGTTATAAAAGGAGGCATTTTTTTACCACCCTCGGTGAGGAATTTCAAAAGCTGGCCTTGGACCTCATCAAAGTTTGAAAGAGCGATCATCTCTGGGTTGAAAACCACAGAAGACTGGTTGGCCCCACGCTTAATCATCAGATTATGAAGCACGTTTCCAGGAATAATGGCTATACAAGGCCCCTGCACCTTGTATTCTTTCATTGCATAGTTATAAATAAAACTACCGCTTTCAAAGCGGTTGATTTCAACTTCTGGATGCCAATGCATTCCGATGTTGATATTGAATCTTTTTCCTCTGCAGGTATAGCCGGCTAAAGGATACACACTTGAACCATGACGGATTATTTCTTTGAGTTCTTTTCTCAGACTGGTCATGCGGTTATAAACTCCTGTTAAGGCCTAGCTGTAAATCATAACTTTAAAAACTGTCTTCATGAAAAAAAGTTTTGGAAGTTCTCCGTAAAACCAAAACTATATTCACCTTGGACAATCATTATTAGTAACTGGTGCTATTTTAATTTTTTCCTGATTATTATTCAAGATTAACCATTTCACACTTTATATAAATTCTTAATCTGCATTTATATGCTTTTCACTTTTTTTGTGAATACACAAATTACGCATACCCGTATAATATGGTATCTTAAAAAACTTTTGAAAGATTTGTTATTTTTCTACCAAATCTTACTTAACAAATCTCTTTACATTTTTCTTATATAAAAAATTAAATTCTGTTATTATTGCCAATCAGCAAATAAACATAATGAAATTCTGATGAATTTGACAAAGACTCTGACGTTAAGTCACAACTTTTGAACATAATGTTAAACTTTTGTTAACAACAAACTACGGCAAAAATGAACAGTTCTTTTAAAATTTCAAACCGCAGTGCAGAAAACTCTTCTTATCTGATTTCAGAGATTATCTACGCCGTCATATTCTGCCTTGTACTTACCACCATATCTCGTATATTCATGGTTGGTTATTTTGCTGCAAGACCATTTCTTGATATTTCATTATTCCAGAAACTTGACTTCATTGTTCTGTCCTTACGATTCGATCTCAAGATCATAACCATAGGTCTTGCTCTGCCGTTTCTTGCTGGTCTTATTCTTTTTACAACAAGCGCTTTTGACTACTTTAAAAAGTACTTCAGAATCTATGTATATGCAGTTATCTGTATTCTCACAGTATTTTCAGTAATCAACTTCTTCTACTTCAAAACATATGACCGTTGCATAGATACTTTCATCTTTGCCATGAGAAAAGAGGATCCGTCAGCAGTATTAAAAACTGTTGTAAGCGATTATCCGGTATTTACGGGATCACTTGTCCTTGTCATTACCTGCATTCTACTGTGCTATTTCTATAAAAAGTATGAGCCAATCTTTGCAACACTCTATAAAACAAGTAAATCTCTTATAAAAAACACACTGGCAATTATTATTCTGATTATGGCTTTTGCAGGTTTCATCCGCGGCTCTTTCGGAACCTTTCCTTTAAGACAGTTAAATGCGAATGTCTGCGACAAACCTGCAGTAAACCACTGTATTCCACACGGAACCCTCGCTTTTTATTGGGCTTATAAATGGGAAACATTAAGTAGGAGTCTGCCTACAGTATCCATTGATGAAATTTTAAATAGCTATAAGGACTTAGGATTTGATCTAAAGGGGCTTGAAAGCAACATCTTTGGACCTTTAGAGCAGAAAACAGAAGAAAATGAATTTTTAAAGGACAATCCTCCAGATATCGTCTTTGCAGTTATGGAGAGCATGGGAACCCACATGCTAAGTTATGACGATGAAACAAAAATTGATCTTCTCGGGGCTTTACGCAAGAACTTCAATGAGGACTTTGTCTTTAAAAATTTTGTTTCAGAAGGTGATGGCACATCAGATAGCATGACAAGACTTCTTGTCTCCGTACCAGATCTTAATCTGTCAACAATGCCACAGAATTCAAAACCATACGTCTGCAATATAGTAAAAATGTTTAAAGACGCAGGCTACACCACCATCTTTGTAACTGCATCCACAGCATCATGGAGAGATTATGACAACTGGCTAAGAACATTAGGTTTTGATGAAGTTTATGAGAGAAGCACAGTAAAAAAGGATTTTCCATACGCAACCTCAAGTGCCTGGGGCATTGATGATGAGTATCTGTTTAAAGAGGCTTACAAGATCCTAAGAAGGAAACATAATAAGCCTATATTTATGATGACACTGTCAATTACCAATCATCCACCATACAGAATGCCAAAGGATGCTGATGTCCAGAAAATTCCGCTGCCAAAGGAGATAAAAGAAAGGTTCCCATACGATGATACTGAAACCATCTTTGCAACCTTCAGATACGCAAATGATCAGTTAGGTAAATTTATAGACGCCATTAAGTCTGTTGAGAGCATGAAAAAACGAACTATTGTTGCTGCAACAGGTGATCATAATCTAAGAGGTATAGGCTATTCAGATCATACAGACGAGTTGATGTTCGGTCACGCAGTTCCTTTTTATCTGTATCTGCCTGAACAATACATAAAAAATACCCATGTAAAATTTGATAAAAACCGCTTTGGTTCACACAAGGATATTATTTCGACAATAGTTCATCATGCATTATCTGATAAAAAGTTCTATTCTTTTGGCTGTGACCTGCTGTCAGATAAAAAATGTGCTTTTCCGTTCAGTTACAACAGCAGCGTAAATTATGAGTATGGTAAGAAATATGTCTGTCTTTTAAACAACGGACAGGGTACCGCCTTTGAATTCAGTGGCAAGGGCCATTTACTAGTAAAAGAAATTTCATCAGAACACGACTGCAGTCGCGAAGCTACACTAAGTACGCTACAGTCTCAGCTGTACTATCTGCAGGCCGCACTGCCTTTGGGTGCAAAGGACAGAAAATAATCTCAAGCTTGTTCTGATAAGAATAGTACTAACAGGATCTCTCTGTTTTTGAATATTTTTTAAAGAGATCCTTTTTTTACTTCATAAAACCAGTCCTATTTAGACAGAAGTTCTTCTATACCACGGATCATGATATGAATGATCATGGTATGAACTTCCTGAATTCTGTCAGCATAGCCATCATGTGGGACAATAATTGAAACATCCCCCATATCACGAAGCTTGCCACCATCCTTTCCTAAAAGGAGAACTGTCTTTACCCCTTTTTCTTTGCATACTTTGCAGGCTTCAATAATGTTTTTAGAATTTCCTGAAGTTGAAATACCTAAAAAGACATCACCTTCATGAGACATGCCTTCAAGATAGCGTGAGAAAATATAATCAAAGCCATAATCATTACCAACACAGGTGATATGGCTTGGATCACAGATAGCCTGAGCAGCATATGAAGGACGGTTGTTTCTGTAACGGCCTGTAAGCTCTTCGGCAAAATGCATGGCATCACACATGCTACCACCGTTTCCTGCAGAAAATACTATGCCACCACTGGCAATTGAATCTGACATTATCCTGATGGATTTTTCAATCAGATCTTTAGTATCAGCTTTCTCGATAAAATTATGCAAGACTTTCTCTTGCTCTCTTAAATCGGCAAGTACCTCAAAACTTAGCATTTTTTCTCCTGTTTAACGCGCCCCATTACGCGATCTTCCCATGCTTTATAAACAATCTGTTCTTTTTCTTCCCACTGTTTAAAAAGCTCCTGAAGGTGAGGGCTCATGAGTTTTGCTATCATCTCATCCTTCTGAGTATTCAGTCTTTTCTTATACTCTTTTTTTCCCTCTTCCTCACCTTTTTTTAAGAATGGCATGTCATAATCAGATGACCAGTCAGATCCGGCCATTGGACCATCTTTCTCATCCTGACGTAAAACACGCTGCTGTGACAATCCTATCAGAGTATGAATGTGTACAGCCTTGTTTTCATCCTCAAGACTCATTACTGGAAGTTTTGCTCCTGCTGGGCGTTTCCATCTTGCAAGCGCCGCTCCACTACCAACATCAGAGAACTCAAGATCTCTCTGACCTCCGGTCATCGCAAGATAAACTTCAGCTAAAATCTGAGCATCAAGTAGCGCTCCGTGCATGGTACGGGCAGAACGGTCCACATCATAGAGCTTACACAGATTATCAAGATTAACCTGATGGCCAGGACACAGTTTCATAGCCATTGATACGGTATCAACAACTGTAGCCATATCCGTGGTACGTTCATCTAGACCAAGCAGAGACCACTCCTTGTCCATAAAGCCAACGTCGAACTTGGCGTTGTGAATCAGAAGTTCACTGCCTCTTATGAAATCTATAAGCTCAGATGCCACTTCTTTGAATTTTGGCTTGTCCTCTAAAAACTCATTGGAGATACCATGAACATTAAAGGCTTCCTCATCCACTGGCCGTTCTGGATTTACATATAGCTGCAACGTTCTGCCGGTGATTTTTCTATCGATAATCTCCACGCAGCCAACTTCAATAATTCTATGTTCGCCAGGAGTACCATCATCAGATTTACCTGTTGTTTCTGTATCAAGTGCGACAAATCTTTTCACAATTTCATCCTCTATGATGCCATTGTATCAAAACATTGGTGTTCTTAAGAATTTGCAGAGAATTTTTGATACACAAGATACCATGACTAGTCCATTATCGTTAAAATTAACACTATCTTATTGATTTATATAAAAAAGATTTTTATACCATTATCTGCTATAATTACGCTAAGTCGTAATTATTTACTGTTTCATTTTGATTGTTCCTAAGTTTATGCTATGAAAGAAGTACTAGTTTATACGGACGGTTCCTGTTTGGGTAATCCTGGCCCCGGTGGATATGGTGCTATCTTGAGATATGGTGAGCATCAAAAAGAATTATCCGAAGGATACGAAAGTACGACAAATAATCGTATGGAGCTGATGGCAGTTATCAAGGCCCTCTCAGCACTTAAGGAATCATGCCAGGTTGTAATTACTACTGACAGTCAGTATGTAAAAAACGGCTTGACCTTATGGATAGATAACTGGAAGCGTCAAGGATGGCGCACCAGTACCAAAGCCCCTGTCAAAAACAAGGATTTATGGCAGACGCTTGATAAGGAATGCCAAAGACATCAAATCACCTTCAAATGGGTGAAGGGTCATAACGGACATCCAGAAAACGAGCGTTGCGATGAGCTTGCAAGGCAGGCAGCTTTAGGAGATAACAAAATCCTCGATCAAGGTTTTTGCTCCTAATTATCGAAATATCCAGCAGCTGTCGAAAGACAAGTAGGTAAAGGATGATTAGAAAAACTTTATATGTCTGCTTTGGAGTGGTTGCTGCCGCACTGCTCTCTCTCAATGCTTGCTCAACACAGGTAAATGCCAGTGACAATTCTGAAGAACTGCAAAAACTGGCTCACGAGCAGGAATTAAGACATGAAAACGAAATGAGATCTGTCTGGGATACAGAGCTTGGTGACAAATCTAGATTTACCATGGATCTCAAACTTACCCCAAAAGAAAAACAGATAGCCAAAAAGTTTGCTCGATCTGTAATCACAAGTCTCAAACGCAACGATGTCTATGTGCATTATCTACTCTCAAAACTGAAGGAAAATAATGCCCCTGTGGAAATTGCTGCTATTCCGCTTGTTGAAAGTGGTTTAAATCCGAATGTACATCACGCTGGAGCTCATGGCCCCTGGCAGTATATGAGAGCTACAGGTAATTCTCTGGGACTTAGAAAAAGTGGCAATTACGATGGTGTATATGACTTTTTTGCCTCAACTGATGCCGGTATAAAATACATGAACAAGCTTTATACCGATCTTGGTGACTGGGAGCTTGCGGTAATCGCTTACAACTACGGTGAATACGGCGTTAAAAAGGCCGTTGCCAGAATGAAAAAGAAAGGCATTGAGAACATCAACCCAGAAAACCTTCCTGTTAGCCGTTCTTCAAAAAATTATCTGATGCGCTTTAAAGCCTTTGCAGATATTTTAAGAAATCCAGAGGAGTATGGAGTAAAACTTCCTGAGATTAAAAACCGACCAGCCTTCAGAAAGGTCAATGTAGCCGGAAGAATAAGCACCCTTAATGAGGCAGCCAAACTCTCTGGTGCCAGAATCGAAATTTTAAAGAAACTGAACTCTGGTTACAGAACAGACAGAATCGACGAATACCATGGTATCAACATGCCAATTGAGCACGCTGATAATCTTGAAAATGCCTTAAAAAATATGGATAGCGGAACAGTTGCAACCAATGCGCCTGTAAATAATGAGCCTCTGATCCTTGTAAAGTAGTTTTATAACCTTTTAGGTCACAGCTTACGCTGTGACTCTGTTATCTGTTTTCAAAGCTTTTTAAAAGCTCTAAAAATTCTTCTTCATAAATTACTCTAACACCAAGCTCGGTTGCTTTAGCAAGTTTTGATCCAGGATCAGCTCCGCAGACTACAGCATAAGTCTTTTTGGATACAGATCCAGATACCTTGGCTCCTAAATTCAGAAGATGGTTTTTAGCTGTAGTTCTGTCCATGCTATCCAAGGTGCCTGTGATAACAAAGGTATTACCTGCAAGAGGGCTGTCGTCATCAGATTTACTTCCCGCCTGTGGCAGTGGTTCTAGCTCTATCCCTGCACTGAATAAAAAGCCGTCATCTCTTTTGATTAAACGGTCAATTATTTCAAGATTGTGCTTTTCCAAAAAGAAATCGACAATATGACGGGCAACAACAGGACCTACATCATTTAATTTCGTAAGACTTGAAAATGAAGCCTTGATTAAATCATCAATACTCTCGAAGTTGGAGGCTAGAGTTCTTGCAGTAGATGAACCAACTTCTCTAATACCTAACGCATAGATAAAGCGGTTTAAAGTGATCTTTTTAGACCTTTCAATTGATTTTACAAGCTTTGTTGCAACTACAGGACCTAAAAGACGGGATTTTCTATCTTCACTGCCACTGTCTAAGACAAGAGAAGCAAGACTATCCTCAGTTAATGAATATAAATCAGCAACACTTCTTACAAGGCCAGAATCCACAAGTTCTTCAACTATGCGATCGCCAAAACCTTCAATATCCATGGCATCACGGGATACAAAATGAAGAATTCCCTGCTTTAGCTGTGCCGGACATGTAAGTCCTGCAGTACATCTTGAAACGGCCTCACCATCAACTCTTTCAATAAGACCACCGCAGACAGGACAGACAGTTGGGAATACAATCTCTCTTTCTGTGCCATCACGCTTTTCTAGTACCACACCTGATACCTGAGGGATCACATCACCTGCTCGTCTGACGATAACCATATCTCCAATCTTAATGGATAACCGTCTTATCTCATCCTCATTGTGAAGTGTGGCATTAGATACTGTAGCTCCACCGACATAAACTGGATCTAGTCTTGCAACAGGGGTTATGGCACCAGTTCTACCCACCTGAAAATCAACATCCAGAAGTCTGGTCATCATTTCCTCTGGAGGAAACTTATATGCAATAGCCCAACGTGGAACTTTGGCAGTAAAACCTAATGATTCCTGAATTTTCAGAGAGTTAATCTTTAAAACTACACCATCAATATCGTAGTTAAGATCACTGCGCTTTGAGAGAATATCTGAATAAAACTCTCTAAGCCCCTCAAGACCTTTTACAAGACGAACGTTCGGATTAACAGGAAGAGAGAACTTTTTAAGCTCTAAAAGACGGTGATACTGATCTTCTGGTAGATCATAGCCTTCACATTCTCCTACATAATAAGCATAAAAAGACAGCGGTCTTTTGGATGTAACTTTAGGATCAAGCTGCCTTAGAGATCCTGCTGCGGCATTTCTTGGATTGGCAAATGGTTTGCCGCCACTTTCTAAAGCTTTTTTATTCCATTCATTAAAACCTGATCTTGTCATGATCACCTCTCCTCTCACATCAAGATAGGAAGGGACATGATCGCCTGTAAGTCTTAAAGGAATGGCTCGAATGGTTTTAACATTCTCTGTTATGTTCTCACCTGTTCTGCCGTCTCCACGGGTTGCAGCCTGAACTAAAACACCATTTTTATAAATAATGGATACAGCAAGGCCATCAAGTTTTGGCTCAGCACAGTATTCAATACCAGCATAACCTAAACTCTCGGTCATTTTTCTGTTGAAATCTACAAGCTCATCATCATTGAAAATATCCCCCATAGACATTAGTGGGACATGGTGTTCAACACTTGCAAAAGAGTTAAGAGCCTGACCTCCTACCCTTTTGGTAGGAGAATCCTCAGATACAAGATAAGGATGAGAGTTTTCTAAAACTTCAAGCTCACGGTACAGCCTGTCATATTCGGCATCAGGAACCAATGGAGCATCATCAACATAGTATGCTCTGCTCCAGCGGTTTAAGGTATCTACAGTTTCTCGATAGTGCTGTAACAGATCTACAGTTTCTTTATCTGCCATAGGGATTAACTATCCTTACGTTTATCGTATTTTTTAAGTGATAAAGCTATTCTTGAAATGTCATCTTCTGAGAGCTCTTTATTGTTGTTATCCATCTTAACTCCGCCAAAGTGCTCGATAATACTGTCAGCTGCGTAACACATTGCCTTGAAGTATGGGAAACATAACCCCTTCTTAGGAAGGTGCATATATAAGGCAAGAGATCTTGTGCTAAAGTCCTTCATCTCCTTAGGAAATGAATAAGGAGCCTCTAAAGAGCACAGTCTGAAATAGATGATTCTTGAATTGTCAGATAACAGCTGACAGGCACAGTATATATCCTTGTCATCACGCACCATGCCAAACTTCATTAAGAGCTCTTCCAAATCAAGACCCTTATATGGTCTGCCTTCTGCTGCGAACAGATTGATCTCATAGGTATCACTGATCTCAGAGAATCGGTTATCAGAATTTTCCAAAGAATCTTTCTCAGTGCCTTTGCTCTGTGTTCCTTCAGTTTTTAAAAGCAAGTTATTTGTTTTTTCTGAGGACAGCTCATTAGAGCTCATCATCTCATCCTCAGGACAGATGATTCTGACCTTTCCTACGGCATCAGACTTGCCGATTTCCTGATCTTCCTTTGACTGTGAATTCAGTCTGCGATTTATAGATCTGCCAGAAAACCACAGACCATGAACCACCAGTGCCAGAATTGCTACGGCACCTATGATCAGAAATAAAGAACTAGAATCGTTTAATGTCATGAGATAATGCTCCTAAATATCCTCATTATTCTAAACTATTTACAGACAATAGTCTTTGACTTGTACGTAAAAGCTCTATTTGGGAAAAATTATGAGCTTTTGCATCATCTTTCATAAGTTAAGCAGAAGTTATTTTGATTTCTGATATAAAGTAGAGAAAAAATAATAATGGAAGCAAGGTGCTGATGAGGATTTTATGCAGTAGAAGTTTAATTTCTCCTTTTAGGTTACAATGAGTTGTATGCACTGTTTTCTTGATCCTGAATCAGAACTTCAATCATCCTGCACAATGACGGAAGATCAGAATCAGAAATCAAATACATGCTAAAATCAAAAAAAAAAGAAGGAGTTTACATTGCAAGAGATAACCATCGCAAGTGCAGTTTCATTTCTGCTCCACGGCATCAGGACTGCTTTAAGCCCACAGTGCAGATATTTTGTCATTATTCCTGTGCTTTTAAACTTTCTGCTTTTAGCTGGATTTGGTTATTTGCTCTTTGGATATCTATCTGATTTTCTTTCAGATTTTACAAATTCTTTCCCGGATTATCTAAAGTTTATTGCTGTAATACTTAAGGTGATCCTGATAGTTCTGATACTTTTTACCAGCTGCTACTTCTTTTCTACCATCGCTACAATTATCGCCTCCCCATTCTATGGACTTCTTGCTGACAGAGTAGAAAACCTTCTCAATGGCACCCATGGCGATGACATGACAATAACAGAGCTCATAAAGGATATTCCAAGAATTTTCAAGCGAGAGTTAAAAAAACAGCTATTCTTCCTACCACTGGCCTTTTTATGCCTCATACTCTTTTTTATACCTGTAATCAATCTGTTCGCACCAATCCTGTGGTTTCTTTTATCATCTTGGATGGGCAGTATTCAGTATGTTGATTACGCCTACGATAACCATAAAATTCCATTTTTTAAAATGAATTCAGAATTAAAAGCACACTTTTTTCCGTCACTTGTATTTGGTGGCAGTATAGCAGTGCTTTTAACTGTACCTGTTTTAAATCTCATCATTCCTCCTGCTGCCGTTTGCGCAGGAACAGAGTATTACATTTCACTGCAGAAGAGCAGAATGCTTAAATAAGGATTTGATATGTATACATTGTCTGGTGTAGCCGCTGGCTCTGGAATTGCTGTTGCAAAAGCACTTGTGATAAAACGCACTGGAGGCATAGAACAAAAAGACGAGATGTTTGCCTATGATGTTGAAGGTGAAGCAGACCGTTATCTGAAAAAAACAGCTCTTTTCTCATCAAAGCTTTTGCAGATTGTAAACCCTGAGCGTGATACTGTCCGTGACATGCTGGGAGCTGCCGCTGGCTTTTTGAATTCCAAAGACAATAAAGAGGAGATCCTCTCTTTAATCAAAAAAGGGTGCTCAGCAAGTATGGCGGCAAAAACTGTACTGCTTGAGAATTTAGACAGGTTCTATAAGAACAACACTGACCTAAAAACTGATCATGAGGAAATCAAAAACCTTGTTGGAGAGTTTATCCATAATCTTGAACACTCACATGGAACTGAAATTGAGCTTCCTGAAATTACAGATGAAGTGATCTTGATTGCAAGGAATATCTCCCCTGCTCAGTTACTCTCATTGAAAACATCTTTAATCAAAGGTGTGGTTTTAGAAGAGGGACATGATTCTGGTCATCTAGGTGTGGTTTTAAGAGAACTTAATATTCCATCCGTGTTCGGCGTTTTTGATGCAACCACAATCGGTACTGGTACTACTGTACTTGTTGACGGCAATTCATCCGTAATTGTCGTAGAGCCAACTGATGATATCATCGATAGCATGACTGCACGAAGAGATCTCTTTGCTGATCAGATAAATGATGAGTCGCTACTGAACATCACCATAAGCTGTGCTGTAGGTGCTGTAAATCAGGATCAGGAAGAGAATATAGCAAACTATGCAGCCCACGGTCTTGGTCTTTTACGCTCTGAATTTCTGTTCTTAAGTAGCGTACAGGAACCAACTGAAGATGAGATGACTGCAAAGTTCTACAAGATCTTTTCAAAAATTCACAAAAACGCTCCAATTACCGCCAGAACATTTGATTTTGCTGATGATAAAAAACCACTGTTTACTATTCTTCCTGATGACTGCGGTCCATTGAAAGGATATGGAGCATGTGTAGGAACTAACCTTCTGAAAAAGGAAATTAGAGCCCTTTTAAGAGCTTCCTGTGGACAGGAAATAACTATTGTTTTCCCTCTGGTCACAAGGATCAGTGAAAAGGACTATCTAAAACAGTTAACTTTTGACTCCATCAGGGAACTTGATGAGGCAAAAATCCCACATGGCATGTCCAATATCTGTTTTATGATTGAAACTCCCGCAGCAGTTCTTCTAGGTCCGGCCATAGCAGAAGCAGGAGCCATGATGATCATTGGAACAAGTTCCCTTGCTGAATACGCATCAGCACCATGCCCTCCTGATTCATCATTCACACCGGTTCTTGCCAAAATGATAGCCATGGCTGCAAAATCAGCCCATACAGCAGGTGCAAGCGTTGGTATTGCTGGCAGATTTGCCTCCCGTGCAGAGCTTATTCCCTTATACTACAAACTTGGAATAACCTACATTGTAACTGGCGCCTATAACATAAAAAAACTAAAATCTGTTGTCGAAAGACTTAATCTTGAGCATGATTTAAACCCAGAATTTGATGAGGATGTCTATAATCACATCATGAATACCTATTCTGGTAAAGATCTGTCTGCTCTTATAAACAGTTTATGCTGAGGTTTTTTATGGGACTTTTTTCCAAATTTTTTAATCGCAATGATCCGACTGGCGATGCTATCAATGAAGCCAGTCTTGAATTATTTGCCCCTACTTCGGGACATTTGATGTCTTTAAATGAGGTTCCAGATCTCGTAATATCAGAAAAAATAATAGGCGATGGCGTAGCTGTTATTCCAAATGATCTAGATAACATCACTGCTCCATGTGACGGTGTTATTTCACGCTTTATTTCATCCAAAAACGCCTTCTCTATAAGAGCAGACAAAAATATCGAGATATATGTCTCTTTCGGTATAGGAGTCAACACCTTTACTGGAGAAGGTCTTCAGGCTATGGTAAAGGTTGGTGACGTCGTAAAAACAGGTGATGTGGTGATAAACATTGCTGACAGGCATAAAGTAAAATCGTCACTTGAGAATACTGCTGTATCAATGATTGTTGTTAATTCTTCTGCCCCTATAGCACGTGTTATCAGCAAAAACACAGGTACTGCTGAAAAAGGGAAGACACCTTGTGCCTGGGTAATCTTAAAAGATGATCTGAAACCATAAAAATGTCAATTTCACTATAATTGGTCCAAAAGAGGAATAATATATTTTATTATTCCTCTTTTTAATATATGATAGTGATCACTCTTTAAGAAACGAACTAACATAAGGATCCCCATATGATAAAAGACATTGTCAAAGACGAGTCTTTTCTTTCTCAAAAATCTGCAGAAGCAACTAAAGATGACAGACAGGTAGCACAGGATCTTCTTGATACCATATATGCTCATCGTGAAGAGTGTGTGGGTATGGCAGCGAACATGATAGGTGTTCTAAAAAATATCATCGTCGTAAATATTCACGGATCGCTTGAACTGATGTTTAATCCTAAGATCACTGAAAAAGAAGGTGAATACGAAACAACAGAGGGCTGCCTCTCTCTTGAAGGTGAAAGAACAACCAAGAGATTCAAAAAAATCACTGTTACATATGAAAACGTCAAGTTCAAAAGCAAAACCATCAAACTTTCAGGATTCACCGCACAGATAGTTCAGCACGAAATTGACCATTTAAATGGTGTGATTATCTAATAATCCCATATAAAACTGGGTATAACAATTTTTAGCTAATAAATAACTTAGTTTACAGATTTTATCAATTTATCTCTTTGATTTATATATAGAAAATTTTCTAAATTTATTTCATTTTAAGATATTTTTTCTTTTATTTTCAATTAGTTAACAAAATACTTCAAATGAGATAATGCTCATAATTTCAAATAGTTACTATAGATTTTTTCCTGTCATGTACTATCCTTCTATTTGTATAAAAAAAATACAAGGGATGTAAAAACAAATAAATACGACTCGGAATCACCAGCCGAGGAAACGCTATTTATACAAACATGGGATGAAAAAATGATCAAAGACATTGTCAAAGATGCCGGATTTTTCAAACAAAGTACGCAAAGTGCCACCAAAAACGATCTTCCAGTTGCACAGGATCTTATTGATACCATAAATTCCTTCGGAAACGGATGCCGTTCTCTAACCGCAAGGATGATCGGTGTACAGAAGAACATTATAGTTGTCAGGAACGACAATTCCTTTTTGATCATGTTTAATCCAATCATTTCCGAAATTGAAACAGCAGGAATGCTTGAAAAGCAGGATGACTCTACTTGGGGAAATGACTTAACTGAAGATTCAGAGTCATGCAGAAGTATTACTGTTGAATACTATGACAAAGACTGGAACCTGCAAAAGAAAAGATTTACAGGCATCAACGCCCAGATAGTTATGCACGATCTGAAAAACGCTTTGTAATTATCCACCTAAGCTGAATTTGAGCAAAAACGGACTAGCAATGTCCGTGATGTTTGTTTAGATAATTTCTAATTCAAGATTGAAAATCAGATCTTCAAATTAAAAAGCCTGATCTTTTCAGATCAGGCTTATATTTTAAAGGTTAATTAACCAATTAAAGGTTACCAACGATCTCTTCTACAGTCTTCTTGGCATCACCGAAGCACATTGCTGAGTTTTCCTTGAAGAACAGTGGATTCTGAACACCAGCATAACCTGTATTCATAGAACGCTTGAATACAACAACGTTCTTGGCCTTCCAAACCTCAAGAACAGGCATACCAGCGATTGGGCTTGAAGGATCTTCTGCTGCAGCAGGGTTAACTGTATCGTTAGCGCCAATAACAAGCACGGTATCGGTATTCTCGAAATCATCATTGATTTCATCCATTTCAAATACGATATCGTATGGAACCTTAGCCTCAGCTAAAAGCACGTTCATGTGACCTGGCAGACGACCTGCAACAGGGTGAATGGCGAAACGAACCTCAACGCCACGCTCCTTTAACTTCTCAGTCATTGAAGCAACAGCAGCCTGAGCCTGTGATACAGCCATACCATAACCTGGTGCAATGATAACTGAACTTGAGTTCTTTAAAAGATCTGCAACTTCAGGAGCCTTTAATTCACGGTACTCACCCATTTCCTCGTCATCTTTCTTGGCAACAGGAGCATTACCAAAGCCACCTGCGATAACAGAGATAAATGAACGGTTCATAGCCTTACACATGATGTAAGAAAGAATAGCACCAGAAGAACCTACTAAAGCACCGGTAACAATCAGCAGATCATTTGAAAGCATGAAGCCTGATGCAGCTGCAGCCCATCCTGAGTATGAGTTCAGCATGGAGATAACAACTGGCATATCAGCACCACCAATAGCGGCTACGAGATGAATACCAAATGCTAATGCAATAATGGTCATCAGGATCAGAGGGAATGCTGGAGCATAATTTGCCTCAATGCTTGCGCCTGCAACGAACCAAATCATTAACAGGAATGATACAACAAGAGCACCTAAGTTTAAGTAGTTACCAAATGGAAGAGTTAATGGAGCTGACTTAAAGATGCGGAGCTTATAGGTACCATTCAGCTTACCATAAGCAACGATAGAACCAGTGAAGGTTACAGCACCGATGAAGATACCTAAGAAGATCTCAACTAATTCAGTGTTGAACATTGCAAGGGTAATAGGATGAGAAGCAGCGGCTTCACATGCAGCCTTTGCAGACTCAACCTCATCAGCACTTGAAACGGTAACTACTGAGCAATCAACTGGAGACAGCCCCATCTTGATGAAGCTGTTGAAACCAACTAAAACAGCAGCAAGACCTACAAAGCTGTGCAGACAAGCAATCAGCTCTGGCATCTGGGTCATCTGTACCTTTTTGGCAACATAGATACCAGCAGTTGCACCACCAGCCATGGCAATGATAATTGCAGCAAAGCCCACAGCAGAATCAACATGTGAGAATGTTGCTACAAGAGCTACTGCCATACCAATCATACCTGACATGCAGCCCATCTTAGCAGTTTCCTGCTTTGATAAACCTGCTAAAGCCATAATGAACAGCAGGGCTGCCAGAATGTAGGCCATATGAGTTAAACCTAACATATTAAATTATCTCCTTTTGCTTACTGCTGTTTTCTGAACATTGCCAGCATACGGCGAGTAACGGCGAATCCACCAAAAATGTTGACGGATACTAAAAGCACACCGATAAATGCAAGTACACCGATTAAGATGCTGTCGCTGATCTGCAACATAGCACCAACCACCACAATACCTGAAATAGCATTAGTTACAGACATCAGTGGGGTATGCAGAGAATGGGTAACATTCCATACAACGTAGTAACCTACTACACAGGCAAGTACGAATACAGTGAAGTGTGGCAGGAACTCTTCTGGAGCATAAGCACCAATCAGCATGAACATTACAACAAGACCAACTAATGCGGCGATCTTGATTGCTGGGTTTGGTTTCTTAGGTTCAACCTTTGCAGGAGCCTCTTTTGGCTTAGCCTGAGGAGCTGCTGATACGCTGATCTTTGGAGGTGGGAAGGTAACTTCTCCATCTTTGGTAACAGTCATGTTACGCAGAACAACGTCTTCAAAATCAACATTGATGTTGCCATCTTTGTTCTTGCATAAAAGTTTTGCAAGGTTTACAAGGTTGGTTGAGTACAGCTGAGATGACTGAGCAGGAAGTCTTGCGGCAAGATCGGTATAACCAATCATCTTAACACCGTTAGGGGTAGTGATAACCTTGCCTGCAACAGTACCTTCGCAGTTACCGCCGCCAGCTGCTGCCAGGTCAACGATAACAGAACCAGACTTCATTGAGGCAACCATTTCTTTAGTGATAAGAACTGGTGACTTCTTACCTGGAATTGCAGCAGTGGTGATGATGATATCTACATCTTTGCACTGCTTGGCAAATAACTCCATTTCAGCCTTGATGAACTCATCTGACATTACCTTTGCGTAACCGTCTGAAGAGCCACCATCTTCATTCTTGAAATCGAGCTTTAAGAATTCACCGCCCATTGACTTGATCTGGTCGGCAACTTCAAGACGAGTATCAAAAGCTCTTACGATAGCACCTAATGAATGGGCAGTACCAATGGCAGCTAAGCCAGCAACACCTGCACCAATAACAAGAACTTTAGCAGGAGGAACCTTACCTGCAGCGGTTACCTGACCAGTAAAGAATCTGCCGAAAGCATGGGCAGCTTCGATTACAGCGCGGTAGCCAGAAATATTAGCGGTTGATGACAGGGCATCCATAGACTGGGCACGTGAAATACGTGGAACCATATCCATGGCCATGACGGTAACCTTTTTGGCATTTAATTTTTCAACAAGAGCAGAGTTCTGAGCTGGTCGAATGAAACTTACAAGAGTCTGACCCTCATGAAGCAGCTCGATTTCCTCATCACTTGGAGCGTTAACCTTAAAGAGAATGTCAGCATTGAAAGCTTCCTTACCCTTTACAATCTTAGCTCCTGCCTGTGTATAGGCTGCATCGTCAAAACTAGCAGCGGCACCAGCATTGCTTTGAACAGCAACTTCAAAGCCTAACTTAATAAGTTTGCCAACGGTATCAGGAGTTGCTGCAACCCTGGTCTCACCGCTCAAACTCTCTTTAGGAATACCTATAAGCATCGCATTTCCCTGTTTGTAAAAAGCTACAGACGTAGCCTAGTTAGAATTGAATTATCCTGACACAAGTCATAGATAGTTTATTATTATAGTGTTGATTTTTCTAATTCCATAATCACGCAATAAACAAATATTGAAAGAATGCTGAATGTAAGCGGTTAACTATATATAATTATTTGAATAATAATGGAATATTGAATTATCATTAACACAGATAATAATTATAGTAATGCACTGATTTAATGCAATAATTCTGAAAATTCATAATATTTTCAATAAATTTCTTCGAAAATGTGCGTTTGTTATAAATTTTCAGATCTGTGATCTAGTATTCAGATACGTTTTACGTTAGTTAATTTTATCGTTCAGCTGTGAAAAAACAATTCAAAGCTGTTAAAGGAAAATGAAGTAACGTTAAGTCATTTGATCTGCAATGCGCAGCAGTGACGAGCCAATTTCTGACAGATGCATGGTATAGGCATCCTCTCCTTTCTCGTTACCTACAGGATTGTAATACTCTTTTCTTAGACCAACCTTTTGAAAACCAAATTTTGTGTAGAGGTTAATTGCAGGTGTATTGCTGACTCTTACTTCCAAAAAGCACTCAACATCCCCAATCTCTAAAGCTTTTTTAAGAGTGTCAAATAGTAATTTCTGACCTAAGTGCTTTCCCTGATACTCAGGAGTTACACCAATTGTCAGAAGATCAGTTGTAAATTTAGTGTTGTAGATTACAGAAAATCCAATCAACTTTTCATGATCAAAAAGACCTGTTATAAGGTAGGAATCATCAAAACACTCGATAAGAGACTGTGCGTTCCAGGCATTTTTCTGAGTCTTTAGCTCAATTACCTCCATATCCTTCACAAGATTTAGATCATTTCTTGTCAGGATTCTTGTTGAGAAACGTGAACTCATTTAAGTCTGTCTCCAAACTCAGCTAAAAGAGCGTTATAAACGGCTCGTTTACCGCAGGAAAGCTCAATAACGGTTCCCTGATCAACAAGATCTTCTTTATCTATAAGAAGTATATCTGATGGAAGATAATGAACAGCATCATCATAAGGAAGGACGATAAGCCCTTTTGACTTCAAAAACTCCCCTAGCTTTAGGGCATATTCCTCTTTAGAGTCGGTTTTCAAATAAACATCTGCCCTCTTTTTTCTTAATGCATATGGCAGATTCATCCACTTTGGTCTTGGATCTGAAACTTCAGTTACAGCAGCTACCATACCATCAACTAATGGAGTTGCATTTACAGGGTTGTAAAAACCACTTACAGCAGGACGAACAGTTTCAATCTTGCCTAAAACTGTAGCAGAAGGGACAGAAACAGACTGAATATCTGTGGTCTGTTGAGTATTTCCATTAACTGTAGTGTTGTTAGTATCTTCTGCAAATTTAAATGCTGCAGGTTCAAGACTCTGTTTTGCTACACCAGATGAAACTTGTACATTTACCGTGGTAGGAGTAGTTTCTGTAATCTGAGGCATACTTGTAGCAGATTCATTTGATGCTGTATTTAAAACAGATTCAGCATCAAAAGTACAAGTCTCCGAAGAATAAGTCCCAGCCTTTAATTTCCAAGTTACAACAGAAGATTTAAATATCATAAAATTTCAGAACACTTACAAAACTGATCTCCATTCTACTATATGTAAGTAGAAAGCTTAATGTACTAAGAGATAAAAACAGAGACAGCTGAGACTCTATGCTTTGTTTCTTCATTAGTTATTTTCAACATTTGTAACAACGCTACAAATGACAACACTATTAAGATATAGAGTAACAATCTTTTTATATCATTAAACATATACAGCAGTAATCGCAAAGCAATTTATTAGTGACCTGCTATCCGATTTTTTTACAAACTGTTTAATACAGTTTCGCGACAATGTCTTTTCAAGAACTTTGATTCAGTAATCCGAGTCGTTTCTCCAATAGATAGGGATATACCAAGAACGTCATTCCTACCCTTTAAGCAATATATATATAAATTTATATATTTTTTATATTTTTTTATATCGTATTTTATATCTTTTTACTTTTATAAAATTTGTTATTACAGCATATACAATCAATATCAATATATAAATCATATAGATAGCAGCAATTATTTTTTATGGCACGCGGTTTGCAAATTAAATCTCAAATAAAACCACTTAAATTGTTTTAATCAATAGAAATATGTTGAGGAACGAAATTATGTTTAATTCAGTGAAAAAATCATTAGTTATTTCTGCATGTCTCCTTTCAATTACATTAAGTTCTGCTGTAAATGCAAATCCAAAACCTCTTGGCTTCGAACTTGGTAAAGCATCATATAGTGATGTAAAAAACAGCTTGGTATCAACTTCTGACGAAGGAATAAACCTGTATACTAACGGTAACATGTTATCAGCAAACGTATATGAACTGGGGATTGAAGGTTTACGGAATGCGTTCTTTATTTTTAATATGGACAACTCATTGGCTGCTGTAAACCTGACTTTTGATAAAAGCAAATTTGATGAGATCACTGCTCAATTTGCAAAAAAATACAAAACCATCAAAAAGGTCAGACCTTTTGTAGGAGATTGCTTTGCTAAATACAAGGACGGTAAATCAACTATAACAGTTAATGCGCCCCATTTAAGTTTTGAAATGAATATTCTATACGCTCAGGATGAGTTTGTCCAAAAGATGAACCGCACATTGGAGAAACAAGAAAAGGAACGAAAAAACAAACAGTCATCCATGCTTTAGTTAACTAAATATCCTCCAAATAGAAATTCCATGCCTGAATTTGTTACGACAAATATCAGGTATGGGGAAGATCCAGTCAATCTTGAGGTTAAATTATATGTACAAGGGATTTTCTATGAAGTGTAGTTTTCAAGAATTCATTATTACAGCAACAAAATATGTATCTGCTTTTTTATTTATAGGAGTATTTATGCTCAAAGGTAGTTTTACTCCTCTTACTTTTCAGATTTGCATGTTTGCGTTATTTATGATCTTCGGTATTTTTACTGCTTCCACCATATTAAGAGCAAAATCTATACTCAAAGATGGTATTCCTGATGATTTGGATATTGGTATAGATACAGACTACGAAGATGAAGATGATATGGATTTGCAGGATCTTTATGAGACTAATATTGAACTTGCTAAAGAAATAATTAGTAAATACAAAACACTGTTCCAAATATACAGCGTAAAGACAGAATTGAACATATTTACTGCACTTACCATATGTAGCATGACCTTTGCATGTGAGGTTCAAGGGTGCTTTTTAGTCTTTGAGATGATATTGGCCTCATATACAGCCATAACGGGAATTATTGCATCATTAAAAATGATAAAAGCAAAAATTGGAATGAATAGTACCGAAAAGTATTTAGACGATCTAACCATGAACAAGCAGTAGTGAATTTAGGAAACAAACTTTCCCCTATGACAGACCTTAAACGGCATACAGAGATGAGAGGTTAAAGCAAAGAAATTACAATTGTCATTGCAGAGTTGCAATGCCAGGTTCAAAAAAGTAGTTCAAATCACAAATCAAAATTTTAACAACGCGAGATGAATAATCATTTAACTTACTGAGTATAATCAAAATTAGGACAACATTAGTAACTTAAAAATAAAGATGGACACAACTAAATTTCAAGAAAATATTGCTTACAGAATCTTTGAAGATAGACGAAATCAAAAATATCTTTTGACCAGATAAAACTTCTATTCAATAAAGATTACACCTACAAGCTGATTCTGAATAGAGTTAAATGTGGAGGTTTTAAAGCAACAGAACGATGAAATATAAAGTATGAAAGCAAAATGAGATACAAGAGAAAACTCTTCACGTAAACAGCATAATATGTTTTTTTTGAGGATAACAAATGTCAGATAAATTAGGATATGTAGTTCTAGAAGTTGGTGGTATCCAAAAATACATCTTATCAAATGGAAAATTAAAGGAAATGATAGGAGGTTCAGAGCTCATTGAATCTCTATCTGATAGTTACCTCGATGATTTTGCCACTGAAAATGGGATAAAAATTCTAAAAGAAGTAAGAAAACCAATCGACGACGAGGTCTTAGCTTTGCAGAGAAACGCAGGAGCATTGCACCTGATGTTTGCCAATAAGGAAAAGGGAAAGAACTTTTTAAAGACTTTTGGTTTACGGATTATTGCTGATTTCCCTGGACTTCCAATTTTTGGAGCTTTGGCAGAATGCGAATTTAATTCTTTAGGAATAAGAGATGCAAAATTTGTTCTATCCCAAAAAATCACAGAGCAAAGAAATAATTACCCAACATCAACAGGATTGCAGTTACTTCCTATATGCGCACAGGCTCCATTAGATGGGGAACCAGCCGTTGAAATGGTAAGGTACGGAAACGATAGTAACAGAAACGAAGTAATATCACTTGCATCTAGAACTAGACGAATCGAAAAACTTCTAAAGTCATCAAGAAATAGACTCAGAGATATAGAACCAGATGGAGATCTTGAATCAAATCTAAATTGGACTGATGACCTTGAAGATATCTCAGATGCCCTTGGAAAAGTTGCTTTTATCCATATTGACGGAAATGATCTTGGAAAAAGATTCAGAAAGGAACTTGATAAGGTAAGTAATCTAGAAGAAATAGAAAATGCAAAATCTGCAAGTGGAGAAAAGGAAATCGATCAGGCTAAGAGGGACAAGAACACAATCAGAGTAATTAATAAAATGGCTACTCTGTCTAAAACAGTGAAAGACGCCACTACTTCAGCATTTAAAAAAGGCCTGACAGCGTGCCTTAAATACGCAGATTTTTCAGATAGAAAAATAGTTCCTGCTAGACCTCTGGTTTTAGGCGGAGATGATGTCACACTCATAATAAGACCAGATCTTGCACTGTACTTTATTGATGCCTTTGTCAAAGAGTTCGAACGTTATTCAAATCAAGCTTTCCTTGAACAGAATAAAAACAACAAAAACGCAGATCAACACGACAAACTCACAGTGGGCGTTGGCATGGTGGTCTGCCCTACAGGGTATCCTTTCCTTAAGGCCTTTGATTTATCCGAAGAGCTTTTAAAGAACGCAAAAGAAGTCACTGCTGGTTGTGAAAAAGATAGACCAAGTAGCATGGATTACATTGTTATCACTAACGATACAGAAAATAGCTTAGACAGTATCAGATCTCATTTGTTCACTGCTGAAGACGGAGCAATTCTTACAGCAAAGCCTTTGATACTCAAAGGAAATAATCTTGCTGAATTTGTAAAAGAAGGTATTGAAGTATCAGAGAAATTACCTCGTTCAGCAGTTAGAAATGCTCTCAATGAGTGTAGAAAGGGAGTTTCTCATGCAAATAACTGTTACCAAAAGCTAAAAGATAATGTTTTACGAGGACTTGGAGGAAGGGCCAACAAAAAACTGATGGAACCAAATAATTTTACAAAATTATTTCCAGAAGAAAGCGGATTCTTTTTTCAGGAAAAAGGTGTATTCAAAACAAAACTTGGCGATTACATTGAATTAAATCATCTTTTGTCAGTCCATCTAGATGATTACAAAGACTATTTTAAACTGAAGGATTAGGCCATGCAAAAAAGAATAGTTATTAAATTTCTCTCTGAGTGGCAGGTATCTAGCGGAGTTGGTGATGGCTACCTTGCTGATAACAAAATTTCACGAGACAGCAAAGGCTATCCTTTCATTCCAGGCAGAGCTGTAAAAGGAGCATTAAGAGAGGGGGCTAATCTAATTGCAAACTGCAATGGGAGATCTGACTTAAAAAGAATAAATGAGATCATCTTTGGAACAGGTTCTCGTGAGGATAAAGCAAATCTTCCTGGTCTCATACGAGTCAGTGAAGCTCGTTTAAATGAAGATCTTACCTGCTATCTAGACAATCTTGAAGAACAGGCAAGACAAGATTCTTTAAAAGATATGATTTCACATAGAACAGAAACAAAACTAGGAGACGATAAACAGGTTGTTGATCGTTCATTAAGAAGACTTGAGTGCGGAATTCCTGAACTTGAATTTGAATCAGATATAGAAATTGCCAGTTCAGAAAAACTCCCTGATGAATGGCTTGAAAGATATTTAAATGCAGTGTGCGCAGCAGTAAAAAGCATTGGTGGCGGTAGAGCAAGAGGTCTTGGCAAATGCAAGTTAAGCATAAAAGGTACACCAATACAACATATTGAACTTCCTTGCGAATTAGAAGGAGATGTACAGTGAAAGTAATAAAAATAAAACTTGAAGCACAACAGCCTCTTGTGATTACAGATGGAACCACAGAAGGACAGAGCCACAGAACTTTAGAGTACATTCCAGGTAATATGATCTTAGGTGCAATTGCAAGTGAATGGAAAAGAAAAAATCCTAATTTAATTCCTGATGATACAGAGGAATTTAATATTCTGTTCTTGAGTTCAAAAGTTAAATGGGGGCATGCATTTCCTCTGGCTGGAGAAAAGCAAACAGTACCCATCCCTTTCTGTTATCAGAAAATTAAAAACCATGGTGGATTACCTTCTGTAGGAAGCAGAAGCGCCAACAAATGCCATGTACTAAACTTGAGCTCAATTAAATTTGACAGTGATAATAAATTAAGTACGCTGATTTCAGAAAAAACAGACTGGCTACAGAACAAAGATGAGGCTATTAAACTCAAGAAGATAGATCTCGGATTTATGACGGTTTCAGAAAAGTGTCAGCCTGATATACATACTTTCTGGAACATGCACGTAGCAATAGGAAAGAATAGAACCGCTGCAGAAGGTCAGTTATTCGGCTACAGCGCATTAGGAAAAGGAACTGAATTTATAAGTGAAATCTATTGTGATGATGAATATGAACAAGTTGTAATCTCACTGCTTTCAGGAATTCAAAACCTGTATATTGGCCACTCCAGAAGTGCTGGCTATGGTAAGGTTCAGGTGACTCTGCTTGAAAACGAGATCTTTACACAAAAGAAGATTGACAATAAAACAGCCAAGTTGTTTCTATTATCTGGTTATGTTTCCAGCAGATCATGGGAGCAACCTTTAGATAATTTAAAAACGGAACTATCAAAATACTTTAGGGGGCTGCAGATTACAAATATTTATTGTCAGTACGGAACACTTAATGGATTCAACAGCCTGTGGTCTCTGCCAAGAAAAGCAAGAAAGATGCTCCTTCAGGGATCCGTTATTGAGATTTCTTATGATAGCGCCGAAGAACCATTGCCAGACTGCATAGGAGGATCTACTAATGAAGGTTACGGAAGGATAATTATTAATCCGGACTTTCTAAATGAACAATTCGTAAAAGCTGACGATATTGAACAAAGGCGTTCAGTATCAGCAGACATAAAACATATAAAAAGCAATATAGTAAATCTGTTAAAAATAAGAACGATTTACAGAATAGCAAGAGAAGCAGCCGTTCTCTTTGTCTCACGAAGTGAAATTGCTAATTTCATTGAATCTCAAAAGAAATCATCAGATATAAGTGCATCTCAGCGAGGAAATCTAAGAAATATGATTTTAAACAGAAGCCAAAATGAATGGCTTCCTGAATTTGAGAAAATTTTAGAGAAAACTCCTGGAGTGCAATGGAAAAACTCTGAAGGGAAGTCCCCTTTTGATAATGGCAAATTCATGGAAATGTCTGACATCATGGAGAAATTCTTAACTCCCAAAAAATTCAAAGAGCACTTTAATATAACAAATGAGTATTCTGTTTTTTTAGGGACAGATGCAGACTCTAAATGTGAAGAATTATTCTTCAAAGAATACTATAAACAGGCTCTTTTAAATCTGCTCAAAGAATGGGACATGAAGGCTAAGAGAGGTTAACAAATGTATATAGCAAGATTTATCCTTCAGACAGTTACACCTTTACATTGTGGTGGGGGCTCCAACCCTAGCCTTGATCAGCCTGTAAGTAGAGATCCTTTCGGCATGTGGAGAATACAGGGAAGTTCTATTGCCGGTGTATTGAGAAGTTTTCTTAGAGATACTGACGCAGAATTAGAAAATGTTCTGTTTGGTCATCAGAGCAGAAATTTCTCGTCATTTGATCAGAGAGCCTCTTTAGTATGGTGTTCTGATGCTAATCTGCTTGATTTTGATGAAGAATATGCTTTCAAAAAAATTGCCTGCGGAAATGAAATAGGATTCGGCGTAGGCCCATTTGTGAGAGATCATGTAAACATCGATCTTGATAAAGGGACAGCAAAGGATGGTGGTAAATATGACGAAGAAATTGTACCTCCTGGGGTCAAATTTTCACTTGAAATCAAACTTGACGGCTGGAACGAGAACATAACTGATGAACAGAGTTCCGCTTTCCTGAAGTTATGCGCAGCACTAAAGCAGAATCTGATTTCATTTGGAGGAAAATCAGTTAGTGGCTATGGAAAAGTGCAGTGCACATACTGTTCAGTAAAAAAACTAAATCTATGCACTAAGGATGATCTTGAAATCTACCTGAATCTGTCTGACTCATCTAAATTCTCAGAAAATGAGGGAGAAGAAATTACTTTACCAGACATAGAAGAATTAATTCTCAGGGATAATGAGCTTTATTCAGGTAAATTAGAGTTGCCCCTCGTAAGCAATGGTCCAATTCTTGTAGGAGGAGCAAACAGCAAAGATTCTGAAGTTGATATGGTATGTCTTATGACACCAGTACTAAAGTCAAATACAGAAGGTTATATCTATAAATATACTATCCCTGGTTCTTCTCTTAGAGGTGTAATCAGGCACCGCATTCATTACATCCTAACAGCGCTAGACAGAGATAAAGAAAATGACGATGAGCTAAATAGTATCTTTGGTACCGTTTCTGGAAGCAAAGGTTGTTCTGGACACATAAAATGTTTTGACACATATCTTGATGTAGATAAAACTCAACATGTACAGCATGTGGCTATTGACAGATTCACAGGAGGAGCAATTGATGGAGCTCTTTTTGATGAAGCTCCGATTTGGGAAAAAGGACTGTTATTGAATACAAAAATCGAGTTTGCTGATTTAACTGCTTTTCAAGTTGCATTGCTGATGCATGCACTACTAGATATTTGCCAGGGTGATGCTCCTATAGGTGGAGGTACAAATCGAGGTAATGGTTTTTTGAGATTAAAAGATCTTGATAAAGGAATAATCACCGCTCTTAAAAATGTAAAAGCACAGATATCACATGGAAAAGAAGTGCTAGATGTACAAAATACAGAACAGTTAAATCAATGGTTAGATGATCTCGATGGAGAGCTTATAAAATGACAGAACTAGTAGAAACAGGATACAAATATCTGCAAGGAGATACAACTTCCATTGGTGAAGTCATGGATATTATCACTAACAATTTTACCAGTGACGACTTTTATCTTCTTGAAACTCCAAGAGAATATATATCAGGAAAGATATCAGAACTTTCAGAAAGCAACATGAAGAATCTGTTATCAATTACAGTATTCTCAGAATGTAAGGAATTATGTGCCGAAAAAAATTCAAATCAGTTCTCGTACAGAATAATAGAAGATGATGAATCATCAGAAAAAAAGGCTTATACGAGAGAGATAGGATATTTACTTAGAAAATCCCCAGTAAACAGCGGATTATTTACTGCAGGTTTTACAAAAATCAGAAATAAAGAATACTTTGAATTCAATGAAGACGGAATGCCTTTAATTAAGTTTTCTCGTCTATGTGGATATGAAAAAGGAGAGTAGCATGGAAAATGTATCAAGAAAGAAACATGGTGAAAACTATAAATTTTCAGACAAATATGCTACAGCACCTTATAATTTCATCAAATACGATGCAAAGAAATTACTAAAACCTTCTGAAGATGCGGATGTTTTTTCAGGAACAATTACTTGCTCCTTAAAAACCCTCACTCCGCTTCTTATTGGTAGCGACAATAAAAAGCAAAACAGAGAAGAAATCAATGAAAGAGAGTTTTTTAAATTAAACAATGGAGAAATTGTAATTCCTGGAACTTCCCTTAAAGGAATGATCCGAAGCTATGTTGAAGCATTATCTAGATCATATATTTCTATCATCAATGATAAAAAACTGTTTTATAGAAATGTAACCGGAAATAACAGTGGAGATTATAAAGAAAAAGGAAATTTTCCTAATTCCCAAAAGAATGAACCTATTTTAGGAGGCTATTTAAAGAAAGATGGTTCAAGGTATTATCTATACCCTGCAGAAGTTTTAAAAGTTAAAGATAGTGTTGCCGAAGCCTACAAAACAGGACCAATATGTGGCTCAGTTAGAGCATATCTTTTTAAGAACAAAAAAAATACGCCTTTAGAGGTACCACCTCAAGTCATGAAAGACTTCTTCCTGCAAATGACAGATTTCCAGAAAACAAAATGGGATAAAGAAGAAAAAATAGCAAAGGAACATGGTGAAGGATGCAGAGTATTCTATACCGTAGAAACAAACGACAAAACAAAAATCAAGGCAATAGGAATAGCAAGATTCTTCAGAATTGCATATACCTATAAGCCAATCGATCTTGTTCAGTCATGGGGTACCGCTGAATCTACATGGAATACAGATTTTTCTTTGCATCTTTTTGGCTGTGCGAATAAACAGGAATCTTTCAAAGGAAAAGTTTCTGTAGAACCTGCTTACTTTTCGAAATTCAATATAAAAAATACCGATGAGATAACTTGCACATTAGGTTCACCTCATGCAACTGCCCTCCTGCACTATTTAAAACAGCCTAGAGTCAATAAACCACAAGGAAATAAGGTTGACGATCTTGTAAATTACAATACTAGAGGAACTGAGCTAAGGGGCAGAAAGTTCTATTGGCACAGAGATCCTGAGGTCACTAAAGAGGTAAAGAATAAAAAAGTGGCATCTCATTTAAAACCTATCGCAACAAATTCTGAGGCTGAATTTGTAGTTCACCTTGATAGAGTCAATATAACTGAACTGGGAGTATTACTGAAAGTATTAAATCTCAAGAAAGGGCATGCATTAAAACTAGGTGCAGGAAAATCAGTTGGATTAGGATCTGTAGAAATTTGTATTGTAAGAACCGATATAAAGAAAGTTTCAGACAAGTATGCAAGTATAAGAGACAGACTGATTGGGGAAGAATCTGTATCATTAACAGAAAATGATCTGAAAGATGCTGTATTAGCCTTTGAAAAACACGCTATTATGAAAAATGAATCATCTTTTGATGAACAGGAGTATGTAAAGGAATTCTACAAAATGACAGATTTCATCAACAAACCTCAAAACAAGTTTACCAATACAATGCCTTTAGAAGCAAAGGCTGGTGATCCAAACTTTGCCAAGAGCAAAGCAATGTTACTAAGTCCTTTAAATATCGAAACAAATAAACTGTGAAAACATCATGATAAAAGGAGAGAGGATGAAAAACATCCCTCTCCTTCATAATCTGAACTATTTCTTGTACGGCAAATTCTCACTTGCATATGTAGTCAAAACTAAAGATTACCACACAGAATTTAAAATCTGCCTTGTCAGTCTGATCTATAAAAGAATCGGACGTTTTGCTACAGAGAAGAAACTATTTCTCATTCAGCTTTTGTATTATAAAATCATTCATTTTGTCATAGGAATCCCAAAGAGGACTAGTCTCTCCAATATTAATTCCTGAGTAGCTAAATAATCTTTTTATCAGCTTCATAATCTGACGGGAGTCAATTCCTGTAAGTTTCTTGATCTGTTCTTCATCCACCTGAACCATCTGATGTGCAGACATGTTTCTGATAGTCTGCTCTACTCTCTCCCTTAACTGAACAACGTCGTCTGCAATCTTACCTAACTCAAATGTAGGATATTTTAAAATTGTGCAAATATGATCTGAGCGAATATAATTTTTTTCAGATAATTTTACATCCTCAAAAAAGTCTCTATAACTATCTGCTAAAGCAGTTTTTATTGTAGCAACATGCTCATTATAAAATGCTAAATCAATAATGGACTGCTTATCCCATACCTCTATTTTTATTCCATTTTTGGTATGACAATCTTTTGTGAGAGAAGAAATTTCTCCAATTTGCTTTTTAGCAATCATAACAAACAACTCTAGGATCAAAGGTGTAAGTGCTCTGATAAAATCAGCAAGTTCGCCTTTTTTTCTTTTTATGTTGCATGCTAAAGCATATTCAAAGATTTTCTGATCTGGTCCTATTACTGGAAGGAAATTAACTTTCAATTCAGAATTAAGTTTATTAGCTTCACTAAGATTAAGATTGTAACGAGATTTTGCCAACCTTAAATATGGTTCAAACTTATCCATTTCAGGTAAGAAGTGCAACATCTGATATGCAGCTTCATAGTCATATTTCTTAATAAATTCTTCAATATTACGCTTAGTCCTAATGCATACAAGATTAGGGCATTCAACTATTTGGGTTCTATTTACGGCATGTTCATCATTATCAGGACTCAGTTCCCACAATGAAGTCAAATCATATTCACCTTTTGAATGCGTATGATTTTCCATCTTTCTGCTAGGAGATGCCACCTGAACACATGTACCATTAAATTCTCCTAATGACTTCATAACAATTAGGGCACTCTTCATTCCTGGAGTCCCTGAAGAAATATTGAAATAGAATTCATCATCAGGAGAATTCTCACTAAATATTTTTTTTACT
Source organism: Succinivibrio sp. (assembly GCA_051885305.1). Lineage (GTDB taxonomy): Bacteria > Pseudomonadota > Gammaproteobacteria > Enterobacterales > Succinivibrionaceae > Succinivibrio. The sequence goes on along the minus strand of JBJEWY010000100.1, from coordinate 5,843 downwards.
ACCTTACTGAATTCATCATAAAAATAATCAAATTCATGAACTGTTGTTAACGTTTCATTGCGAATGAGTTTTACCTCAAAACGGTGATTAACTTTGTCACCTAACAGCTTTAATGCCTCTGTATATCTATGATCTTTTTCTTCATTATTAACAATTGTCTTGGACATATACAGATATACCAAATCAGGCTTAAAATACCTGCAGATGTGTAGCATTGAACCTTCATAATAATTATCTTCAGAAATGGGATCGGTTCCTCCTACAGGAGAAAAAAGTATTTTTTTACACATAAGAAATCTCTTTAATTTTTATCCTGATTACCTGCTTTATGGTATTCTTTTGACTATAGATGTTGAAAATCAACTATCTTCATTGTAATGCAAAATGCCTATGAAATATGAACAGATAATTACTGACTTTTTTAAATTTAATAAGTTTGAAAGTGTCCTAAATCTTCGTGAGTTATGGTTTTTTAATGGGCAGGATCCAAAATGGAAAATAAGATTTCTGCGTGACGAACTGTACGAGTGTTTTTCAATAAAACTATATAAGGAAGGTAGTGAAATTTGCAGTAGCAATGATACGGGTCTATACCATAAATGGGACTTGTGCCTTATAGAGTTATTTGGTAGCAGATTCTCCATACAAAGAAAAGGTAACTCATTTTTAGTATCATCAAAATCCTACTTCCAAACTAACAATAAATCAGAAGATGCCTATAATAGTGAAAGACAGATCGAAATCGTCAAAACTGTATCAACTACCTCAGAAGAAATCAGATCTTTCAACAAGCATGGAAAATGCAGCTACATTTCTCTTGGGAATAAAAGGATCGAAATTTTGCAGGCTGAATATTTACTCGAACCTACCGCCTGCAGATTCATGCTGCTGTATGTTCTTGCAAAATCATATTACTATTGTCTGGAGTCATATGCTCATAGAATCTCAGATGAAATATTCAGTTCCCCAAAGAAATTAACGAACGTAGTCAACATTCTGCCATTCAAGCTAGGTAAATCGCAGAAAATCGAAGAAATATACAGCGATTGTATATTGTTTGAAAGCAAATATCTGTTCACAGTTCCATTAAATATCACAAGAGTGCAGGATCTATCTGATATTTGGGACGATTTGTCAGATTACTACAAGATAAAAGCACTCAATGATGAAATGATTTCAAAGATTAACTCATTGACACTTCTAATAAGAACGAAGCATGCCACAATGCTATCTTCTTACATGACAACATTTGCAATTATTGGTGTTTTTGTAAGTGTCTTAAAAATCGTCGAACTCGTAAGATCATTCTTCTAACTCGTAAGATCATTCTGATCCAAAATCTAGAAACCATTTCTCAGACAATACGAAGAAAACAGGAGCCCAAACAAAACATAAAATATTCAGAGTATTTTTTGGAACTCCAACTACTCTGCACCTTTATTTTCATAAAGATAACTGTCTTCCAATTTATCAAGAAGGCGGGCGAGTTCTTTATTGTTGCACATGTCCTTCATATCAATAATGGCTACAGTACCACTATTGGTTTGATATAGAGGAGCCATATCAAATTTGTCTAAAACACAAATCACTGGCAGAGCAAATCTGCTGACAGATTTAGCAAAAGCAACAGATTCTGTTATTGGTGCTTGAAGTTTTTCCTTAAGATCTTGTGCATTGTCAGTATCATAATAAGCCTTACAGGATACGACAACTATCATATTCCTATATGAGATGAGTGAATCTATTTCCGTAATATGCCCCTGATAATTATTTCTCATCACTTTTACATTAAGTGATGTTCGTGAATCTTGTATCCTACTGAAGGCAATATTGGTAAATTCCTCAAACCAGGTTCCTAATTTCACTGCAGAATAATTCAAACTTCCGCCACTAAGCCTCTTTTCTGTTTCTTTTGGAATTTGGACCACAGTTACACCAAGCTCACTAAAGTTCTGTTCAAGACTGCTATTTCCCCTTCTTAGACCTGTTATTCCTCTTTTAATAAGTGTCATTATCAGAGAATCGTTTTGACGGTTTTCTTTTATGATCGTGTACTTTTCATGATCTAAGAGTTCTTCTGGATTTAAATTGGTTACTGGTATGTCATCAAGATCCTTATTTAGACAGGTGCATATATTATTATTAATAGTCCATACAGAATATCCGCAGGTACTGGCAAATGCAGATAAAAATGCTGTCTGACTTTTTGTCCCAGGTGTAACGTTAACCTCAATATTTTTATAATTATCGTCAGTTTCAAAACGATAAGGAATAGAACGCCCCTTTATATCCGTAAGAATGATTCTAAAACTGATCTTTTTTAACTTAGAGTATGATTTTAATCTTCTTGTGTGATTTATCGTTCTTTCTGCAAGATCCGATGTACAAAGACAAAATACAGTCTCAATCCAAGGATGAGATGTAATATGAGAGATAATTGCACTTACGGTTGAAGCAGGATCTGCGCCCATAATTACAATGAGAGAATTATCGCAGAGTTTTATTTTATTTCTCAGTTTGTCATTAATTCCTGTTTCTTTGTATTCGGCAATATCACTAAAAATCTGATCTATATTGAAAATTAATTCTTTGACATCACCTTGCACAGCAGGAAAACTGCCTTCTTTATCGTGCAACATTAGTCTTCTGTTTTCAAAAAAACCGGCAACATCTTCAATAGGCAATAACTTGTTTCTACTTTCCTGTTTAGCAGTTTCTATATGATCTCTTTTTTCACATAGAACATATACATGATAGTCATAATATTTTTTATCTTGACTCTTAGATGATGCCCATACGGTAAGTTTTCTGATTCGCGCTAATACAGCGTTATTTCTTTTTCCTTTTGGCACCGAAGGATTAGATGTAGAGTATGGTGATAACAGAAATGCCAGATGGTTTCCTCCACAATTCCAAACAACATCAAATAGAATATTGTCAACGACAATATTAAATACCGCAGAAGGAGGAATGGATTTGCAATTATTTCTGATAAAAAGTGAAAAATCACTTTCTATTTCACATGTTGTATATTTTATTTCCTGCAGTGCAAAGATATCATAAAGCGACACAGGAGGAATCAGATATCCCTGAGCCATCCAATAGGGGGACGATTCAACTTGAGACAGACTTTCACGTCTGCAGTACGAACCATCCGTGGTAATTACCTCAGAGTCAGGAGCAGATTCTTTCATTGCTAAAACATACTGAGCAATGTTGTAATTCATACCACCTTCAATGTTGAAGATAATCCTCATTCCTCTGTCAGTAACAGCTTTTACAAAAGAATCACATAAATTCTGTTTCCTGTCGTATTCTATTATTGTTACCCGTGGATAGTTTTTTCGTTTGGCGTATTCATCAATTTTCATCGCCTCAGAAATAGAGCCTTTAGAAACTCTATCTCCATAAACAATATCTTTTGAAGCATATAGAATTATCTCTGACACCGATTCCTCGCTACCCAGATTGTTCATAATTGCATCAAGCGCATTGATAACACTAAATATCTGATGACCAACAAAAGATGTAAAAGCAAAATTTTTCATTCTGTTATCCGCCAGCAAGCCCTTAAAGGCTTTTAATCTGATCCTTATACAAGGATTCTTATTGTTACGAAACTACACCAATAGTATCATTTATACAGCAATTAGCACCGCCTGATCCTTAGAATAAATCCGAGAACGGTTGTAACATGATTCACAACAAGGCATGACAAACAGGCTGTCTGTATTTTCAATCAATGTAGAAAGTCTACTCTCAAGCTTTATAAGATCGTTGTTTGATCCTTCAAAAAAGAACAGTGACTTTTGAACATTTAATGCTCTTTTTTTTAGAAGTCTGTAAACTCTGCCTCTAATACTGTTTTTGCTAATATCATATGCAATCAAAAATCTTTGCATGGTGCAAGTCTCCATGAACAGATGGTATCGCGCCGTTGAAGCAACAATGAATAGTTTTGGGCACAGTCTTCAATAAGATCATTTAAAGATCTTCTGTATCTTGTCCAACAGGAATTACAGCCCCAATATATGTTGTAAATATTTGCAAACATACTTTCAAAAGCATGCAGTATTACAGAAAAAGTATCGTTGCATTTGCACCTGCATCCCCCATTTTCATAAAGAAAATCATTAGTTTTTACTATAGATTTTCTGATTAACTTCAATACAGTTGTGTCAACGAATGGTCTGAACTGTTCCATCAGATCAGAAGCTAATGCGCAATGAGTACCTCTTTGTATATGAAAATATCCGATCCTAGGATTTAGGCCTTTTGACTTTAGTGCTGAGGCAAGTCTGTTTCGCAACAGAGTATATCCCAAAGATAACATGTAGTTTACTGGATCTAGCGCTGGATGTTTCTGTCTTCCCTGCCAGTCAAAACCATAATTCTTTAGCAGACAGCCCCATAACGAAAAATACACATGCGAGGCATAACCTTCTGCACCTAGAAGCTCTTTAAAATTATTTGCGTATTTAATATTTGAGGATATTACATGCCAATAATTCTTGTTCAGATCTGATTTTCGTCTTATAAGTTCATGACCATTGATAATCTTCGCCATGATTACTTGCTTGGCAAATTCCAACGCCTTACTGGCATGAAAGAAATTCTGCTGAACAGTGATGAAATAGTTCTCTTCTTTATCTGAAGCTTCAAGTTGGCCCTGAGGATATCCCCAGATGTCCATGAAATCCACAGAGATCTTTTTAATCATCATTCGATATAGAACATCACTATCGATGTGACCGATGTGACCGATTATTACTAATCGTCTAATCTTATCTAAAGAGATCCTTTTCTCTGGATTTTCTTCATCCGCTGCAATCTGTATGGTTGCATTATTTAGTAGAGATACGTGAGTGCACCTGTGAGTTAAATATAATGTTTGCTTTGATTCTTCAATGAAAGAAGCTAAAGACTGTCTTGACGTTTCCATAATATCCACCTTTAAGCTTTACTCTAGGTAATTATGGAAATGCTAATACTGTGCCAAAATATATGAAAAAGACTGTCCTTATATTATCTATTAGAATCTAAAGGTTTTTTGTATCAACAAGGCTACAAAGAAAGACAAATTGCAGAGACAACGCCAATAAAATTTAATTATAAAATTTTAATTTAATAAAGTATTTTTTATATTATTTTATAAGTCTCTGCCAAATTGCCACCTTTATTTGTGAATCAACGCACCCCAACTTAAACACACAAACTCAAGGCGTAATTAAATTTTGGAAACACTTTTGTTATATTCAGTAATTATGTGAGATAAGCACTCACAAAACAGACTTGTACAAAGACTCATCTTCAAAGATAAAAACACAACAGCACATACAGCCACAGCAAATCTTAAGCTAAAAATAATCTAGCAACACTGCAATTGACATGGTTTATTTTGAAGGTTGTAACCCACCAACAATCTAGCGCCCCTTCAATAGTCCAAATTGGACTGGGCCCACGGCTCTGTCGTCGTAACTCGCTAATAATCTAGCGACCCTTCAATCCAGGTGAATCTATTATTAGATTCGGTCACAAGCTGTCGTAACTCGCTAATAATCTAGCGACCCTTCAATAATATCTAGTTAACTGGAGAATAAAAATGAAAAGTCGTAACTCGCTAATAATCTAGCGACCCTTCAATCTTAGGGCTAAGCCGGAAATTGAGCTCTATAGTTGGTCGTAACTCGCTAATAATCTAGCGACCCTTCAATTCAAACGAGAAATTTGCTACAGCAACTTATGAGTCGTAACTCGCTAATAATCTAGCGACCCTTCAATGCCTTCAGAAGGACTGCAAAAAGTCATGATAGAGTCGTAACTCGCTAATAATCTAGCGACCC
>JBJEWY010000099.1:0-23779 GCA_051885305.1 Succinivibrio sp. | reverse complement strand
ACTGCAGTGATGTGAGAACCGCACGTCCGGTGGTGTGAATAGAGAGGGGCGAGCCTTAGCTCGCCCTACTCGATTACTCATATTTTTTGACAAACTTCTTTATTGGATCGTCATAATTCTGAGTGGACATAGCTCTTTCTTCTGGCAGAGGTGTTGCCTTGCAGTGTGGATAATCTGTACCTACTTTGCCATCAGGGTAGTACTTTTTGTGTTCTCCCATAATATAATCAGGCAGCCTTTCATATAAAGTCTTTGATTCGTCTAGGAATTCATAGATTATCTCAAAGATCTCATGAGCCTTTTCGACGCAATCAGTTTCATTTTTGTTTTTGTAGAGAGTTTTTGAGACAACCATAAACATTGCTTGCAGTGAACCGTTAATGCAGGAGGCAATGAAATATGTGGATAAATTAGCCTCCAAATAGGCTAAAATTTCTGAAGTTTCCTCCATTAAGAGAACGCACTCTAGTCTTGTATTGAACCCTTTTTTAAGCACCTTGATAATTCTGTCTACGACATCATTAAAGTCTTTTGGAGTGAAGTAATGTTTAAACTCATCTCGTGATACGTCAAGTTTTGCTGTTTTTTGGTTGTACATAAAATCATGAAATTTGATTTTATCTACATCATCAAATTTGGAGAATAATTCTTCTAGATCTTCACTGTGAGTTGGCTCTGTTGCTTCAATGAAGGCACCGTCAGAGCAGTTGTATACTTTAAAATCAGGATCTTTTAGTTTTAAATCACGAGCGATGAATCCAATATTATGAGCACATAGCTTAAAGAAGTATCCTGATTCAACTGTTCCTCCAAAATTTCCTTTGACAGTCATTGTAATTGGTATACTTCCTTTTTCATCACTTTTTGAATCGTTGTGTTGTCTGTATAAGGTTGTGTACTTTGAGTGAAGATACTTTCCGTCAGTTTTTTTTCCGTTGTCAATGCCAAAGAGGTAGATGTTCTTGAACCCTAAGTACACAGAACCAGAAAATCCCATATTGCCTACAAGCGGGTTTACGAGCTGAACAAAAGCTACTTTTTTCATTTCGGAGTTCATTGTTGCCATGTACTTGTAGAATGGCTCGTCAATTTTTCCAAAAATTGCAGAATGTTTAAAAAGTTTTGTTGTATATGGATGGATAACATCACATGTAAGCAGAATAATGTCGTTATAGAAATCTTTATCCGGAATATACTTTAGCACAGTAGAAATTTCAGGTGTTCTTTCAGTACAGGCATAGAAATCAGGCTTAATACCAGCGTGATACAGAGTATCAACAGCAGTACCGCATGCTACAATAATGGCTTTATCCTGATACTTTCTGATAAAAGGAATATCGTGATCTAGGGATGGGCCTGAGCCAATCACAAAAACAGGTGTCTTGATGTAGGAATCTGGCATTTTTGGCTGATTAAGCACAAACTGGTTATTTCCAAGCACCGCCTGAATACCATGGCTGGTACCAAAGAGATGATCATCAAAGAATCCCATACAAGCATGAACAGTTTCATAATCTTTAACCAACATTTCTGCCATGGCTCTGATATTGTCATTAAGGTAATGTACATAACATAGCCAGGAACCAGAAAGAAAACGTCCATGCTTTGTATAGTAGTAAGCCATGTCGTTGAAAAATGTTTGTTGAGACTGGCCAAGCATGATGTGGATGCCATATTTATTTTCAAACAGGAATGTAAGCAGATTTTTCCAGTCAAAAGCGTGCAGCGATGCAAAGAATAAATCAAGATCAGGTTCAATGATAAGCAGATTGGCAATTTCAATTCTTTCGTAAAGGTAAGCTAGCTGATATCCCAAACCTATTCCTAAAATAATAGCATTTGGTATGGAACCGACCGATTTAAGAGTTGCGCCTTTCTTACGCTCAAAACTCTTCTCTACCCCCACTATAGCATTCAGAAACTTGAAATGAATCTGGCCATATGGGTCGTATTCATTTCCATAGGTGCTCTGAAGCAATGATTCGTTATCTAAAAGAATTTCTACCTGTTTTTTACATAGTGCAAAAGGGTCCATTGTCTTGTAGACAATGTCGTTAATATCTAAAAAGATGAGATTTGGAATGCCGTTTTCCATGCAGAAAAACTCCATGGATCTTTTAGGACGGTAGTGCTCAAATGTCTTGGCGATATCAGGCATGTACTGTTTGAACGCTTCTATATTGTCCTGAAAACGCATAATCAAAAAATCTGCCATCTCTTTTTGTTTTTCAGTCAGATCTTTTAATCTCTGTAAATCATTTTCTGTGAGCTGCTCTGTCTTAGCTGCTAGGCGTTCTAGAGATAACTCGTCATTTAGTACTTTATCTAGTGTTTTTTTATCAGCCATATCTCATCCTTGTCGTTATATGTTGTACTTTGCCTGTTTGTACTTGCTGCTGACCGCATGAGAGTTTTTTACTTTTTTGTATTCTGATGCAGTTTCCTGTCTTAGTCTTTCAATAACTGTCTTCTGTTCCCTTATATGGTCGCCATAAGCTTTTGCAAATTCAATGGCTTCTTCCTTTTCTTCATCGCTGTAGGACGGCATGTTATCTGCTATCTCTTTGAGGTGTCTTTGCGCAATAGCAACGTAATCCAAAGTCAGATCAATGTCGTCTTTAGATAATTCTGCTGCCAGTGCGTTTTCTGCTTCAGTTATTTTTTCTATAAGCTGCGACAGGGTTAGCTTCTGCATTATATGTAACCTTTTGCAATATTCTCATCATGATTGAGATCAACTCGAAGCTGCTCATCAGAACGCATGGCTGATGCTTCTTTCTGAGCCTCAACAGGAATTGCATCCCAGGCCTGTTTTATTGGCATGAAAGCCTTCATTGCATTCTCGATACCGACAGTTGTAGCTTCAATAGTGGCATCGTTTAACTGCTTTATCATGTATGAGTATATCTTAAAAAGATTTTCTGCAAGAGCCTGACCTTTTGAAAAGTCGAGTGTGCTCCTAAGATTTTCAATAATAGCTGTTGCAGTAGACAGTTTTTTGGCTTTTAACGCCAGATCGCCACGTTCAATTGCACCTTTTGCCTGTGCCATGCGCTCAAAAAGTCCCTGGAACAGCATTTTGGTGACATAATATGGATCAGCAACTGAAAGTTCGGCGTTGACGTTGGTCTTTTGATAGGCTTTGAGATTACGGCCGTACATATGACTCTCCTTGCATTAACTAAGACGGCAGTTTTTTGCCGTCCAAACTTTTTTTTAAGTTAATGCAATCTCAATGCCAAGTTTTTTACTGAGAGTCTTTTTCCTGTAGGAAGAAAACTTTCTGGCGGGCCATACGACGAGCACGGACACTGCGGGAATACATCTGATGCAGTCTTGAACGTCTGGCGGTGCTGTTGGTTCTTGAAAGTCTGTTGGATTTTTTCACTTATTTTCACCTCCACTTCAATTATAGCAACTATTTAAGAGCCTGATAAAGCCGTTTTGAAAGTAATTTGCAATGACTGCAGTCAAGTTTATTTTACAGGATCAAAATTGTACTCAAATACATAAATCACGCGCTTTGTGATAAAATGACTCCCGTATTTTCTGGTGGTATTCCATTGCCACTTTGAACTAACCAATTCACCAAAGAAGTTTTACAGGAACAATTCTGATGGATATCATTTTAGGTTCTCCAGCCGTTTCCAGTTTCAGACTCGATAAAATCAGCAAAGAGCTTGAAAAGCAGGGTATATCTCTTGATTCAGTTTCCACTCATTATGTGCATCTTATTGACACCAAAGAGCCTCTTACACAGGAAGAAACTGACGTACTGAAAAAGATTTTAAGCTATGGTCCAACTAAGACTGAAACAGAGGATAAAGGTGAACTGTTCCTAGTGATTCCAAGAATCGGAACTATTTCTCCATGGGCAACCAAGGCAACTGATATTGCCCATAACTGCGGTCTTGACAAGATTTTCAGAATCGAGCGCGGTATTGCATGGTACTTCGTAAAGAAAGGCGGAACCTTAAGCGATGCTGAAAAGGATACCGTAAAGGCTTTAATTCATGACCGCATGATGGAAAATGTACTCTTCTCTTTGGAAGAAGGTGCAAAGTTATTTGAAAAACAGACTCCAAAACCATACACCACTGTGGCTTTAACAACAGGTGGTATGGATGCTTTAAGAAAGGCCAACGTTGAACTTGGTTTAGCCCTGTCAGAGCCTGAGATGGTATATCTTATGGACAGCTTCAAGGGCATTGGTCGAGATCCTACCGATATTGAACTTTACATGTTCGCTCAGATGAACTCAGAGCACTGCCGCCATAAGGTTTTCAATGCAGACTGGGAAATTGACGGTCAGAAGAAGGACAAGTCACTTTTCGGTATGATAAGAAACACCCTGACTTCAACTTCCGATTATGTACTGTCAGCATACAAAGACAATGCTGCGGTCATGGAAGGTTCAAAGGCAGGAAGATTCTTTGCAAACCCAGATCATCAGTGGGCATACCACGAAGAGGATATGCCTATTTTAATGAAGGTTGAAACTCACAACCATCCAACTGCTATTTCTCCATTCCCAGGTGCCGCCACAGGTTCTGGTGGTGAAATTCGTGATGAGGGTGCAACTGGTGTAGGTTCAAAGCCAAAGGCGGGTATCAGTGGTTTCTCTGTATCAAACCTTAAGATCCCAGGTGCAATTCAGCCATGGGAACATGACTTTGGCAAGCCTGGACGTCTGGCATCAGCTCTTCAGATCATGATTGACGGTCCATTAGGCGGTGCAAGCTTCAATAATGAATTCGGACGTCCAAACCTCTGCGGTTACTTCAGAACCTATGAAGAAGAAGTTACAAGCTTCAACGGCAAGGAAATCAGAGGTTATCACAAGCCAATTATGCTGGCTGGTGGCTGGGGTAACATCCGTCGCGAGCACATCATCAAGGATCATATTGATCCAGGTGCAAAACTTATCGTTTTAGGTGGACCTGCCATGAACATCGGTTTAGGTGGTGGTGCAGCATCATCAATGAACTCAGGTGCTTCTTCAGAGGATTTAGACTTTGCCTCTGTTCAGCGTGGCAATCCAGAGATGCAGCGTCGCTGTCAGGAAGTTATTGATGCCTGCTGGGAACTTGGTGAGGATAACCCAATCATGTTCATCCATGACGTAGGCGCTGGTGGTCTTTCAAACGCAATGCCAGAGCTTGTATCTGACGGCGGTGTTGGTGGTAGATTTGATCTTCGCAAGATCCCAAATGACGAGCCAGGCATGTCACCACTTCAGATCTGGTGTAACGAGTCTCAGGAGCGTTATGTGCTTGCTGTTGCTGCAGACAAGTTTGAGATTTTTGAAAACTTCTGTAAGCGCGAGAGAGCTCAGTATGCAGTAATAGGTGAAGCTACCAAGGAGCGTCGCGTAGTACTTGAGGATCCATATTTTGGTAACAAGCCAATTGATCTTCCATTAGATGTACTTTTAGGTAAACCACCTAGAATGCACAAGGTTGTAAAGACTTTAGAACAGCATTCACCAGAACTTAACCTAGAGGGTGTAACTCCTCTTGAGGCTGCAGAACGTGTACTGCGTTTACCAACTGTAGCTGAAAAGACTTTCTTAATCACCATTGGTGACCGCTCTGTAACAGGTCTTGTAGCCCGTGATCAGATGGTAGGCCCATGGCAGGTACCTGTAGCTGATGTTGCAGTAACAGCAGCATCATATGACAGCTACCATGGTGAGGCTGGTGCTGTTGGTGAAAGAACTCCTGTAGCTCTGCTCAATCATGCCGCATCAGCACGTCTTGCTGTAGCTGAGGCTGTAACTAATATCGCTGCAGCTGATATCGGTGAACTCAAGCGTGTAAAACTCTCTGCAAACTGGATGGCTCCAAACGGACACCCAGGTGAGGATGCAGGTTTATTTGAGGCTGTAAAGACCGTTGGTATGGATATCTGTCCAGAACTAGGTATTACAGTACCAGTTGGTAAGGATTCAATGTCCATGAAGACAACCTGGCAGGAAGATGGTGAGGAGAAGACTGTAACTGCTCCTATGAGCCTTATTATTTCTTCCTTTGCAAGAGTTGAGGATATCCGTAAGACTTTAACTCCACAGTTACGTACAGATAAGGGTGACACCACCTTAATCTACATCACCTTAGGTGAAAGACAGAACCGTTTAGGTGGTTCTGCTTTAGCTCAGGTATACCGTCAGTTAGGCAGCAAGTGTCCTGATCTTGATGTTCCTGTACGCCTGAAGGGACTGTTTGATTCTATTCAGTTCTTAAACCGCAAGAATCTGCTGCTTGCTTATCATGATATTTCAGACGGCGGTCTCTTCACTACTGTATGTGAAATGTCATTTGCTGGTCACACAGGTGTTGAGGTTCGCTTAGACAATTTAGGCGAGGATAACCTTGCAGCTTTATTTGCTGAGGAAATTGGTGCTGTTGTTCAGGTTAAGACTGATGATGCCGAGACAGTGATGAACATTCTGTCAGGTCATGGTCTTGCCAACTGCATCTTTGAGATTGGTACCTTAAGAGATGATGACCACATCATTTTCAGCCGTGACGGCCGTGATGTTATCAACAAGCCACGTCAGTACTTCCGTACCATCTGGGCAGAAACTACCTATCAGATGCAGTCCTTACGTGATAATCCAGAGTGTGCTCGTCAGGAATTTGAAGCTAAAAACGAGTCAAAGGACAGAGGTCTTTTTGCAGAACTTACCTTTGATCTTAACGAGGATGTCGCAGCTCCATTCATCAGCACAGGTGTTGCTCCAAAGGTTGCAATTCTGCGTGAGCAGGGTGTTAACTCCCAGGGTGAAATGGCAGCAGCCTTCAACAGAGCAGGCTTCAACTGTATTGATGTTCACATGTCTGACATCTTAAGCGGTAAGGTTAAGCTTGATGATTTCAAGGGCTTTGCAGCCTGTGGCGGTTTCTCTTACGGTGACGTATTAGGCGCCGGTGAGGGCTGGGCCAAGTCAATTATCTTCAACTCAGTTGCATCAGAGGAATTCTCAAGATTCTTCAACCGCAAGGACACCTTTGCTCTTGGCGTATGTAACGGCTGTCAGATGATGTCTACTCTCTCATCACTTATTCCTGGTGCTGAGAACTGGCCTCGTTTTGTAACCAACCTGTCAGAGCGCTTTGAAGCACGTTTTGTTGAAGTTGAGATCCAGAAGAGTCCATCAGTTCTGTTTGCTGGTATGGAAGGTTCACGTATGCCGATTGTGGTTTCTCATGGTGAGGGTAGAGCAGAGTTTAAGGATGCAGCTCACCTTGAAGCCTTAGAGAAGTCTGGACAGGTAGCTGTACGCTATATCGATCATTCAGGCAAGGTAACAGAAAATTACCCAATGAATCCTAATGGTTCACCAAACGGTATTACTTCTGTAACTAACACCGACGGTCGTTTCACCATTCTCATGCCACATCCAGAGCGAGTAATGAGAACAGTTGCAAACTCATACCATCCAGACGAGTGGGGTGAGGATAGCCCATGGGTAAGACTGTTCAGAAATGCAAGAGTCTTTGTAGGTTAAAAAATAACCTAAATTACAGTGCGGGGCAGTGCCCCGCGTTTTATTTCCTATTTGGATTTTGGGGAAACCATCCCTTTTCAACCCGTTCTTTCTGCTCAAAAAGTTCTTTGATTGTCCAAAGACAGCTACCACCTGTTACGGCAAGTACTGATGAAGCAATAACGTTCTCTACTATCACTGAGAGTGCAGTAAAAGAAAGTCCTAAAATTAAGAATACCCACCAGTATCTGGTACCTGTGTAATATTCTGTTTTGATCACCACAGGATGGAATACCCCTATGATTACAAATGTCGCAAGTGCAATTACAATTCCAGAGAAAAACATCTGCTAATCCTTAATATAAATTACTCTGTCAAAGAGATCGTCAAACCAGGTTTCATGACTGATGATAATTATTCCTTTTCGTCTTGAAACAAGTGAGGTTATTAGCGCTCTGCCTGTTTTTTCATCAAGTCCCGATGTTGGCTCATCAAGGAGAATAAAATCCTTTTCATGCATTAAAGTACGAGCAAGTGATAACCGTCTTGCCTGGCCACCTGATATTTCAAGTCCTGTAAGACCCAGCCAAGTGTCAAGTCCATCGTTTTCGTTTGCAAGTTTATCAATTCTCATGGCTTTTAGAAGATCATAAATACTCTCATCACTTACAGAGCTGTCAATAGCTGTAAAAATGCTCCTTATTGTTCCTGTAAGCATACTGTTTTTCTGAAGGCAGCCTGAGAAATGATCACATATTGAATCTTTGGTAAAGTTTTTTTGATCTTGCCCATTGTAGAGTACAGATCCCTTTGAGGGATGGACAAGACCTGTTAGAAGTTTGAATACCGTGGTTTTGCCACTGCCACAGGGGCCCTTTAAAAGGTAGTTTTTTGTATCTGAAAATATAAGATTAAGGTTTTTAAAAATCACTTTTTTATCGTATGAAAAACAGATATTTTTAAGTTCTACTGTATTAAGTTTTCCTTCTAAAGCAACAGGTGTCACAACAGATGTCTTTTGAGAGTTCATAAGATTCTTAAGTCTTATTTCTGCATCCTTACTGTGATAACAGGCTATCATGGCATCAGTAAGTGGCAGGATAATCTCTAATAAAGATATATAGGCAAAAAACAGCATCATAAAAAGAGAGGGACTTAAACTTTGATTTTCTAAAAGGGCTGATCCCTCAAAGATAAAGACAATACAGCCAAGCTGTATAACAAGTGACTGCAGCGCTTTTGTTGTTGAGACTCTATGATGAATCTTTTTTAAATTAAGTCTCAGATGCTCAGTAAGTTCATTGTATTTGAAAAGCAGTCTGCTGTAGATCCCAAGAGCTTTGAGGTCAAGCATTCCATGGATGAGTGTGAAACTTATATTGAGCATTTCAACCTGAAGAGAATCAATGTCTTTTACCTCTGATCTAAGAGTCTTTACAGCATATAAAGGAAGCAGCAAAACAGCTACAAGAATGGTTATGAGGACAGGAAATGCAGCACTACCCAAATAAGAGATAAGTAAGGTAGAAACTACTGCTGAGATAGTAAAAGCACTTATAACGGGAAGCAGACCTTTTATGTACAGTTCTTCAATTGTGGTACTGTCTTTTAGTAGAGAGTACTGAACTGTATTTCTCTGTAGAAGTTCCTGATGATAAGGATCCGTTTCAAGAGCTCTAGAAAAGATCCTGCATCTTAAATCGGTGATGATTCTAAAGGTTGCGCTGTGATTTATAAGTCTTTCAAGATAACGTAAAAGTGTTCTTGAAATAGCGAATAATCTTATAGCTGCTGATGATATGAAAAGATTTACAAAACTTTGGGATAGTGCTGCAACCGCCATTGCGGTTAGAAAAGATCCTGCAACAGCCATAAGAGAAACAGAGGCAGCACTGCTTGCAACTGAACATAAAATTCCTAATACTACAGCCTTATACTGACTCTTAAGACAGGAGGAGAAAAGATTAATGCTCTGCACAAGGCTCTCCTAAATATATTATCCTGTCAGCTATTGAATCAAAACAGCTGTCATGCGTTGATACTATTACAAGATGATCTTTTTTGAGATCATTTAAAAGTCTAGTTACTCTTTTTGTAAGCTCCTTATCAAGTCCTGATGTCGGTTCATCAAGAAGAATGATCTTTTTATTTGCTAAAAGTGTTCTTGAAAGGGTCAGAAGTTTTAATTCACCAGAAGAGAAACAGTCAATATCAAGATCAAGTTTATGTTCTAGTCCATCCTCAAATCTTGAGATAATGTCAAAGGCATTCGTTTCTTTTAAAACCTTTAAAATACTTTCGTCATCAGTACTGTTAAAGGCTGTAAGATTCTCTTTGATGGAGGCAGCAAAAAGTTCAGGGAACTGAGGCATGAAGGCAATGATTTTAATTAAGTCACTGTAAGAGTAACAAGTGGTGTCGGTGTTGCCGATTCTAATACTGCCACTTAGGTTTGAATGCCATCCCAGAATACTGTGTAAAACAGAACTTTTTCCGCATCCAGATGGTCCTTTCAAGAGAGTAAGCGAGTTTTTCTTTATAAGAAATGACAGATTTTTATAAGCATAATGATCTTTTGTAGCATGGTACTTCATGCTTACATTTTCAAATTCTATAGAATCATCAAGAAGTTTTTCTGTGTCTGCAGGTTTGGTTCTTGAAGTGACTATGTCCTTACAAAAGAAATCAGCTACAAGCTTTTCCATAACACCTATTGCTTTCTGTCTTATGTGATAGCCTGTTCCAAGTGTTCTAAGGGGGATAAAAAGCTCTGGACACAAAAATAGAATTAAAAGGGCTTTTTCATATGGAAAGTTATTGTCATATACATCAAAACCTAAAGTGATGGCGCATAAGGCAATACCAAAGGTTGCAACAAACTCAAGTCCTAAAGCAGTCAAAAAGGCAATTTTTAAAATTCCAAGAGTCTTTGATGAAAAGCTTATTTGAACTTTTTTCAGAATGTTAAGCTCTTTTCTTTCAAGATTAAAGAGGTGAATAAAGCTTATATTTGACAGTACCTCGGAAAAGCGGAATGAGAGTCTTGATAGAGCCTTATACTGTCTTTTTGCTGTTTTTTTTACTGGCTCTGTCACAAGCTTCATAATTACAGGAAGTAGAGGACAGATGCACAGCAGAATAAGACCATGAAAGGTATTTACCATGGTAATTAAAATTAGTAGTACTATGGTAAATACCATGGCGTATCTTACATTTTTAATATGCACACAAAAGTATGGAACAAGTGCTGAAACAGCCTCTGCAATCAAGGCAGGTGAAATGGATGATGTAAGCCTTGTAGGATCTGCTTCATCATATCTTTTCGTAAGTTCTCTTGTGATGTTGCAGGTTACTTTATACTCTAATAAAGCTGTAAGAGATCCTTCTAAAAGATTCAGGAAAAAGCGTATAAGCGATATGAAAACTGCGGCATATAGATAGTTAAGATCGGATAAATCGTGGTGTAGAAGAAGTGGCGTAAGGGCTTTTACAATAAAATAATAAAAGTAAAACAGGCACAAAGCCTGCAGTACAAATACTAAGCTTAACAACGCAAGAGGTGTTTTTACACTTATTAAATGATCATTAAAGACTTTTTTGCATGCAAGCTCTATAGCTTTACTGTCCACTAATCAAGTCTCCTTGAGACAAAGACTGTAATGCCAATAGCTATAACCATGAAGAGCACCCATACAAGATACAGCATTCTATTTCTCCTCTGTTTCATGTTTCCACATGCGTACATATGCCCATATGGTGTAACCTAAAAATATTGGCACAAATATAAGTGCTGAAATCAGCATGGTGTTTAATGTATAGGCAGATGATGTCGCATCGTAAACTGTAAGCGATGATTCAGGATCTACTGATGACGGCATGATGAATGGGAACAGTGCTACAGCAGGGGTTGCGACAGTGCCGGCAACAGAGATAGAAGATGCGATAATTCCCTTAACAAACTGCCCCTGAGATGAGAAATAAGCAACATGGATAGTAGCAACTGATGCAATAAATGGCACAGCCACAGTAATTGGATAGTTCACATAGTTTGAAAAAAGTCCGTGTATGGTCAGAGCAACTTCTTTTGATGTGATTTTGAAGTAGGAATTAGGATCTGCTTTAGTGATGATTTCATAACCATCAAAAGAATAGGCATAGATACCAGCTGAAAAATATAAAATAAGAGTAAGTACAGACAGGAGAACACCTGTATTCTGGGCTCTTATTTTCATTTCATACGTGCCTCTAAGACCAATCCACATTACTCCATGAGTTAAAAGCATCGTTACACTTAAAATACCGCAGATAAGGGCAAAAGGATTTAAAAGTGGCAGTAGGGCTCCGTAATCAGAGCGGAGGTAATGCCAGACAAGATTGTTATCTGCATAAAAAGGGAGCCCCTGCAGAATATTGCCGAAAGCCACTCCAAAAATAAGCAGAGGAACAGATGATCCGACCACAAGTGCAATATCCCAGCGCTTTTTCCATTTCTCGTCGTCTATCTGATTTCTGTAGTCAAAGGCAAGCGGTCTTAGCCATAAGGCAGCAAGCACTATTATCATTGCAAAGTACATTCCTGAAAACGAGGCTGCGTATACATCAGGCCAAGCTGCAAAGATAGCTCCACCAGCTGTAATGAGCCATACCTGATTACCTTCCCAGTGGGGAGATATGGTTTTTAGAATGTACCCTCTTTGAGCAGTATTTTTGCTGAAGCTGAAACACAGTGCAGAGACAGCCATATCCATACCGCCTGTTAAGGCAAAACCTATTAGAAGTATTCCTACTAGAATCCACCAGATGATCTTTAAAGTTTCATAATCAAACAGCATAACTTTAAACTCCTGTGGTAATTTCTGGCCCGTTTTTAACGGCTCTGAACATCATTTTCATTTCAATAAAGAGAAATACTGAATAGACTGTGACAAATAAAGGCAGAGTTATCAAAAGATCGGATGCCTTGAGATCAGATGCTGCAAGATATGTCGGAAGCATTCCCTGAACAGCCCATGGCTGACGTCCCATTTCAGCTAAAATCCACCCGAATTCACAGGCAATAAATGGCAGGGGAATCGACCATAAGAGCAGCTTTAGGACAAACTTCCTTTTTTCTAGATCTTTTCTTATTACTAGGAAAAAGACTACCGCAGCAAATACCATGGCGCAAAGTCCCATCAAAAACAGCATGGCTCTAAATGAGACAAAACAGATTGGAACTGAAGGCACTGATGCGCGGGCAGCCTTATCAAGTTCACTTTCTGTAGGATGTAAAGGATATTTTGCATGCTCAATTAAAAGCAGACCATAGCCTAAATCCTGTTTGAACTCGTTAAAGATTTTTAAAGCTTCAGAGCGATCATCTTTTGTTGCATCCTCATTTCTTAAAATTTTCAAGGCACTGTAGGCAATAACACCATCTTCAATACGCTCTCTGTTCTCTTCTACAAGATCTTTTAAGCCTTTAACCTCAGTGTCCAGCGAATGAGTTGCAATAAGTCCTAAAAGTCCTGGGATCTTGATTGCATAATCATTTTTCATTTCCTTTTCATTTGGAACAGCAACTAAAGACCAGGCTGCAGGGGCCTTCTGCGTTTCATATTCGGCCTCCATGGCAGCAAGCTTTTCTGGCTGATGTTTTGTAACTTCAATTGCACTTAAATCGCCGCTTAGAGCTGAAAGAACTAAAGAGCAGATACCAAATGATGTAGCGATAATCATTGAGCGTTTTGCAAAATCATAGTGTCTGCCTTTTAGCATGATATATGCGGATACACCAATGACAAAAACAGATGCGGTTATATAAGCTCCACTTATGGTGTGCAGGAATTTAACCTGAGCAACAGGAGAGAATACAAGTCCAAAGAAATCTGTCATTTCCATGCGCATGCTGACAGGTGAGAATTCAGAGAACTCTGGATACTGCATAAAGGAGTTGGCAATTAAAATCCACATTGCAGAGAGATTTGAACCAAGTGCTGTTAGGAAAGTTACTGCTAGGTGGGTGCCTTTTGAGAATCTGTCCCAGGTAGAGAACATAAGACCTATAAAGGTTGATTCCAAGAAAAATGCCATCAGACCTTCAAGTGCTAATGGAGCTCCGAAAATATCGCCTACATAATGTGAATAGTTTGACCAGTTTGTTCCGAATTCAAACTCCATAGTGATGCCTGTAGCTACACCGATTGCAAAGTTAATGGCAAACAGCTTGCCAAAGAACCTACACATATCCTTATAGACAGGGGAGCTTGTTTTCACATACATAAGCTCCATGATGAATACAATCCAGGAAATACCAAGTGTCAGAGGGACAAAGATAAAGTGGTAAAGCGAGGTTACAGCAAACTGCCATCTGCTGAGGTCTATCATCAGAGCATCTATCATAGGCGCACCTTCTTCATGTGGATGTCTTAATTATAGAAACAAGACTGATTAAGAACTAAATCATGGTACGCAAATTGTGAAAAAACAAAGAATGTTTTTGTCTATTGATAATAATAATCAATAAGTTACGCAATTTTACATTGATGCTTTTATGCCAAGGGTGAAGTAGCGGCCAGGCTCATCTATATAGACAGAGGTGCGGTAGAGCTTATCAAGGATGTTGTTTATACTGCAGAAGATTTTAATGCTTGAGTTTTTGTAAGAGTAAACATCAGATCCAAAGCTTAAATTGAAAGTTGTGTAACCTGATATATTAAGATCATTTTTTATAAGGCTGTTCTGCCCTAAAGATGGCTCCTCTTTGGCGTTGGAAGCAAAAATAATGTAGGCATCAGCATAGTAATCACCTAAGGTGTGTTTCCCTGTATATTTTATGCCAGCGCTTCCAAAAAAATCAGGTGTACCGCTGTCATAGGTAGAGATGTTCTCGTGAGTGAACTTTCTGCGCATGGCAGTCAGATTCACATAAGGTGAAAAACTTTCTATACGGTATGAAAACTTTAGCTCTGTACCAAAACTTTCAGCCTTGGCGACGTTGCGGTAGCGATAGCGCTCAGGTGATGTACTGTAACGGCTTATGTCAATGTAATTATCGCTTGTGGTATAGAAGATATCTGTATCTAAAGTCAAGTCATCCCCATCATAGCGCATTCCAATTTCATAATTTTTTGAATTCTCTGGTTTTAAATTCTCATTTGGTTCAATGGTTCTACCACTGTAGGATGTCATAAAAAGCTGACTTAAGGATGGAACTTTAAAACCCTCAGAATAATGGGCTCTTAAAATGGAGTTGTATGTTATCTTATAGAGAATGCCCGCACTCTGTACGGTTTTTACACTGGTTTTTCTGCTATGTTCTCCTAATACTGTAACATCTTTGTATTTATAGCTTGCCGCAGATATATTGTTTCCGCTTTTTGATCTGAAGTGATTCCATCTGACTCCATACTCAAAATTAAGCCTTTCATAAGGGAAAAGCGTAAAAAGCGAATACAGTGCATGACTGTCCTGTCTGCTTTTTGAGTTTGAAGATGAGGTTTTAAGTGGGGCGTAGCCTATCTTTGAGACAGGATTTTCGCTGAGGTCAGCTGTGGTTATACCATCACTTAGTTCCTGTCTTAAATCATATCCGGTAGTAGCCTTCAGATATTCCCCAAAGGAGAGTTCACCATGGATATTGGCACCTTTAGCATCCTCATTATTGTCAACATGAACTTTTGTATAGTAACTGCCTGTATCCTGGGAAAACTCCTTGTTTTCTCGGCTTTGATAAAACCTCGTATTAAATTCTCTTAAAGTATCATTTATGTTCAGTGAGTTGGTAAATATGGATGCTTTTTTATAATTCCAATTCGGGATCCTCATTTTAAAACCTGAATAATCAGGATCTCTTGTGGTGGTTGCAGTACTTGCATTGATATCAAAGTAATCAAAATTAAAGCCAAGTTGCAGCTTGTCAGAAAGCTGATACATCACTTTGCTGTTAACACCGCTCTGATAGTATGAGGTATTGTCAACCCGTTTATGGCCTCCAATATACCTGTCACCCATATCGGTGTGGGTGACACCTGCAATATAGCTTAGCTTTTCAAGTGTGCCAGAGGCATTTAAAAGCTCAGTAAAACCGTTGCCCTGCGAGTTGAAGATTAGCCCTGTATCAAGAGCAAAATGTCTTTTTTCAGGATCTTTACTTACCACGCTTATGATTCCTGCCTGAGCATCAGAACCGTAAAGTACGGATGAGGCTCCTCTTATGATTTCAACCCTCTTTACAAAAAAGGGATTGTATAAAAGAGGCATGCCCTGACGGCTTTTCTGATCGCTCATTCTGACGCCGTCACTTACATAAACGGTTCTTGAGGGCTGTTCCTGTCTGATAGACACTGTGTAGATGCCTGGTGTTCCGTCTGTCTGCACCGTGATGCCAGGCTGTTTTTTTAGCATCAGAGGGATCTGATCTTCTCCTGTTTTATCAAGTTCTGACTCGTCTATAACATCTACAGCATTGGTGGTACGTAGAAGGGACTGAGCGGTTCTGTTGGCGCTGACCTCTACATTTACCAGAAGATAGTTCTGATTATTCTGTGCTATCGTTACTGATGATGAAAGGGCAAGTGCTAAAAAGGATAATTTCTTCATAATGGCATTTAAACTATCTGAACCATGATAATTCTACCATGAAGTCATTCATCACCTTATGACAAAAATAGTTACTGAAATAATTTGTGGGGTAAGCGTTTTTTTTTAGGCATCAGCCTTAAAATAGCAGCAAAAGGAACTGCTAATTGTCTTTTATCTGTAAAATAATATGACATGGCTATCATGAATACAGTCATTTTGTCTGACATTTTTTTGGCGAAGAAATTTATATTTAAAGAATATCTTTTAAAATCATTTAGATAACTTATATGGCATGATATTTGAATAATCACCTGTAAAGAGAGTGGGGTGACAAAATGACAGCTTCAAATCATGATACAGAGTTATATAAAGAGATTTTTGAGAAAGAACCATCAGCAGTGATTGTGCTTGATGAGCGTGGCAATGTGAAACTAGCCAATGAATCAGCTCATAAAATGCTCAATATAACTGATCTTGTGGGAAGAAAATGGTATCAGGTCATCAATGAGGTTTTCCGTCCTCAAAAGGATGACGGTCAGGAGATCTCAACTGTTGATGGTAAAAGACTGCAGGTTTCAACAAGACCTTTGTCTCATGGCCAGTTAGTTCAGATGACTGATCAAACAAGAACCAGAGAGCTTACCGATAAAATAAATCATATGGAGCGTTTGTCATCTTTAGGTAAGATGGCGGCATCTCTTGCACATCAGATAAGAACTCCTTTATCTGCTGCCATTTTATATGCTGCAAATTTAGGTAACGCCAAGCTTCCTCAAGCATCAAGGGCCATCTTTCAGAAGAAACTGATGTCACGACTTGAGGCATTAGAAGCTCAGGTAGGTGATATTTTAATGTATGCCCGTTCTGGAGAGCAGACGGTAAAATGCCTTGATGTTGTTGATCTTGTAGAAGGAGTGAGCTCATCTGTCGTATCTGTTGTTGAGAGATCTGGGGCTAAACTCACTTCTGAAATAGGTCCAAAACCAATGGTGGTTTTAGGAAATGTGACCGCTTTGAATGGAGCAATTACCAATTTGGTGACAAATGCCATTGAAGCTGGTGCAAAAAACGTTAAGATCAGACTTGAGGCTGATAACAGGAATGTTAATATTAGTGTGATAAATGATGGCCCGATGATTTCCAAAGATGTTATTGGCAAAATGTTTGAGCCATTCTATACCACCAAGAGTAACGGTACCGGTTTGGGGCTTGCCGTGGTCGCAGCTGTAGCAAAGGTTCACCAGGGCAGTGTGGCTGTGGAATCATCTGATGAATCCACCTCATTTAGAATTACAATTCCAAAATATAACGGCACCATGGAGCCTTCTGTAAGTATTCCAGAGACTCAATCGGTTGCCTGAGGTAAAAGACAAGGGACAGTATGAGTATCAATAGTCAGATTCTAATTGTAGATGATGATAGCCAGTTGAGGGAGGCTATCGTAGATACCCTAATGCTTACAGGGTATTCCTGCCTTGAAGCCAGCGGTGGCGAAGAGGCGTTGACCGTACTGTCAAAACAAAAAGTTGACATGGTGATCTCGGATATTCAGATGGCAGGAATGGATGGCCACACTCTCTTAAACTCCATTCACGAGAAGTATCCTCAGATCCCGGTTCTTTTAATGACTGCCTATGCAAATATCAATGGCGCTGTCAGAGCTATGAGAGATGGTGCAATTGATTATCTTGCTAAACCTTTTGCTCCTGAGGTCCTTTTAAATCAGGTCTCCCGTTATGTACCTGTAAGCAGAAGCGTTTCAAGTGAGCCTGTCTTTGCTGACCCTTCAACTGAAGAGCTCTTTTCTATGGCAGCACGAGTTGCTGCAACAGATGCAACTGTCATGATCACAGGACCATCTGGATCCGGTAAAGAAGTTTTATCACGTTATGTTCATGACAAATCAAACCGTGCATCAGGTCCTTTTGTAGCTATAAACTGTGCGGCAATTCCAGATTCAATGCTTGAGGCTACACTGTTTGGTTATGAAAAAGGCGCTTTTACAGGTGCTGTTCAGGCCTGTCCTGGTAAATTTGAACAGGCTCAGGGGGGTACCATCCTTTTAGATGAAATAACTGAAATGGATTTAGGTCTTCAGGCGAAACTTTTACGTGTGCTCCAAGAAAAGGAAGTTGAACGTTTAGGTTCAAGAAAAACTATCTCCCTTGATGTCAGAGTGATTGCAACTTCAAATAGAGATCTCAAGCAGGCTGTAGCTGAAAACAAATTCCGAGAGGATCTCTACTACAGATTAAATGTCTTTCCTTTAAAGTGGCTTCCACTTGCAAAACGCCCTCTTGATATTGAACCAATTGCCAATGCGCTGATTGCAAAGCACGCAAAAGAATCATCAATGGCAATTCCAAAACTTTCAGACGCTGCGCTAAAGCGTCTTAAGACCTATTCTTGGCCTGGCAATGTCCGAGAGCTTGACAATGTCATGCAGCGAGCCCTTATACTTTCTGGGGGTACGGTTATTGACGCAGACAGTATCATTCTTGATGAAAAATCAATGGAAGAAAAACTGCAGAGCGGTTTTACAGAGAATATTGCCGAGCCAAGAATTGATACAGATCTTGAAAACGAAAGTGAAAAGACATCAGATCCTGTTCGTTCTCAGAAGATCCCTCAGGATTTGGGTGGGGAGCTTAAGCAGCAGGAATATCAGATCATTCTTGATGCTTTAATTGAGTATCGCGGTTCACGTCAGGAAGTGTCAGAAAAACTAGGTATCTCTCCTAGAACCTTACGTTATAAAATTGCCAAGATGCGAGAGATGGGAATGATCATTCCCGGTTGATTTCTAAAGTTTTTTTTTAATCCCCTCCTCAATTATGTCTATAATATTAGATACAATTGAGGAGGTTTTATGTCGCAATCCATAAGAGTCCCTGCTCTGCAAAGAGCGCTTGCCATTCTAGAAGTTCTGCAGAAACATCAGCGATGCAGCATCTCTGATCTGATTAACTTTACTGGTCTTCCTCGAAGTTCAGTTTATGTCCTTGTAGATGACATGATAAAGCTTCGTCTTTTAAGACAGAATTCCGACAAGACTGTTCAATTATGGCTCAAGCTTATATCTCTTGGAAATTCTGCTTCAGAGTCTTTGGATCTCAAAGAACTGGTAAATCCTTATCTAGACAGACTTATCAATGGTATTGACTGCCTTTCTGTACAGTTTGGCATTATGGATGATGACAAGGCATTTTATGTAGCTAAGAAAATCTCAACTCTAACCTCTATGCGACTATCCTCAAGAGAAGGTGCTGAGATTTCGATGGTGCATTCAGCTTTGGGAAAATGTCTTTTAGCCTATCAGGATCCTCTGCTTAGAGAACGGATTATCACAAGTCTTGATTACACAAGGGCAACTCCAAACTCGATTTCAACGCCTGAACAGCTTCGAAAAGATCTTGCGGCAATTCACCTTAAAGGTTATGCCTTTGACAATGGAGAGAGTTCATTAGAAGTCAGATGTATTGCAGTGCCAGTGTTTGATCTTGACAGACACCTTATAGGCGCTGTGTCAGTATCTGGAACTTCAGGAAAATTCAGTGGGGATAAACTGCCACTTATTGTAGACAAGGTCAAAGCCTGTGCTGTGCAGATCACATCAGAGCTGATGTTCTAGTGGCAGCCCCAGTAGGAATCGAACCTGCAACTAGCCCTTAGGAGGGGCTTGTTATATCCATTTAACTATGGGGCCAAAGGACAGACGGTATTATATCAAGATTTGTCCATGATACAACACCGTATAATCGCTATCTTAAAGTTACAATATCATTGATATCGATGTTCAGGATATTGTTCTGCAGATCTGTAGGATGAAGTTTGGCTGCATGAGGATAGACAGCTATCACCTTGTAATGGCCTGAGGTCTTTTCAATGCTGTCATATTCAACACCCTGTGCGGTATTAACAGTTGAACTCTGTTCAAGTGAGAATACTCTGCCAACTTCAAGTCCGTTGTCTCTTCCCATGGATATAATAAGATTATCACCATCGATATCTATAACTCTTGAGGATACGGGAGCACAGCGAAGTTCTGCTGTAAGATCATCTGCGGCTTTTGAGCATAATTCGTAAAGACGCATTCCATAAGGCGTGTTTTTAAAGTTATCTCCTTTCAGATCCACTCTTTCTCCCTGTTTGTACGGCCAGTCTGCCTCGCCAGTATAAGATCGTCTGAACACGAAAATCTTATTGACGGAATCATACACTTCAATATCAAAATTGATACTGCGGGTTCTTGAATATAAAAGCTTTGTCAGCATGTTGTTGCCGACATCAGATACACTTACAGAACTTATGCTTGCACTCATCACATACTGTGAGCCAGAATTTTCTCCAAGTTTTGCAAGGTTTTTCTCTTTGAAGTCCTCACTTACATTATTTTCAGTGCTGTTTGCTAGGTTTGCATTCACAGGGGTGCGGACAGCAAAGACAGATGAGTTTTTCAGCCTGTCAAAAACAATTCTTGTCATCTCTTTTTCTATACCTTCAACACCGATACTTCCCTGGAAGACATCAGAGTCAGCGTATTTGAAGACAAGCATCTGAAAGCCTTTTTTTACTGATGCTTCTGTGCATTTATTTATCTGTTTCTCGTTAATAAAGGCTTTAATTGTTACTGTAAATTTATCGTGTGTCTGCTGTTCTTCCGTCACTATTACTTTTTTGACAGGGGCGTGTGATCTGATACTGATGCTGTCATCGCGCATAACCCCGTTGTGGAAGGTCTGCTCAATCTGAATATCAGCACCTGTCTGTAAAAGGATGGTTTTTAGAGCATCATTTACAGCATCATTGCGATCACTTCCTGTTCCGCTTGCGGTGTACCAGCCAGCCTGAGACTGAAAGGCTGCCATTAAGGACACTACAATCACAGTGTTTTTTAAGGTTTTTGTAAATCTCATAATTCACCCTGGCAAATTAATTTTTTGACATCTGGCATTGAACTTGCATTATTTGATCCAGAAATGGCGAAAACGTTAAAAAAATAACTTTTTCGTCGTAAGATCGCAATAAGTTGATTATACAAACAAAAGAAGGTCAGGATGGAGAGAAAAATCTTAAAAATGATGAGCTTCACCGCAGCTGTTTTGCTTGCTGGTTGTACGGCAAATCCTGCCTCTGACGGCAATGATGCAAAAAAAGCGGAACAGGTAACGGTTACTGCTACTCCAAGTGTATATAGCCAGAAAGGCATGGAGATAAGCAGAATTGTTTCTGAAATGTCGGATGTTCTCTATTCAACAATGATGAATGATCTTAAAAGGAGTGCTACTGTAAGTGTGGATAGCGAAGGGAATAAATCAGTCTCCTATGATCCACTGCCAAAAGTTGCTGTAACATCATTTGTTGATACCGATACTTATGAAAACGCTGGTTACCTTGGAAGATCAATGGCTGAGATGTTTATCCATGAATTGGACAGACGTGGCATAGGTGTTTTTGAATACAAGCTGACAGGAGCCATTTCCATTACCAAAGATGGAGAAATGGTATTTTCAAGAAACTGGAAAAAGCTTGCCCGTCAGGCCATGGTAAAGCATATTTTTGCAGGTACTTTAACAAGAAATGATCAAGGAATTGTTGTTGTAGGTCGTGTCATCAATATGTCAAATCAGACAGTTGTTGGTTCTGCAACGGGATTTATTCCATACGATCTTCTGCCCTACTGCTACAGAACAGGCAAGAAGGACTGTGCATTAAACGGTGTTTCCTCATATCGTTATGAGCCTGGTGGTAATTTAGTGCCAAAAGGTGCAAAGACTGGTATTGTAGATACCGTAACTTCAAAGAAGGTTACAGTTGTAACAAACAATACCCCCGCAACATCTTCTGTAAGTACCATCGGATCAGGCAATATTTACTATGATCCTGATTCTGATTATGCCAAGAAAGCAAGAAAGGCCAATGAACTGCGCTTTAAAGACAATTATTACTACACTGATACTAAAACCTTTAATGATAAATATTACATCACAGGAGCCAAGGTCCCAGCAACCTCAACAGGCAACTATGAATACTATATGTATACAAAGGAGAAGACTTTTTTAGGAAATGGTTTTGGCAAAGATCCTGTGATCTATCCAGCCGACACTTATGAGTATCAGGGAAAACTGGTACGGGATGTGCATGATCAGAGTCAGTATTTAAGAACGTCAAAATAACCAGGGGGAGATATGAGAGTTTTTAAAACAGTCCTGGCAGCTCTTGTGATAGCAGTAGCTGCTTGCTCATGCTCATCAACAAGTGTAGTTAAGAATATGCACTGGAGTGATGATGGAGTTAAAAAGCCAGCGGTTTTCCCTGTGCTTAGAGCTACAGGATATGCGTCAATTTCCCGTCAGAATGGTTCAACACAGGCCATTAAGCAGGTAAAAGCGATGAGAGCCTCAAAGATGGAAGCTTACCGCGAACTGTCTGAACAGGTAAATGGCATCTATATCCAGTCTGAGAACAGAGTTAATGCAAGTACTACAGAAACTGCAGACTCTTTAAAAACTGAAGTTGACGGATATGTTCATGGGGCAAGAGTCATAAGACAGTATGCTTTAGGTGATACTTATGCAACAGAACTTGAGCTTGATACCAGAATAATTTATGAGCTTTACTCTATTCGCGGAGCACTCTAGGAGGTTTTATGATAGCTTCAAAGAAATTTGTCTTCAACAAAGTAAATCCAGCTGTCACCGTGCTTCCTCTAAAAGAGTATTTGGCTGAGCAGAATAGTATTTTAGATAATCTTTTAAAGGTTATCTCTAGTGAGTTTGAGGTTCTGAAGGTGCGTCGTGTTGATGCTTTAAAAACTCTATCTCAGATGAAGTCAGAGATGATGGTAAAGCTACAGTCAAATGATCAGAAGATTAAACTTCACCCAGATGTTGCATCCTTGAAGACAGTTTATGCAGCAGATGTACAGCAGATCAAGGCTAAAATGACTCAGTGCAAATATAGAAATGAGGTAAACGGCAGTCTTATTAAAATGCTGATGCAGTCAAACAACAAGCTTAAGGCGGCATTAATAGGTGCAAGAGATGCAGTTACCTGCAACATGACCTACAACGACAAGGGCAGTGCTAATGCACGAGGTCCGGTGCGTTTATCTGTACAAGCATAATTACTTGACTTTCTCACATAATAAAATTGTCTAAAAGCCTTATGCACTAAGGCTTTGCTCTTTAAATTTTGATATGAAATAGAAAGATGATTTTTATGCTGTTTTAGGTGGCTTTTAGGGTAACTTTTTGATATAATTCAATTAGTTACAATAAATTTTCAAAAGGTTACCCATAGCTATGTTACAGCAAAACCACGATGATTATCAATCCTTAAATTCACCATTACTTTCTGTAATCAAAGAACTACATCTAAAGCAGTATCTGTATCTGTCAGGTTTCAAGAAAGATAAAGGACCAAGCCCCTTATCTATGCTTGTAGATATGATAAACAGTATCTTTCTAGGCTCTAACCTGTGGAGAGCATCTGTATCATCAGGTAAAGGTTTATTTAATTCATCAGAGCAAGCTCTATATAGATTCATGAGTAACATCCACTTTAACTGGTACTCACTTTGTTTCTATGTAGGAGCATATGCCATGAGAAACATCAGAAGTTTTGGAATACAAAATTCTAAAGACGACTTATGCCTTATCATTGATGATTCTGTAATTGAATGTCCTTGTACTAGAAAGCTAATAACTGCACTTGGACATTTGACCA
>JBJEWY010000098.1:0-5955 GCA_051885305.1 Succinivibrio sp. | reverse complement strand
CTGAAATTCTGATATCTGAATGATACATTTGATCCAGGCCTTTTCTTGAGTTCATAAAGTATGTTTTCCTGATCTTTCTTTGCTGTTTCAAGTGCTCTTTTTCTAGTAGCTAAAGATACCTGCTCCTCAATGCATGTTTCATTCTTTTTTACCAAATCAGGCTTTAGTTCTTCTAAGACTTTAAGATTAGCCAAAAAGATACTTTCATCTGATGCAGCTTTAAGTCCTAATGCAAGAGCAAGGGTGTTATATGCTGTCTGCTCTTTTCTTGCATCCCTTAGATGAAGCTTTTCTGTATCAATTTCTTCTCTAATTTTGATCGTTCTGCCACCGCCGCCCTCTTTTAGGCTCGTATTACAGTTATCAAGTATAATCCTTGCCTTGCGGATCTGATCTTCTATATCCTGTAAGTGAAGATTTAATAAACTCAAACTTTTTTCATTATCACTTACTTCACTGCTGTATGCCTCTAAAGCGCACTTTGCAATATATGTCTCTGCATCAGCAATAGCCTTTTCATAGCGTGTGACAAGATTAAGAGAATGCTCATACCTGTTATTGTCTTTTGGCAGATCCTTTAAAGTATTACTCTGGGTTCGCGCATCTTCTAGGCGATTGTGGATTTCTTTTAAATCCTCAAACTGCGCTATGGTATTGATGGCATCTTCCTTTACTTCTCCAGGCTCAAGTACCAAACTTCTAATAAGACCTGTGAGATCATCAATTCGCTTTAAACCAAGAGCTCTAGAAAGCAGGGCCGTAGCATTCTTATTATCCATTCTAAGCCGTCGTCTAAAATGGGTCTCATAAGCAGAAAAACTGTCATCGCATACAGTACAGCCTTCTATTGAGTTTAAATAATTTTTTAGATTTCTTGTATCAAGATTACCAAATGCCTTAAGCATTCTTGCAACGTCAATATCACTGTTTGCAACAGCATATATTCTTTTAACATCAGATAGCGCATTTGAATCACCATTGATGTAAAAAACACCAAGCAGTACAACTTTCTGATGGCTTATATCAAATTCATATAGTGATTTAAGAACTGTTACTACAGAATTTGATCGCAGATTTCTGCTTATCTGCCCCTCGTCAGTTACAGTTGTTCCATAGCTTCCTCTCATGTAGGAAACAAGCGTTCTGTCTTTTTTCTGCTCCTGTGCTGCCGCTATGTTGTAACTGACTTTTCCTGCAGGTCTTATCAGAGTCATGAGACCATCGATGATGGTAGACTTACCAGATCCATTGTCTCCCGTTATCAGAGTACCTTCACTGTCTATATGGAGAGTATGCAATCCATTGAAGGATCCCCAATTATATACAGTAATCTCTTTAAGTCTTACCTGATCAGCCTTTTCATCAAAAATCGAAAGTTCTGTCTGACTACTGCTCATCGCTGTCCTCTCCTAAACTATCTGATTCATTTCCATTAAGAGTCCTGAACGCCTTAAGAAGCTCTATCATTTTTTCTACATCAATGACATATCGTATTAAAGGCATAATCTCATAACGATCACTCTCAGCTGATTTAAGTTTTTTTAGCAGATGATATTCGCACAGCTCTTTTAATACGCCGTTTAACTTTTTGGAATCTTTGCTGTCTGAACCTGAAGCTTTTAGATATGGGATCAGGGAATTCTTCATGTAATCAATATTGACGACTATCTTATCTTCACCTTTGTTTAAGCGCTCCTGATAGAATTTTCTTAGAATCAGAATAACTATTGCCTTAAAAGGTGTAAGAACAGTCTGTCCAATAAGATACCTATCCTCTGTTGACGATATAGTATCATCTATCTCCTCTGCCTGTTCCCTTATAAGATTCCTTGTAAAAGCCAGACCATTTTCATGATTTATAACAAGTTCAATATTGATTACACTTAAATATTCCTGAATATACTGCGTGTTTGCAGGATCAATAAGTAATCTGTATTCCTTGTCAGACTGTTTGTACTGAATGCTGCCGTTTTTCAGAAGATTGATAATAGCATTTCGTAAATCTGAATCTGCTACTGGAATGACTCGGCGCTCTTCTGATTGCAGCTCATTTTCAGTTGAGGATAACTCATATTCATTTTCTGTCATTTGTATGATCCTGTATCATTCTGCTAGAAAGCATTATCTTAGGCAGTGTTATTCTGTATTTCTTCTCACCTTCTTCTGATGGAAGCTTTACAATTATTTCCTCTGTTTGAGCTGTCTCATCTGTATTTATCTCTCTTGCTACTCTTACAAACGCAACAACTTCTTCAAGACCATGTCTTAATATACTTCTTGAAATAATTTCGCCTACACTCATAGCTGCAGTTTTTCCTAGCATTGAAATAATCTTCTTTCTAACATCGCTAAGTCTTACACCGTCTAACTGATTTAATATATCCTGACTGATATGTGACTGGTTTTCATGCATTTCAATTTCTGAAAGTTCAGGTGCTCTGTCAGGAACCTTAAGAGCTTTTGATAGAGTTTCTACGGATCTTATGATCACTTTATTCTTCTCTATGGAGACAGGAAGCTCTTTTGTGTACATATTGATGTCTAATTCCTTGAGGTTCACAGCCTCTTTTTCAAGCATAGATATCAGTTTATTGACACGCTTGTTTTCTTTGAATTCACCGCTCTCAAGATAAGATCTTAGGTTTGCATCAATCCTAGCTCTGACCGATCTGATTCTGTCACAGTCATCAACTAGTATATTCACAAGATTGTGAAGAAAGTTTTTCTGCTTTTTATTCAGTACGTCTTCAACAAACGATCTAGTAAGTATGTACTCCATCTGGTCTTTGAATTTTGAGCAGAGTTCCTCCTGACAGATGAGTTTGAAAAAGCCTTCGTAAGCCTGACCATAATCAGTGCGACGTTGCTCTTCTTCATATTTAAGTACATCTTCAATAAGCTGACCTTTGGTACTGTCATCTAAAATGATTCGTGTGCGAGTCTGTTTTGCAGCTTCTACCGTCTCTTCTTCTAGGCGTCTGAAATCTGAAGGCAGGTTTGCTGCCATATCATAAATGGCTTTAACTCGTTCCCTTTTTGAGTAGTCATCAAGAGCGTAGTCTTTGTTTTCCCTTATAAGTTTTTTTTCCTGCTGTAGTTTCTTTATCTGACTGTCAATTTCCCTCATGCGCAAGCGTTTATCTGTACCGACATTAATGTACAGTTTCTGAACAGCATCAAGCAGAATCTCTAGATGAGTCGCTGATGTTGATACAATTCTTGTTTCTAGCTTCTCAACAAATTCTATAGCCTTCTGCGCTGCATCCGTCATTGTTAACTTATCATTTAGCTCAATCAAAAGCCCTCTTGAAATCCATGCCTGAATGTAATCATTCGCAGTAGTTTTCTGCTCTTCAGTATCAAGCTTTGCCTTAACTTGGGACAGGAACTCTTTTAGATTTGCTCTTGCATATTCATAATCAACTTCGCGTTCAACTGCGAATATATTTTTTAAAAAGGAAATTATGAGGGGAGCTGTTTTAGCTCTTAGCAGACTCCAGGTCTTATTACTTTCGCTTAATGTTTCTAGTCTGCTGAAATCAGCAATAAAGTTCATAAAAAAATGGAAGGATCAAAATATAATATGCCTGAAATATTCAGGCATATTAAAGACAGGAAAGAATAAATTAGTTAATCTTCTCGCGGATACGAGCAGCCTTACCAGTACGATCACGTAAGTAGTAGAGCTTAGCACGACGAACGTCACCGCGACGGGTTACCTTAACAGAAGCAATCATTGGAGAGTTAGTCTGGAATACTCGCTCTACACCCTCACCTGATGACATCTTGCGAACAGTGAAAGCTGAGTTAAGACCACGGTTGCGCTTAGCAATTACAACGCCTTCGAAAGCCTGAAGACGGCTCTTATCGCCTTCAACAACCTTAACCTCTACACGTACGGTATCACCTGGATTGAAAGCAGGGATATCGGTGCGGATTTGCTCTTTCTCGAGCTGATCAATAATTGGGTTGCTAGCCATTTTTAATACCTACCATTAAGTATAAATAAATAAAAAACTATTCAAGTCCGTGTTCATCAAGGTATTCACGCAAAAGCATCTGCTCTTCCTTTGACAGCTCACGGTTTTCAAGCAGATCAGGACGTCTCTGATAGGTTCGCCCTAAACACTGCTTCAAACGCCATTTGCGGATCAATTCATGATTACCGCTCATAAGAACCTCTGGAACCTTCAGACCGTCAATTTCCTCAGGACGAGTGTACTGCGGAAAATGCAGAAGGCCTTCAGCAAAAGTATCCTTATAGGCATTTTCAATGTTCCCCAGAACCCCAGGAACCATTCTTGAAACTGCATCGATGATGCACATGGCAGGAAGTTCACCCCCTGACAGGACATAGTCACCGATTGAAACCTCCAGATCGACTTCAGTCTGAAGGACACGCTCATCAATTCCCTCATAGCGTCCAGCTACAAGTATCATTGAGCCCCAACTGTGGAATTTGGTGACCAGAGAGTGATTTAGCTGTTCTCCTTGCGGAGACATACAGACTACTTTGGTACCCTTCGGTGCTTGACTTTTGGCCGCATGAATCGCATCACGCAGTGGCTGTACCTGCATCAACATACCTGGACCGCCACCGTATGGCTTGTCATCCACATTGCGAAACTTGTCTACCGTATACTCTCGCGGATTAAAGTATTCAACCTTAATCAGCCCGTTTTCACAGGCCCTGCGGGTAACACCAGACTTGGTTACAGCATCAAACATCTCAGGAAAGAGCGTTACAACACCAAAATACATGGTTAATAATCAACGCCCCACTCAACTTCGATTGTCATTGCTTCGAGATCAACAGCTTTAACAATCGGACCTACGACATATGGAATTAGAAAATCATCTTTTCGTTCCATAGCCAGGTGGTCAGAGGGAGATACTACCATAATAGGAGCAGCTCCATAATCCCTAATTCCCGACACTTTGCCGAGCATTACACCATCATTGCCAGTAACCTCACAACCTATAAGATCGTTCAGGTATATCTGACCTTCTGGAGCAGGTGGCAGGCTTGAGCGCCTGATCCCTATCTCAGCTCCTGCATATGCTTTCGCATCCTCAGGAGTTGATACCACATTCAGTTTGGCAATAAAGCCTTTACCATGTGGTTTGTATTCCTCAACCTGGACCTCGCGCCATTCCGCCCCGCGCTGACGTATAAACCATGGCGAGTAGTCAAAAAGGTCCTCAGGTTGGTCCGTAAAAGAACGAACTTTAATCCATCCTTTTACTCCAAATGGTGATCCTAAAGATCCCACTGGACGCGGTATATCTGCCATAAGCAGTTATTAAGCCTGTGCTTCCTCTGAAGCCTGTTCAGCTTCAGCCTTAGCCTTAGCTTCTGCAGCAGCTTTCTTAGCAGCTACGGCAGCAGCATGCTTGTCAGCTTTAGCCTTTAATACAGCCTCTTCACCCTGCTCAACTTCCCATAAGAGACGCTTTACACGGTCAGATGGCTGAGCACCCTTAGCAATCCAGGCGTTGATGCTCTCAACGTCTAAACGGAGACGGGTCTCTTTGCCGCTGGCGATTGGGTTGTAAATACCAACCTGCTCAATGAAACGGCCAGTAGTTGCAAAACGACTGTCTGCAACAATAACGTGATAGAAAGGACGTTTTTTTGCGCCTAAACGACGTAAACGAATGACTACCATTTCGCTAGTACCTATATAAAAATAAAAATCATGACATTTCGTATAAAATGTCACCATACAAAAACAGTTGCACTATCATACTCTTTTTATGATTAAAGTCAACTTTTAATTCGTTCCTAATGTAAATTTACCGCTATCCCAATGATGAAACTCCCACAGCATAACAACCTTTAGTGGATAGCAAAAATTAATTTGATGTATTTTCAATAAGTTGTAAAAAAAAACTTTTTAGAGTGACATCCTCCCCTACCTGTAGAGGTAGGGGCTTCCTGTTCGATAGCTCTAA
>JBJEWY010000097.1:0-6321 GCA_051885305.1 Succinivibrio sp. | reverse complement strand
GCGTTTCATATAGCCGTTGTGAGGGACTAGAGATGTCCCTCATGTTGTTTTTTTGCAGTTAAAAACTTAAATCTGCCTTGGATAACTTAAAAGGCAGAGAAGTTTCCCTGCCTTTTATCGTCTTAACAGCCTAATTAAGTTTCAGTTTATCTGTGTACTGCTTTAAGCTTTCAAGAATACTTACGCTTTCTCTTACATGTGCATGAGTATCTGCAACCTTATCAGCAAAGGACTGTGATAGATCGGTAATGCCTTGCATATTTGAAGAAATCTCAGAAGTTGCTGTAGTCTGCTCTTCTGCTGCCGTTGCAATCTGAGATATCTGAGATGTCACACTGCCAACCTGCTCTATAATGCTCTGCAGCAGATCATGTACGGCATTGGCCTTTTCTGATAATACGTTCATGTTATTAAGACTGCTGTTCATAGAATCATTGGCCATATTGGCATCAGACTGGATCTGAGTAACCATCCTTGTAATTTCAGCCGTTGATGAAGATGTCCTTGATGCTAAAGCTCTAACCTCATCAGCTACCACAGCAAAGCCTTTACCAGCCTCACCTGCGCGGGCTGCCTCAATTGCAGCGTTTAAGGCTAAAAGATTGGTCTGACTTGCAATATCATCAATGGTCTGCACAATAGAGCCAATCTTCTGAGCCTGCTCTACCAGTGCATGAATCAGTCTAGCATCGTCTTTTGAATGCTCAAGCTGATTCTGAATTCCATGAATAGTCTCTTCAACCTGCTCTACACCATCTTTAGTTGTATTGTTTGCCTGCTCTGATGACAAGGCCGCCTGTTCACAGTTTTTGGCAATATCACCTGTTGTTGATACCATCTGATTGGCAGCAGCAGCTACAGTCAAAGATTTTGACTGACAGTCTGTAGCAGATTCATTGATTTCTCTTGTGTCCTTATCAATGGCATTAACCTTATACTCAACATCTGTTATAGTTGAATTGATCTGAGAGATAAGAGAAGACAGTTCTAATCTCATACTTTCTAAAGCATTAGAGAGCTGACCGAATTCATCTTTTGATTTAGATGTGATCTTATGTGACAGATCGCCTCTTGCAATAGATTTTGCCTCATTAACAGAATTTAAAAGCGATCTGACTATTGAAGATGAGATCTTAAGAGCTAGTACAAGGGCAACTGCTGCTGCAATAATTGATAACGCGAGACATATATATATTGGTTTAGAACTTGAAATTGAATCAACACTTTGAGTTGCTTTGTCGATGAGACTGTTATCAAGTCCATATGACACACGATGAACAATATCAAAATTTTTTGAAAGATGAGCTCTGTATACTTTCTGCAGACTAGCGAGATCACCTTTTTTTACTTCCTGTAAAAACGCATCGGTATAATCAGCGTATTCTTTTGATGCTTCTCTCATCTGTGCAACTTCTGTTGGGTACAAATCACTATTAAGTTTTGCACACTGCTCATTAAGATATTCTCCTCTTTTTTTCATCTCTCGCCCTAGTTCATCCGTGTAGGCAGAAGGATCACCTGAAAGTAGAAAGCCTATATCATCCAGATCCATCATGGCATTGTATACATTCTTAACTCTATTATGAGAGAAACCTAATAAATTATGCACATCTTTGATAACAGAATTTGTCGCAAACATTACATTCATGGACACGGCTGTAACCATGATAATGAAAGCTATGACTGTGCCAAAAGCTAGCATTAGCTTAAATTTTACCTTGAGATTTGAAAACATAGTCATTCCTTCTAACGCTAATATCATTTACTACACACAAATAAGCGTGTTATGTAATCTGATAAAGAATTATATATTATATTATACGGATATACTGCTTTTTATTTGATTTTACTCACATTATTTTTCTGGTAATCACGAATATTGTGAGCAATATATTATTCAGACAATAATATTAAAGATAATGCCAATTTGTATCTGAAAGGATAAATTCTTTATATCTTGAAAAAAGAAGAGAAAGATTCTCAGATTTAACGCAAAATTAAATCTGAGAAATAGGAAATTTTTATTACAGGCAGATAAGTGTCAGATATACTGCAACCACTGAGAGCAGCACCACAATTGAAAGGGATGCCCTGCATACAGCGGCTATGATTGCCACTGCTGTACCTATGTATGATGCATACTGACCATTTTCAACGCAGTAGAAAATACCAGGAAACACAAGTGCTGTAAGAGCAGTATAAGGGACTAAATCAAGCACCCTCTGAAAGTATGGTGACAGATTAAGCTTTGATATGAAAAGTGCAGGAATAACTCTTACAGGATAAGTAGCCACAAATGATAAAAGCACTATAAGACTGTAATACTCACTTTGTGTCATACCTTCTCCTTTGATGTTTCACTGTTAACTTCGCTGTCTTTTTTGGAGTCTTTAGTAAAGAAAGCACCAATAAATGAGCATACAATAATTGTCACAAGAATTGCCCAGCAGGAATTCTCCCCTGTGAACACTAAACTTAAGAGCATATTTAAAACTGCAGCGCAAACAACTATTACAAGAAGTCTGAAATCTTTAGTTGATGCAGGAGCTACAATTGCAATAAATAAAGCATAAAGAGCAATATTCATGGCATTTACAAGATTCTGTGGAAAAAAGCCTGATGCTACAACACCAAGTACTGCACCTAAAATCCAGCTAAGCCATGATGGGAAAACAAGGCCACTGAAATAGCTTACAGACACCAGCTCTTTTTTTGCTGTGGTAAAAATTGCAAACGGCTCATCTGTAATGAAGTGACTGAATATGATCCTCTTCAGATTTGAAAGTACCTTAAAGCGCACAAAAACGCAGGTACTCATAATGAAGTATCTAAAATTCAGTAAAAGAAGGCCAATGGTAATTGCAAGAAGACTGGCATTGTTTCCTCCGTAAACTACAGCAAGGAACTGACCAGATCCTGAATAGCATACCATGGACATCAGTATTATCTGTAGTTCAGAAAAGCCCTGCTGCTTTGCAAGCACCGCATAGGCAAGGCCTACAGACAGATAACCCAAACACACTGGAATTGCGTGTTTCATTCCCAGAAAAAACAATTGTTTCTTATTCATGACATTAAAGTAAATTCAACAAATTCATACAAAATAAATTATTATGCACCATTTTCGCTCTAAAGTGTAATACAATTGAACATTCTAATTATTGTATTATTATTGTTTCAATTTTTTTTTAATTTTTGACACTCATCAACCCTATGAACAACTTAGACATTGCAAAATTTGGTGGCACCTCTGTAGGCAACTTTGAAGCTATGACTTCAAGCTACAAGGTGGTTGTCGGTAATCCTAACTCACGTATCGTGGTAATTTCTGCCTGCTCTGGCGTAACTAATCTCTTAGTTGAACTCGCCTCTGGCAAATGCACAAATGAGCGTATCGATGAAATCATCGAAAAACTCCGTGACATTCACGAGCAGATCATTGTCCGTCTTGAGAATCAGCATGTACTGCGCAATTTCATTGAAGGTCATCTAAAGGAAATCAGAGAGCAGACTGCAGTTGCCAATGAGAAAGGTCCATCAGATCAGTTATCTGATGCTATCGTTTCCCACGGTGAGTTGATGTCAACATTCCTCTTTGTTGCTCTGTTCAAGCATTATGGTACTGAAGCTGAGTGGTTCGATGTCCGCAGCGTAATGCGTACTGATTCAAACTTCGGTGTCGCAAAGCCTGTATATGATCAGATCCGTGTTCTTGTACGCGACAATCTGATGCCAAAGATTTCTGATAAAAATATCATCATTACTCAGGGTTTCATTGGTTCTAACACCTTAGGTGAGACCACTACCCTAGGCCGTGGCGGTTCAGACTACTCTGCTGCTATCTTAGGTGAAGCTTTAGATGTTGCAACCATTTCAATCTGGACTGACGTTGCAGGTGTTTACACAACTGATCCAAGAGTTGTAAAGACTGCCCGTCCAATTCCTGAACTTACCTATATTGAAGCTGCTGAAATGGCAAACTTCGGTGCCAAGGTCTTACACCCATCAACCATGGTTCCTGCAGTAAGAAAAGAGATCCCAATCTTTGTTGGTTCTTCAAAAGAGCCAGAAAAGGGTGGTACCTGGGTTCGTCCAACAACTCAGACTGCACCAAACTTCAGAGCTCTTGCTTTAAGAAAGAACCAGACTCTGATTGTGCTTTCATCACCTGTAATGGTTGGTGCTACAGGCTTCCTTGCCAATGTATTCTCAGTGTTTGCTAAATACAATCACTCAATTGATCTGGTATCAACTTCAGAAATCTCTATTGCAGTAACCATCGACGGTGGTACTAACACCTCAGGACAGCACAATATCGATCCTAATATGATCAATGAACTTTCTCAGTTCTGCCACGTTAAGGTAGAGACCAATCTGCCACTTATTGCCATTATCGGCAATAACATGTCAGAAAACGCAGGTGTAATCACCCGTGCCTTCTCTGCCATCAACAAGTTCTCAGTACGTATGATCTGCTATGGCGCATCACGTCACAACCTCTGCTTCCTGCTTAAAGACGGCGATACCTCAGAGGCATTAAACGCACTTCATAAAGATCTTTTAGAAGATTAGTTGTACTGGCATACAAATTGCTAGATAATCCCTGTACTTTGTACGGGGATTTTTTTATATTTAAACTAACGGTGTTTAATTTATTAAAGTTGAAAGTATTCCCTGCCGTTAAGTTTATAGAGGTGGGGTTTATACCATCTGATGTTGACGCATGAGGTATAAAAAATGACAACTATTACTAATGCCGGTGTGGGTTCCGGTAATGACTTTGAATCGATCATTGAAGCTTTAGTATCTTCAAAAAAGTCATCACTTACCAACAGAACCACCAAGGCGATTGCAAAGCTCGAAATCGAACAGGACGGTGTCAAGGCACTCAAGACTGCTCTGTCATCATTCCAGACTGCCTGTGAAGAGCTCTGTTCAAACAATGCCTTTAACACCAGAAAAGTTACAACTGGTCAGAAGGACGATTATACAGCTTTCACTATTCAGACTGAGTCAGACTGTACCAATACCAATTTTGATGTGACTGTAACACAGCTTGCTCAATCAGAGAAAGCATCCAAAAAGTTTGCTTCAGATTCTTTCTCAAACTCATTTGCCGCAGGTAAAATCACGGTTGATTTAGGTCCTGAAACCTATACCGACGAGGACGGCAACGAACAGACCAGAGATCGAACCTTTACCGTAGATGTTGCTGAAGGTGACAGTTTAGAGTTAATCAGAAAACGCCTTAACAACAATGATTATGGCGTTAGCGTCAACCTGATTAAAACAGAATCTGGTTACACCATGTCAGTAGACTCTGGCGTAACTGGTCTTGATTCATCAAATCTTAAAATCACTGCAGAGAACAGTGATCCATCAAGTGATAAAGATTCACTGTCACTTTTCAATTTCGGTGGCGGTGCTGATGATAATGGCTGGAGTTATACAGAAGGTAAGAATGCCGAGATCTTAATTGATGGTGAAAAGCTGGTCTCAAAGACTAACACCTTTGAGAATCAGATCTCTAG
Source organism: Succinivibrio sp. (assembly GCA_051885305.1). Lineage (GTDB taxonomy): Bacteria > Pseudomonadota > Gammaproteobacteria > Enterobacterales > Succinivibrionaceae > Succinivibrio. Next base: position 790 of record JBJEWY010000097.1, on the reverse strand, counting down.
TATCACACTTACTGTATCACAGCTTTCTGAGAAGGAAACTATTACGGCTGCAGATGGAACAACATCTACAGGTTTTAAATCATACAATGTAAACATTACAACTGATCTTGATGCTGCTACAAGCAAGATGCAGAACTTTGTGGATCAGTACAACACTCTTATGAGTAAAATGAGTGAACTCTACGCTCATAACTCCTATGAAGACGGTGTAAATCAGTATGATGGTGGTGATTTGGCTGGTGATACTCAGTTAAAGTCCATTCAGAATGCCATTCAGTCAATGGTTTCCCGTTTCTCAAACTCTGACGGTGGTCTGACCGTTTTCGACTGTGGTTTGGAAGTTAACAAGGATGGCACGTTGTCGTTGAATACAACTGACTTTAAGAATGCCGTCAATAAGAACTTCAACTCAGTAATCAACCTTTTCACTGACAAAGATGAAGGCCTATGCCGCAAGCTCAGTGATTATGTTGAGGACTACACCAAGACCGGAGGTCAGCTCACCGACAGACTTGATGAGATTTCAGAGAATATGGATTACTGGAAGCAGAAAGAATCCGACAATGAGGAGAAGCTTGAGAAGTATGAATCCATGCTCCGTACCAAATACGGTAATCTTGACTCACTGATGGCATCATACAATACAAGTTCAACCTACATCAGTCAGATCCTTTCATCGTCATCCAGCAAGTAATTAAGCTTGGAAGAAAAAAGTGTCATGTTTACATGGCACTTTTTTTTTTATGAAACAAATACAAATGGTACTCTATTCTGCAAGGCAAATAAAACC
>JBJEWY010000096.1:0-25176 GCA_051885305.1 Succinivibrio sp. | reverse complement strand
TCGTTAACCAACCAAATCCTTCTGCTAAAATTGCTTAAGGTCTTGGGTATGTTTTTAAACAGTGCTGCTGTTAATTCAGTGGTGTAACGGTAAGGACCTGCATCTAGAGCTGGGCTGTAAGCAGTGGCATTGCTGTCAGTTTGTGTTTTCTGAACCAGAGCTATCTTTACAGGCACAGAATTTGTATTAAGATTTCCAAAAAGCGGTGTAAAATACTCAACACCTTTCTTTAATATCTCTATACTTTCATCACTTACTGTATCTTCAATTATCTCTTTCTCTGTTACTGGTCTGTTTGCTGCAATGTCATCTGCCTCGATTTCAAAAATATCTCCAGCCTCATAGGCAACAAACTGAAAGTACTGATTCACATCAACTATCTTTTTAGCTTCAACATTGAAAGACATCATTGCAAGGGCTGATGCAAGTGCTACAGCAACTGCTGTTCTCTTGTGATTTAACAGAGTGTTTTTAACCATATTAGAGTCCTAATAAATAATTTTTTCTTAAATAAAGAAAGGTATTCTTAAATTCGAGTATAAAAAGGCTCATTAAATGTGAATAATTTACCATTTGACAATTGATATAGGCATCACAACATTTATTAAAAAAACGTTACTTTTATCAAATCAGTTAACTGCTTTAAGACAAAAAACACATTAGATAACCCATTATTTTTTCGTGAATTACGTCATACTTTTCAATAAAAATATTACAACTAAGTCTTTGCACAGTAATCAAGATTATCCTTAAGATAGTTTTTTATGTTGTTTTCTTTAGTTCAGAAAATCTGCAAAAAAACAAAATTATTAACATCTTCAACAAGAAAAGTGTAAAATAATTTTCATATCGTTTTTTTTATTTGGGTTTGTACTTGAATTATGACTGGCAGTATCTTAAAAAAATTAAGCAATCCACAGATTAAGGCTTCAAAATCAGACAATAAACTTATCCATTATTTTCTGTCAAACGGCCTTAAAGCCTGCTCGTCATCAATTTCAGAAATCTCCGCTGAGTGCGACATCAGTCATGCCACTGTCACCCGTTTTGCAAGAAAACTAGGATATGAAACCTTGAAGGATTTCAAAATTGCACTAGCCCAAGCTCTTGGAGCTCAGGACAGTGACAACGGAGGGAAAAAGACTGCCATTAACTTAAAAGAAAGCTGTGAAACCACTGCACAGAAACTTCTGCAGCTAAATCAGACCCTCTTATCTCAGACAGCAGTTGAAATAGGATTTGATTCTGTAACTAAGCTCGTAAGAGAAATGATCTCAGCTCGTCATGTATACTTTTTTGGTATAGGCTCATCAGGTTTTCTTGCAAAAGACTCTTCAAGAAAGATCGCCCGTATCGGTATTGATGCAAGATGCTATACAGATTCCCATGAGATCATGACCCACTCTGTGATGGTAAATCAGAACGATCTGGTAATTTATATTTCAAATTCAGGAAAAACAGGCGAACTAGTACGCTCTGCAGCCATCTGCTCAAAAAAAGGTGCAAAAATCTGTGCCATTACTGCAGAGACAGCCTCTCCTCTTTACTCATTTACTGACATTACCGTTCTGCACGCAGTACATGACTATGATCTTGCTCAGGGCTATGCCGACTCAAGATTAAGCGTATTCTTCATTATTGATCTTATCTACATTGAACTCATCAAAATTTTAGGCGATAAAGCCATTAAGATTAAGCAGGAAACTCAAAACGCCATTGATTCTCTCTCAGTCCAGAAGGACAAGAGATAAGATTAGTTCTGCATAAATCTAATCTAAGTATCAGACTATATAATATTTGTGATAGATCACAGATTTAGACGAATGGCATAATATTCGTCTTTGTCGGTGATTTATTCATAATACCTATAATTACTGATTTGATATAATCTGATATCACAAATAAAAATAATAATTAATTCATTTCAAATGAAGTACATAGCACATAAAAGCGTAAGTCTCAGATTAAAATTCATAATAGCCATGATATGCGTCAGCCTACTTTTGGTTATCGCATCAGTCACCTATTCACTTCTTGATCTTTCCATCAACATTTCAAATTCAATTCCAAGAGGTCTCTACAAGGTAAAAAAGCACGTTTATCCTGATAAAGGAGAGTATGCCCTGTTCTGTCTAGAAGGAGCACCTGCAAGAATTGCAAGTGAGCGTCAGTATCTGACATTCGGAAAATGCGCTTACGGTCTAGCTCCGCTAGGCAAGGTAGTTGCTGCCCGCGAAGGTGATTTTGTAAAAATATCAAATGAAGGAGTAAGGGTTAATGAGAAGCTTTTAAACAACTCAGTACCTCTATATTTTGATGAAAAAAGGAATCCGATGCCTCAGATTGATATGGAGAAATTTCTGTTAAAAAATGAGTATCTGATGATGTCAGAAAAAATAAATTCTTACGACAGCAGATATTACGGAGTTATAAAAAGACGGCAGATCATAGGAAGTCTTGAACTTATTGTAAGCTTTTAGAGTGAACTACACGGTCTATGAATAGCAGAGATCCCACAGAGACAGCAATATTTTAATTTCGTCGTCAAGGCTATCTAAAAAAACAGATAGGAACACAATGTGTTCCTATCAAATGGAGTTAATCTAAATCAGTTCTAACCTAAATTGGTTACTTCCTTCCACTCTGTTTCTGTGAAGAGTTTGGTCAGATCAATAAGGATCAGGAGATCATCCTTGCGGTTGCATACACCAGAAATAAACTGTGCGTTTTCTTCAGTTCCTACATTTGGAGTATCATCAATATCTGCTGTATTGAGCACTGCAACTTCGGCTACAGAATCAACCAGAATACCAATCACATGTTTTTCTGATTCGATGATCATAATACGGGTATTGTCGGTAACCTCAGCAGGTGGAATACCGAATCTTGCTCTGGTATCAATAACAGTTACAACATTACCTCTTAAATTGATAATGCCCAATACATAAGAAGGAGCACCAGGAACCGGAGCAATGTCAGTGTAACGCAGCACTTCACGTACCTGCATCACATTCACACCATAAATTTCATTACCAAGTTTAAAGGTAACCCAGCGTAAAAGTTCTCCTTTTTTAAGAGATACCTTGCTGCTCTCGAAGGTGCTTTCATTAGTGTTTTCTTCTTTTGACATCTCGAATTCCTCATTTCATGCAGCCAATTATACTGCTAATTTCATATACTTGAATTTTAATCAATAATTTCAACAAGTGCGTTAGATGTAATTAAAACTTTGATCACTCACTCACTTGTAGATCAAGATCTTTGAGATTGACACCATTTTCAAACATCCTGATAAGAGCTTCCACATGCAGTAGAGCGCACATTTCCTTCTTTACGATGCCTGCAAGCCATGGTCTGTTGCCAGCATGCTGTCTCCAGGTAACCATATCATTTGAAAGGATCCTGTTACCCTCAAGCTCATCACACCCAATTGACCACAAGGTCTTGTCAAGAGCAATCATATACTCATAGTTATCGGCTTTCTCTACATCAGACTTTACCCATTTAAGGGTATCAACCACGTTCATTTTGCGACCTCTGATATCCGCAATACCCATGAACCAATTAGGCTTGCCAAAAAGAGGTGTGACCTTCTGGCTCTGGAAGATACCGCCTAAATTTACTAAAGGCACGGCGAAACGGATCCCGCGGACCACGAAGAACAGAGCCTGAAATTCGCTTGGCATCTCAATATTCTTCCAAGCAAACTCTTCTTCATGAGCATTTTCTTCTTTTGCTTCTGTCTTAACCTCAGTATCCTGAACTGATGCAGTATCAGATACAGTCTCAACCTGCTCCTCAACAGCGGCTTCAACCTCAGTTTCCACCTGTTCTACTACAGCAGTTTCTACCTGTTCTTCAACTTTGGTTTCTACCTGTTCTTCCGCTTTAGTTTCTACATCAGTATCTGTCTCAGTTCTACTTTCAACTGTCTCTAAAAGCGACTGAAGATTAGATGGCTCAGCATAAGGTCTTGACTGTTCTACCTCTGATTCTGCTTCAAGCTGAACCTGCAGCTCAGGTGAAATTTTATCCTCTTTCTGTTCTACTGGAGGGACATAATCATCAGATGCATAATCTATATCTTCTTCAGCAACTATTTTTTCATTAGTCTTTGCTTCAATTTCAGTTGTGCCAAGCTTCTCAGCTTCGGCTAAAGCATCAAAACTGCCCTCCTCAGCATCAGATGCCTCATCACTTAACATCTGTCTGAAATAAGCAACTAGAGTGTCATCGATATCATTAAATGACATACTTTTTCCTTAATAAATTATGAAAGCAACTGTCCCATATCGTCAGCTACGATAGCATCCTCATCTTTTGCCTTGTTAACATGTTCTGGCTCTAAAGACACAATTGCTGCAGCACATGGAGTAATTCTGTCACTATGTGTTTCCAGTTCAATTTTCAGGATATCTTTCATCAGCTGATGGTAGGCAACAGCACCTCGACACTTCTCATCTAGCATGGTTATAGGCATGCCACGCTGAGAAGATTCTCTAAACAGAGTATCCACAGGGATCTGCATGTTCCAGAGATTTTCCTTGTAATGAGCCATCAGAAAATCAAGAGAAGTTCTTGATGCCTTGGTCCTTCTGTCATACATGGTTGGAACAATTGTGTAACCAATCTTGAAACCACCTTCTGCCTTCTGCATGATAGTGAAGGTACGAACCATGCCCTCAAGACCTTTTAAGGAGAGAAATTCTGCCTGAGTAGGAACTAAAACCTGAGTACTTGCAACTAAGGCATTAACCATCAGGGCTCCTAATACAGGAGGACAGTCAATTAAAACCACATCATACTCATCACTTATCAGATCAAGAGCTTTTGAAAGGATTCTGCCAACTCCTGCCCTACCAGAAAAACGTCGATCGATGGTTGCCAAGGTCATACTTGATGCAATCAGATCAAGATTTGGGAAATTGGTATGAGTAACACATGACATTACAGAATCTTTGTTAAGTTCCTGTAAGGTATACAAGTCATATAAACTTTTTTCAATGCTGTTATAGTCAAAGCCTAAATAGCTGGTCAGCGATGCATGCGGATCAGTATCAATAATAAGGACCTTCAGATTCTCTTTCTGAAGCCATCCTGCTAGTGAGGCCACAGTGGTGGTTTTACCAACACCGCCTTTCTGGCTTGCTATCGCCCAGACTAACATGTTTTCTCCTTAAGAGGTAATTAACTACTTCCTGTTGAAGTTGATCTCAATGCTGTTTCCCTCACCCGAGGATACTTTAATATCACTCTGACCTGCCTGACCGTCTGATGATGAGTTAGCACCATTGTAAAGCAGAGCATCACTGCCAGGGTCAAGAGGAGTCTTTCTTTCAATTGCATAACGTGATACTGCAATTACCACTTTACGGTTTAGGGCACGACCTGCAGCAGTTGCATTTGAATACTTAGGTGAGAACTCGCCAAAGGCCTCAACAGCCATGCGCTCTGGTGAAATACCTGCCTTTTCAAGTTCCTCAAGAACAGACACAGCTCTGTTAGCTGACAGATCCCAGCTATTTCTGAAGATACCGTTTGGCAGGAAGGTATTATCAGTATAACCACGTATTCTGATGTAGTTATTGATATTTGAGATTGCCACTGCAATTCTTTGAATTACAGGACGGGATGCAGCAAGAACTGATGCAGAGCCCTCAGCGAAAATCAAACCTGAATTGATATTGATTGAAAGCCAGTGTGGATCCTCTTCAATATCAATGAATTTTTCCATACCAGACTGGGAGATAGCCTCAGAAATAGAGCGGCGTACTGCATCAAAATGAGTACCGACCTTACCTTCTGCCTGAGTTGAAGCCTCAACTTCAGTCTGACCACCGACCTCAAATCTGTCAGCAGAACCACCAGCCTGGAAACCGCCCTCACCTGTCTGAGCACCGCCATCTGGTCTATCTGAACGAGGATTCTGATTTTTGGATACGGTGTTTTCTGAAATAACAAGTTCACCTGCAGAGGTTGCTGAATCTGAGTTATTCTGACCGTCTCTCTCATCATCTGAACCAGAGGTGGTATCCTCGCGCTGCTCATTTGAAACTGTAGAGGTGGTCTGGAAGTTCATCATCACACCACCATCTTCAATGATCTGTTTACCAGTATCACCCTGTGTTGCATCAAGCTGTGCACGAACAGCCTCCTGAACTTCTTCAGAAAGCTGCTGGGCAAGTGATCCTGGAACTAAAAGAGCACCACCTGGAGATGAGAGCTGAATGTTCTCGTTAAAAGCCTGGGCAATAGATTCTGCTATAGACTTGGCATCTGACTGCTTTGCCATAGCAAAGGCATATAAAACCACGAACAGAGCAAAGAGCAGAGTCATGAAATCAGCATATGACACCATCCAACGCTCGAGGTTTTCATGCTCTGGGGGTTTCTTCTTCATGGCCATTTTTTATTGCCTTATTCTTAATTTATTACCTTTTATTACTGAGCTTCATTCTTCTCTGCAACGTATACAGCAAGACGACGCTTTAACATCATGGTGTTTTCACCTGATGCAATGGATACAAGGCCCTCTAAGGTCATATACTCATATAATGACTGCTCGGCTATAACACTCTTGATACGGTTTGAAGTAGGAAGACAGATAATATTTGCAAGCACCAGACCGTAAATGGTAGCAACGAATGCTACCGCAATTGCAGGACCTAACTCATCAGGACGGTCAAGAAGTGACATCGCATGAATAAGACCTAACACCGCACCGATAATACCCATGGTAGGAGAGTAACCGCCCATAGCCTCTAAAACCTTGGCAAATGGTTCATAGCGGGCTTCTTCAACTGCGATGCTGTTTTCAAGAATCGACTGCAGAGCATCCTTATCAACACCGTCCACAATCATCTGAATACCATCTCGGGTAAAGTCATCAGGGGCAGAACCAATTGAGTTTTCAAGAGCTAAAAGACCCTGCTGTCTTGCGGTTGTTGAAAGACCTACTAAAAGTTCTACCTGAGATTCAAAGCCATGACGAGGAGCTTTCAAAAGCCAGAGGAAACATTTTAAGGCACCAATAATTTCCTTTAGCTGGAACTGTACCATACATGCAAAGAATGATGCACCGACCACAACAAGGAAGGCTGGAAGCACCAGCATCATCAGAGGATTGGTACCCTCCATCATCATACCAGCGATAATACAGCCTACAGCTAAAATAATACCTAAAAAGTTCATATTTCCGCCTAATGTCTAAAGTCTGTCAGCCCTGTAGTTCCTTAACAATACTTGAGGCAAAATCCTCAATCGGCAGCACCAGATCAGCAACACGAGCATTTACAATCGCCTGAGGCATACCATACACGACGCAGGTTTCCTCATTCTGAGCCCAAATAACAGAGCCCTTGCGTTTTAACAAAGTACAACCTTCGCAACCGTCTGAGCCCATGCCGGTTAAGATCATGGCAAGAACCTTGCCACCGTAAATCTGAGATAGGGATGCAAATGATACATCAACACATGGATTGTAGGTGACACGTCCCGTATCAGTAATGATTCTGACTCTGGTCTTAACACCTACCTTTTCAAAGATCATCTGCTTGCCGCCTGGAGCAATATAGCAAGTACCAGGCTCTAACATATCACCATCTTTTGCCTCAACAACATGCAATTGTGACATAGAATCTAGACGAGCAGCGAATGTGCTTGTAAATGAAGCAGGCATATGCTGCACAATGACCACAGGAACATTGAGCTTTGGAAGCTTTGGAATAATCTGCTGCAGTGCGATAGGACCGCCTGTTGAAGAACCAATAGCCACAATAGAATGAGGTATTCCTGAGCGCTTGAATGCAGTAGTTTCAGATTTGTGATCACCGAATGTAAACTTTCGTGCAGCTGCTGGAACTCCAGGATCTGAAGTTAAAAGCTCATTGATCTTCTTGTACTGACCTAAAGCTGCAGTTGATGTTGGTGCAGCAGAAGGAACTGAAGGAGCTGCAGTTGCAGGTTTTACAGCAGAAGCTGATGACAGTGGTCTTGATGCTGTAAAAGTTGATGTTGAGACTCTTGGAGCAGCAGCAGCTGATGGAGCAGGAGTAAAGCGTCTTACCCTTGAACGAGATACAGCTTTAATTGAAGCTAAAAGAGTCTTGATACCTTCTTCACGACGGTGAGCGATATCATCAAAGTTCTTTGGCATAAAATCCACAGCTCCAGCCTCTAAGGCCTTAAATGTGGAATTTGCGCCCTCATATGTCAAAGAAGAGAACATCAAGATAGGAGTCGGACATTTTGTCATGATCTCCTTTACTGCGGTAATACCATCCATTACCGGCATCTCAACGTCCATGGTAACCACGTCAGGCTTTAGACTCTGAGTGAGTGATACACCCTCTTTTCCGTCCTTCGCCTCACCTACAACCTGCATTGTAGGATCTGTCTCAATGATTTCTTTTAAGCGCTTGCGAAAGAAACTGGAATCATCTACAACTAATACCTTGGTTGCCATAATGTATCCTTAACTATTTGTTTTTATCATAGTAGTTATATCATGACAAAGGGAGAGGTCCGTCCCTTTGTCAATATTTAAGTATTAAACAGTTTCTGCAGGGGTCTCATCCTCACCTAGCAGTGCAGTACCTTCAGACAGACGCTGCTCTTCTAATTCAGCATTCTTCTTCTCAAAGGCTTTGGCAGCTTCGTCTATGGCCTTACCCATATTCTCTACTGCACCATCTTCATTACCTAAAGTTACACGCTCGGCATTCTTGTGAGCATAAGCTCTCATGAGACCTGGAATATCGAGAATAAGTGCAATACCACCATCTGATGTAACAGTTGCACCAGCCATACCAGGAGTATGACGGAGTACATCATCTAATGGCTTAATCACAACTTCTTCCTGACCTAAAAGCTCATCTACAACAAAGCCTACAAGCTGAGCTGCTGATACCTGAACAAGTACAATGTGAGCCTTGTGCTGCATGTACTCGCGGATAGAGACATTCTCAAACCACTGTTTCAAGAAGAACAGCGGAATTGCCTTGTCACGTATCACAATGGTATTTAAACCATCAACATTGCGCATTGAATCAAGATCTAAGTAGAAGATTTCTGAGACAGATGTCAATGGCAGAGCAAAGGTACGCTCTGATACAGAAATCATCAGAGTTGGCAGAATAGCAAGTGTCAGTGGAACCTTGATTTCAATTGTTGTACCCTGTCCATAGGTTGACAGAACATGTACAATACCGTTTAACTTTGAAATATTAGTCTTTACAACGTCCATACCCACACCACGACCTGAAATATCAGTTACAGTGGTATTGGTTGAGAAACCAGGTGCAAAGATAAGATTTAAAGCTTCAGCATCAGACATTCTGTCTGCTGTTGCCTCATCAATAACTCCCTTCTTTACAGCGATGATCTTGAGCTGATCAGGATCCATACCCTGACCGTCATCAGAAATTCTCAAGAGAATATGATCACCCTGCTGGGATGCTGAAAGCAGAACCACACCAGTCTCATTCTTACCTTTGGCGATACGCTCTTCTGGTGATTCAATACCATGGTCACAGCAGTTACGTACCATGTGAATCATAGGATCAGCAAGCGCATCCACGAGGTTCTTATCAAGCTCGGTGTCTTCACCTTCCATTCTAAGTTCAATCTTTTTGCCAAGTTTTCTTGCAAGATCACGAACCACACGAGGGAAACGGCCGAATACCTTTCTTACTGGCTGCAGACGGGTCTTCATAACGGCATTCTGCAGATCACCTGTGATAACATCAAGGTTTGAAATAGCCTTGGACATATCCTGATCGGATCTTCGTGCGGCCATGTTTACAAGACGGTTACGAACAAGCACAAGCTCACCTACAAGCTTCATGATGTCATCTAGGATCTTGGTGTCAACACGAACTGTGCTTTCAGCCTCAGGTGTTGCTGCGCTCTTTTCTGCAGCCTTTGCTGCAGGAGCACTTTCCTGAGCAGGCTTAGGTGCAGGAGCTGGTGCTGGTTTTGGAGCAGGTGCTGGTGCTGCTGCAGGCTTTGCTGCATCCTGAGCCTTTTTGTAATCATCACCTGATGCTACCTTAAGCTCTTTTGCCTCTGGAGCTTTCTTTTCAGCTTCCTTTGCTCCTTCAACTAGCTTGTCGAATTCTGCATCAGTCTCATCTTCTGACGATGAACTGCCATCTGTTTCAGTACCAGGAGCGTGTCCTTTACCATGAAGCTGATCAAGTAACGCCTCAAACTCCTCTTCAGTAATATCATCAATAGAAGAGGCCTCGGATGACTCTGCTTTTGCAGGTTCTGGCTCAGGTTCTGGTTCTGGCTCTGGGGCAGGAGCTGGAGCTGCTGGAGCAGCAGAACCTGCAGCAAGAGCGTGTAATCTGTCAATAAGATCAGCTGGGGCCGCATCTAATGTTTCACCGTTTTTCACACCATCAAACATGGTGGTAATAACATCATATGCCTGTAACACGGCATCCATAAGATCAGGAGACATGCTGATACGTGCATTTCTAAGCTCATCAAACAGACTTTCTGCTGCGTGACATACCTCTACCAGTGGAGTAAGGGAGAGGAAGCCAGCGCCGCCTTTTACAGTATGGAACCCACGGAAGATCGCATTCAACAGATCTTTATCATCTGGGGTTTTCTCAATCTGGACAAGCTGCTCATTCAGGTTCTCGATGATTTCTCCAGCTTCTACTATAAAATCTTGTAGAATTTCCTCATCCATATTCCCAATCTCCAATAATTAGAATCCTAAACTTGCAAGCAAATCGTCAACTTCATCCTGATTTGCTGCAACATTTTCTGTTTGTTTTTCACTTTCAAGTGCAGGGCCCTGAGGCTGGATGGCAGATTCTGCCTTAGATCCCTGCATGATAGCCAGATCCTCTTCGCTGAAGTTCTTTAAGAATTTGAGGAGTTTATCTTCAACTTCTGACACCAAAGTGATTACTTTCTGAATCATCTGACCTGTTAAATCCTGATAATCCTGAGCCATCAGAATATCATTAAGCTGAACACAGAGTTTTTCAGCTTTTTTCTGAGTATCGTTAATCAGAGTATCTACGTTTTTGCATAAGGCTACGAAATTGTCTCTGTCAATACGACCGTGCATTAAAGCTGACCATGCAGGCAGGAGCTGGTCTACTGAAGACTGCAGACTTTTAACCATAGGTTCGCAGGCGTCTACAGCATCTAAGGTCTTTGATGCGGCAGTGTTAGTCATATTGATAATAGAAGACAGACGTTCTGAGGCTTTAGGCATATCTACATTGGCAATAACCCTAAGACGCTCATCCTCAGCAAAGTTCTTGATAGCCTCATGAAGATCTCTTGTCAGGACACCCACCTGAGAAAAGACCTCATTGCTTAACTTTTCAGAACCAAACTTTCTTGCTAAAGATAGTAATTTGTCTATTGCTTCATCATGCATACCAGACTCGAGCAGATCACGAATCTCATCAAGATCAGCTGTTGTCAGTTCTTCAATACCTAAATCTGCCATGAAAGCCTGCCTTATTCAAAACGTTCAAAGATCTTATCTAGTTTTGTTTTTAAAGTTGCAGCAGTAAACGGTTTAACAATATATCCGTTAACACCAGCCTTTGCAGCTTCGACAATCTGCTCACGCTTAGCTTCAGCAGTAACCATAAGCACAGGCATAGCCTTAAGCTTTGGGCTCTTTCTTATTGCCTTGAGCAAATCAATACCCTGCATGACCGGCATATTCCAATCGGTTACGACGAAGTCAAAATCACCATTTTCAAGCATCGGAAGTGCAGTAGCACCATCATCTGCTTCATGGGTATTGTTAAATCCAAGATCCCTTAATAGGTTCTTGATGATGCGGCGCATTGTTGAGAAATCGTCAACAATCAATATCTTGATGTTCTTGTCCAAGATAATCTCCTTTTAAGACAACAGCCTGCTTTGCTGATCATACATCTCAGTTTATAGGCAGTTTAAGTTGAAATTGCCACTTAAATATATAAAATCTGTTACTTGAGCCTAATTTACACACCAATCTTTGAGCATGGATCTCAATCTTGCCATGCACTGCGAAAGCAGCTGACTGATTCTTGATTCACTAAGATCAAGCACTTTACCAATTTCCTTGAGGTTCAATTCCTCATCATAATACAGAGCAAGTACCTGCTGTTCGCGCTCAGGCAACTCTGAAATCGCTTTGGCCAGCGATTTTTTGAAACTTGAAGTTGCAAGTACCTCAAAAAGACGGTCACGGGTTGTATCCTCACCACCTGTAAGCACATCCTCACTTACACCTAAATCTTCAATACCGATTATCTGAGTTGTTGAGGAATCTAAAAGCATCTGACCGTATTTATCAAGATCAACACCAAGTTCTGCTGCTATTTCCACATCCTTTGGCTCTCTTCCAAGCTGATGGGAGAGTTTGTGAATTACAGCAGCAATGGCTCTGGTATTCTGATGAACTGATCTAGGAGCCCAGTCAGAGTGACGCATCTCATCAATGATGCTTCCCCTGATTCTGATGGATGCATAGGTTTCAAAGGTTGCCCCATGACCATCCTCATAATGCATGGCTGCATCTAAAAGCCCCAGCATTCCTGACTGAATCAGATCATCTAATTCAACACTTGCAGGTAGTCTTGCCTTCATATAGAGAGCAATACGCTTTACTAACGGCGCATGAGCCTCTACCAGAGCATTCACTTTGTCTCTAGCCTGAGCCTGATATACTTTAGCTGCGCTGTTCCTACCTTGCATGTTCATTTTTTTACTTATAAATTATTACCTTGTTAAGAATAATAGTGTTTTTTTATTAAACTACTTATTGTTATTGATCAAATTTTCAACAAAAAATTCTAAATGACCGCCTGCAACTTCAGGAATCGGCCAGGTGGTAATTCTTGATGCAAGAGTCTTGAATGCTCTTGATGCAGGTGATGTAGGGAATACATCAACTACACATGAACGCTGTCTTATCGCCTTTCTCATATTCATATCAACAGGAATACAGGCAACAAGCTCTAAGGTTGCATCGATAAAACGCTCAGTTACAGTTACAAGTTTCTGGTACATCAGCTTGCCTTCATCTAATGAATGTAGCTGATTTCCTATGATCTTGAATTTCTTTACACCGTAATCTCTTGATAAAACCTTCATCTGAGCATAGGCATCAGCAACAGAAGTAGGCTCATTGCAGACAACCATCAGCACATCCTGAGCGGCACGGCAGAAGGATAAAACCATGTCGGAGATACCTGCTGCGGTATCAACAATGAAATAATCGATATCTTCTTTAAGTGATGAGAATGCCCTGATTAAACCTGCATGCTGTTCTACAGACAGTTCCACCATCTGTTTAAGACCCGATGAGGCAGGAACAATTCTAAGACCATGAGGTCCAGTCTGCAGAATATCCTTTAATTCACACTCACCACTTAAGACATGTCCTAAGTTTTTGTCAACTTTCAGTCCTAACATCACATCAATGTTTGCAAGACCTAAGTCAGCATCAAAAATCATAACCTTCTTACCCATCTGACAGAGGGCAACAGCAATATTTAAAGACACGCTGGACTTACCAACGCCACCTTTACCACCGGTTACGGTAATTACCTTTACCTTACGCTTGCGATTATTTTCTTCTTGAGCCATTTTCTATCCTTCTTAACTGAAATCTTGCTCTACTATTCTGCTGACAAAGCCTCACGGGCAACATCGTTTTCAACAGAACTCAACGCCATGTGAGTGAAATCCCTTACATCAGGAACCATCAGATCTTCTGGCACTCTCTGTCCATTAGTAACATATGACAGAGGCAGTTTTTCCTTAAGGCACAGTGAGAGAGAATCCAAAAGAGAAAAGCTCTCATCAATCTTTGTCAAGATAAGTCCCTTTATTCCAAGCGGAGAAAAGTGACTGTATGCCTGTTCAAGCACCCTGCGCTGAGCTGTTGCCGGCAGCACCAGATAATGCTTGAGATTAAGTTTTGACTGGTTCTTTAGCTGTGCAAGTTGTGTGCCAAAACGCTCATCGTTTAAACCGACACCAACTGTATCCACAAGCACCAGACTCTTGTCTTTAAGACTGAATAAAAGCTGTGGCAGCTCATCTAAAGACTTGATGGCAAAACTGCTACAGCCCATGATGCGACCATAGGTTTTAACCTGTTCTACAGCACCGATTCTGTAATGATCTGCTGTGACGATTGCCACCCTGTCAGGACCAAATTTCATGACAAATCTTGCTGCAAGTTTAGCAAGAGTTGTGGTTTTTCCGACACCTGCAGGTCCTATCAAAGTCACAATTCCGCCTTCTTTGACAATCTCGTCTGTGCCAATTTTAAGACGTTTCTCAATAATGGAACTAAGTTGTCTCCAGGCAAAATTGAATGATGCATCAGAATCTATGCTGTCTGATAAATCCTGTGCTATTTCACGGCTTGCGCCAGAACCAACTAAAAGTTCATATACCATTGCACGTACAGGCTCTTCACGTTTTTTAGAGTCTGCCATGAGGCCTGCTAATTCATACTGCAGAAGTTTTCTGATTGAATCTACATCCTGTCTCATCTTTGACAGTTCATCAGGAGCAGAAGTTCCTGATGCATAAGATGAGATACCGTGGGTCTTTTCAACCTTTTTCTCAAGCTGCCTGTCCTCTTCCTTTACAAAGAGATCACGCATGCCAGTCTGTTCAATAAGAGGTCTTGGTGGAACAGGAGCAGAAGGTCTTGTCTGAGGTTTGGCCGAAGTTAGAGCAGACAATGAAGGATCAGTATTTTTAGACTGCTTTGCCTGTTCTTGCTTCTGCCTTTCTAAGATCTCAAGCAGACTCTTTGCAAAACTTTCAGCTTTTTTACCACCTACAGAATCTTTTGATGGCTTTTTCTTTGAAGCTCCAAGTGTTACTTCATCATCTTCAAGCTGTCTTGATGAGGTGTCAGAACTGTCCTCTTCTATGCCAGCAATGATCTCAACGCCTGAAGCTACACGCTTGTTGGACATAATAACAGCCTCAGCTCCAAGTTCTTCCTTGATCTTGGATAAAGCTGTTCTCATATCGGCTGCTACAAAGCGTTTAAGTTTCATACTGTACCAGTGTTTTTTATAAATGTTCGCTCGAGTTCTGAAGCGTTATTTTGACTTAATATAATTTAATTTTCGGAAAAAAATCCTTTTAAGTCAATAAATCATCGTTTTTATTAGTCTTATTTTGTTAAGTCTGCTGAAAAAGACAGAGCTGTATGTAAAAGCTTTTTTTGTATTTTATTATTACTGACCTGGAAGCGGACTGTTAGTTCCACCGACAACGGATACGATTTTTATCTGCTTGTCATCAGGGATCTCCTGATACGAAAGTACCCTAAGTCCTGGAATAGTGTTCTTTACAAAACGAGATAAAGTTGAACGTAAAATACCTGAGGTCAAAAGAATAGCAGGCTCCCCCTCCATTTCCTGATTGTTGGTTGCCTCCATAAGTGATCTCTGAATTCTGTCAGCCATACCAGGCTCAATACCGATACCTTCAGCACCACCAGTCTCAAGTGACTTGTGGAGCACTTTCTCTAAATCAGGTGCAAGTGTAATTACAGGAATAACATTCTGACCGCCAACAATGTCCTGAATGATAAGACGTCTTAAACCGATACGGCAGGCTGCGGTTAAAACCTCAGGATCCTGGCTCTTTGGACCATATTCAACTAAAGTTTCAAGTACGGTTCTCATATCACGGATAGGCACACCCTCATGCAGAAGATTCTGCAGGATCTGGGTTAATAAACCTAAACTTACAACTGATGGTACCAGGCCATTTACAAGCTTTGGCTGAGTCTTTGCTACAATATCAAGAATATTCTGAACTTCTTCTTGTCCGATTAAAGATGCGCAGTTGTTTACAAGAACCTGAGACAAATGGGTGGCTATAACAGTTGAACAGTCCACAACGGTATACCCAAGACCTAAAGCCTTGTCATTATCCTGTTTTGCAATCCACACAGCATCAAGACCAAAGGCTGGATCTTTACCCTTGATTCCAGGGATCTCACCAAAGACCTGACCTGGATTTATAGCCATGTCTCTTTCTGGCTGAATTTCAGCCTCACCAAAGGTTACGCCCATTAAGGTAATGCGGTAGAAATTAGGACCTAAATCAAGGTTGTCTCTAATGTGAACAGGAGGAATAAGAAAACCCAAATCCTGTGAGAGCTTTTTTCTTACACCCTTTACACGGTTTAAAAGCTCACCGTTCTGATTCTTGTCGACCATAGGAATAAGTCTGTATCCAACTTCAAGACCTATGGTATCAACTTCTGATACATCATCCCAGGAAAGTTCTTTCTGATCAGGTACAGGTTTTCCGTCTGCGCCCTGAATAGACTTCTGAGTTTCCTTGGCTTTCTGCTCTTCAAGCTTATCCTGATGTTTCTTAATCAGATAACCGATACCGCCACATAAGGATGCCAGCATTAAAAAGGCTACATGAGGCATGCCTGGGACTATACCCATGACAGCGAGCACAGAACCTACGATATACATGGTTTTTGGCTTTGAGAACAGATCAGTTATCACCTGCTGTCCCATTTCGCTTTTTGAACTGCTCTGTCTTGTGACAATTATTGCAGCAGCAACTGACAAAAGAAGTGATGGGATCTGGGCAACAAGACCGTCACCAATTGTTAAAAGAGCAAAGATTGAAGCTGCCTGTGAAACAGTTAAACCGTTACTGAACACACCAATTACAATACCGCCTACAAGGTTGATGATCATAATCAGAAGGCCTGCTACAGCATCACCTTTAACAAATTTTGACGCACCGTCCATGGAGCCGTAGAAATCTGCCTCTCTTGTTACATCAATACGTCTTTGTCTTGCTGTATCCTGATCGATAATTCCTGCGTTTAAATCAGCGTCAATAGACATCTGCTTACCAGGCATAGCATCTAAGGTAAAACGAGCTGAAACTTCAGCGATACGGCCGGCACCTTTGGTTACTACCTGGAAGTTAATAATGATAAGGATAGCAAATACAATGATACCTACAGTGTAGTTACCGCCCATTACCACGTTACCAAAGGCCTCAATCACCTTACCTGCTGCTGATGCGCCATCCTGGCCATGGAGCAGAATCACACGAGTTGATGCCACATTAAGAGATAAACGCAAAATTGTGGTAAGTAAAAGAACAGACGGAAAGGAACCAAAATCAAGTGGCTTTTTTGAATACACTGCAACTAAAAGCACAATCATTGACAGTGAAATATTAAAAGAGAACAGGATATCAAGAAGGAATGGTGGCATAGGCAAGGTTATCATGGATAAACATGCCAGTACTAGAACAGGGGTACCAACCTTTAGTACAGCTATTTTCTTATAGGCGGTATTACCTATGGCAAGGCCTTTTAGCACCTTGTCATTCTGTTTTGCCTTTCCAAGCATGCCTGTGATTACGCCTGGAACTTTCAATTTGAATGCCACTGTCAAAATCCCGTTACAAAATACCTACATACCTTCAGTGCATTTTCTGTGCCTTGATTACTCAAAGAGTTTATCAAATTCAATAAGTTTTTGAATAAGCTCTTTGTATTCTTGCCACCTTCCTCTATAAATTTCCTGAGCATAAGGATGAATATTCACTTTTGTTGGTAGAGGATCATGATTTTGAAGCATTTGGCGGAAGCGAGGGATTAACACAAACTCAAGCCACTGATGAAAATCCATGGTATCCATGAAAAATGGGGTGGTGCTGACAAATGCTGTGCTTTTAGGTCTGTTTTTTCCATCAGACCAGAGTGACAGATTTCTTAAGGCCTTTTCAATGCCTTCTAAAGCCTTTAAAACTTCAAATTCAGATTCATAACTCATGGGTTGTTATCCATATACTGCTGCAGAATAAGCGTAGCTGACAGACTGTCAATTGCGCCTTTGTCTTTTTTTAAAGCCTTAAAGCCGCCACTTGAAAAAATCTCATCTTTAGCATCACATGATGTCAGTCTCTCATCTTCAAAAAACACACTGATGCGATATTTCTCTTTAAGCCTGTTACCAAATTTTCTGGCTTTAAAGGTCATCTCCTGCTCACTGCCATCCATATTCAAAGGAAGACCTACAACTATTACAGAAGGACTCCACTGTTTTATAAGTTTATCTAAGGCATTCTGATCTGGTATTCCGTCTTTTGCTGTTAAACATTTCTGAGGTGAACAGCTTCTAGTTACTGTATTACCTACAGCAACACCTATATGACGCAGTCCAAAGTCAAAGCATAGAATAAAACTCATCTTATGATCTGTCCGCCAAAGGAGATTACATTACGGCGGCTGCCGCCTAAAAGGAAACCTGTAATTACAGAAAATGATTTTAGAGATTCAAACACATCCTCTCCAAAACGTGGCTTCATGGCATTTGGAATTACGGGGGTTGTGATCACAAGAGGCAGATCGTGACTGCAGCGGTAGCGCAGAAGCTCGGTCATCACCTGCTGATCAAATACGGACATGTTTTCAGAGTTCTGACAGAAACCGTCAATAATGAGCAGATCAACATTAAGATAGCGCTCCCAGAACTGATTCTTTTCAGCAACATCATAACTGTTATCGCTTTTTGACGGAATGCGGCGTTTTTTTATGTCAGCATAAGAGCAGATTTCAACATCCATCCAGTAACGGTTTAAGCATTCATTGGCAATACATGAACTTATAACAGTCTTGCCAGTACCAGGACCTCCACATAAAAGATACAGTGACGGATCAGCCTTATTAAGGTGATTTTTTCCCTGTTTTCTTGCAATGGCGACAAGCTGACAGAAGGTTTTAGCTGAGTTTAAAGCCTCAGTATTGCCATTATCGGAGGTTACCTTTTCAAAGGTGTGCTCTGGTGAAATAACACCGCTTGAATAGAAAGATGCGACATAATTCTTGTGACGAAGCTGTTTTTCTGCGGCAATTTCAGCTGCAGCAAGTCTTGCTTCCTCGCGGCGGATTTTCTGAATATCAATTTTCTCATCTGAAAAATCAAAACTCTTCAGATCCACGTGGCCTAGATCTTCAACTGCTTTTAGCAGTTCCTGATAACCATTGAGAAGTTTTCTGCCTTTTATATCTGCCATGTAATGCCTCCAAAGCAGAGATTCTACCAAATACAAAAGATTAGTACCAAAAATTTGATGAATATTTGAGCTATCCAAAGCATTTGATTTAAGTAGTTTTTGTTTTGGAAAAGATCCGTTTTATAAGCCTGCTTCTTTTTTCAGGAATATAATAAGAGTCCTTCAAAAAAAAGCATATGAACTTTGTTGTATCTTTTTATATTTATGCACAGTGTAAGATATCAGCGGTTTTACTCTGTAATAAGAGCAGCAATGCCTTGATATCAGTAAGCTCTAATCATAAATTGAGACAATAAAAGACTACTTGGATAACTTTAAGCGCACAAAGAATAAAAATGCCCAAAATAGTTAATATTCAGTTTCAGTCAGTACTTGGCGACTATAAAACAAATCTTGAAAACCTAAAAAGAATGCTCATTAAAACAGATATGCACAACAGCGATCTGATTGTCGTTCCAGAATTTTTTGCAAGCAGCATAAATTATGTTGATATGGCACCAGGTATGGATGGTGGCAAGATCATAGATGAGATGAAAAAGATAGCTTGCAAGTATAAAACAAATATTATTGCAGGTTCTGTAGTAAGACAGAATGCAGATAAAAGACTTTATAACTCATCTTTTGCAATAGACAGAAGTGGAAATATCTTGAAGGTGTATGACAAGATCCATCTTTTTAACTACTTAGGAGGAACAGAAGGAGAGAGAATCACTCCTGGCCGTGAAATAGGTACAGTGGATTTTGATTTTGGCAAAACAGCTATTGCTATCTGCTTTGATATTACATCTCCTTTGATGTTCCATACGTTTTTATCGCTTGATGTAAAACTTATAGTTCTGCCAACAGCATGGATATTTCCTGCATCTTTATTATCTGATGCAGATATCCGTCTTGAAAAAGAGATGATGTGGCAGAGCCTTGTTAAAACAAGAGCCTATGACAGTCAGGCTTTCTTTGTTGTCTGCAATCAGGTAGGAGATATAGGACGAGGCATGGAAGGACTTGGATGCTCTATGATAGTTTCTCCCTATGGCGAAATTATAAAAAAGGCTGGTTCAAAAAATCCTGAGGTGCTTTGTGCATCTTTGGATTTTAAGGATGTAGACAGATGCAAAAGCGAATTTCCAAAGGCACTTGTTTTATAAAGTAGGATACTGTCTTGCGTTCTTAGCTTAATGCATATTTTAAAGAGGCAGATAATAGTTTGATACTTATCACCTCTTTAAAAATTCATTAAAGTCAATCTTTGACTGGTAAGACACTTTTTCTAAAAGGCACTTTAAACAGCCATTCAAGATGAATAACCTATAAACAAGTACACGATAAAAAATAACAAATAATAAAAATAATCAGTTTTGTATCAGAGGGAAGATGAAGGTTGCAAAAACACTTCTAGTGTCGGCTTTTGTTACAACAGGACTTATTTTACCAGCATCTGCTAATACCATTACTGTAATTACAAAAGGTGCATCAGCAGATGGCAGTGTTTTTTTGTCCCAAAGCAATGATACCTACACAGGTGATCCAAGCATTGTCTATGTAAAAGATAAAAAGTTTAAAGAAGGAAGCATGCGAAATGTCTACCCTTCTGCCTTGGTTTATGGTGAGTTCCCAGAATACGAGTGTTTCAATTATCCCCGCCTCAATGCCCCTGAAAGAGCTGATGGCTATCAGTATGATGACTGTGTAAAAACAAAACCTGTAGGTCAGATAAAAGAAGTTTCAAAAACCAACGCCTATCTTGATGGCGATTACGGCATTATCAACGACAAGGGGCTTATGATTGGTACTTCTTTTGCCTATCTAAAAAACTTCAGAGAAGTAAAACCTAGTGACAATAAAGGCATCTTCAATCCTCAAGAATTAGGAAGGCTTGCGCTTGAACGCTGCGATAACGCCAAAGATGCTGTAAAACTTATTGGCAGTACCATTGATAACTATGGTATTTATGGAGGACCTGCAGTTATCTGTCTTGCCGATAAAACTGATGCCTATGTTATGGAAATGGTTCCACTCAATGACAGAACAGGAGGACTGTGGGTTGCAAGAAAAATTGAGGATGGCAAGGTTTTTGTATCAGCTGACTCTTTTAGAATCGGAAGTATAGAAAAAGATTCTGATGACTTTATCTACTCTGACAGACTGTTTTCACTTTTAGATGAGCTTAAACTTACCAAAAAAGATAAAAAAGGCAATGTAAACTGGATGCGATCTGTAGGGGCTACGGAAAAAAGGCCTTACTATTCTCTGCGTCGCATCTGGAGAGTATTCTCTTTAGTTGCACCGTCAAAAAAGTTCTCTGCTTGGGTAAAAAGCTTTGAGGATAATGACTATCCTTTTGCCCTAACTCCTGATACTGCTGTTTCCATTGAAAAACTCATGGAAATTCACAAGGACACCTATCGTGGTACTGAATTTGATCCGTCAGATACTGCAACTGGTGGTTTTTTCGCCTCCCCCTACAGCTATCATTTAGATGATGAAAGAACCATATCAACAGCAAGAACCATCTATACCTATATCAATCAGCTTCGAGACGATCTTCCTGTACCTTTAAGCTGGATGGCGGTAAATACTCCTGCAGAGAGTACCTTTATTCCGCTTACAGTATCCCCTCTTCCAGACTGCTATTCTCATGTGAACAGAACTTCATACGATCCTGAGAAGTTCTACTGGGCAGCCAACATGGTATCAACTCTAACCAAAGGGTACTACTACACCATGATTGATACTGTAAAACTTAAGGCAATTGAACTTGAGCAGCGCTCTGTATCATTTGTCAACAAATATGCAAAACTGTCCAAAAAAGACTTCACGTCACTTCTAAATGCCAATGCCATAGGCTCCATTTCTGACTGGCAGAGACTTTATGAGGTGCTACTTGAAAAGCATGATAATGGTTTTAAATTAAGATATGCTCAAGGACATAACCCAAAGTTCACGCCGGTTGTTAAATACAGAAAAGAACTCAATGTAAAGGAGATTGCACATGATTAAAAATGCTCTCTCTATTGCCTGCTCTTTAGCACTGTTTGTATCACTTGAGTCCTATTCATGCACCACAACCTTAGTTACAAAGGGAGCCTCAGCAGACGGTTCTGCCTATGTGACCCACTCAAATGACGGTTATACTGGTGACACTAGTGTTGTTTATGTTCCTGCAAGTGATCATAAAAAAGGTGAGATGCGACCTGTATATCCATCTGCCTGCGCACGTGAGCCTTATCCTACATTCAACACAGACTATACACCAAGACTCAATGTCAAAGGCAGAGGCCCTGATTACAGCTTCGAGAATGTAAAGCCAACTCTTCCTTTAGGTGAAATTCCTCAGGTAGAACACACCTACGCCTACTTAGACAGCAACTACGGTATTATCAACGAGCATGGGTTAATGCTTGGTGAATGCACTGACAGCTCCAAGCACATGGGATATGTACACCCAGAAGATACTACAGGCATTTTCTATTCATCAGAACTTGGTCGTGTAGCCCTTGAAAGATGTAAAACCGCACGAGAAGCGGTAATTCTAATGGGCCGTCTTATTGATAAATACGGACTTTGGGGCACTGCAGAAACCTTGCTTGTTGCAGATAAGGATGAAGGCTGGGTTTTTGAAATGGAACCAAATCCATCTGGAAAAGGCGGATTCTGGGTTGCCCAGAAGGTGCCTGACGGAGATTTCTTTATCGCCGCCAATCAGTTCAAGATAAGAGGACTAGATCCTGAAAATAAAGATCAGATCTTCAGATTATCTATGCTTGATGAACTAAAGCAGATTGGCTGGGCAGAATATGACAAAAAGGGACATTTAGACTGGCTTAAAAGCATTGAATCCCATGAATACTCTCACCCTTATATATGCCTAAGGCGTGTATGGAGAGGACAGGACATGGTGGCTCCATCCTTAAAACTTCCTGCCTGGGTTGAAGACTACGATACTACTGCCTATCCATTCTCCGTAACCCCTGACAGAAAACTTACAGTAGAAGATCTGATGGCAATTCATCGTGACACACTGCAGGGTACAGAATTTGATTATACCAAAGGAGAGACGGGGGGCCTTTTTGCTCACCCATACAGCTTTGGTCTGTACAATAAAGAGAGAGTTATTTCTGTTACCTCTATTACCTATATCTGGATAAATCAGGTAAATGAAAAACTCCCAGCACCTGTATCATGGATAGCACTTACATCACCTGCTGAATCAGTATTCGTGCCACTTCCTGTAGCACCTATTACAAAGCTGTACAGCAGAGTAAACAGGCGTCAGTATGATCCGACAAAATTCTACTGGGCATCAACAGAGGTTGGCACACTTACACGAGGATACTACTCTGCGATGATCCCAACTGTTAAGCGTACAGCGACAGCTCTTGAGCAGAAGTCAAAAGAACTTCTTGAAGGATCTGAAGGTTTATCAAAGGATGAATTCAACAAGGCACTTTTAAAAAATGCTGATGAGAACTTTAAAGTCTGGAAAGCACTTCCAGGCAAACTTGTAGCTATGCTTGATTCTGGCAAAAATCTAAGCTACGCCAAAGGACATGAGCCTGAATATATAAAACTTGAAAGCTATAACAAGCCTCAGCATATAAAAAATCTTGAACTTGGAGAAGAAGCTTTAATTGCTGAGAGTGCCTCATCAGAAGATGACGCTCCATTTACCTCTGCAAATGATCAGAGCTCAAGAAAAAAGAATTCAAAAAACAAGTCAAAGGGTAGTAAAAACAAGATCTCCACTGATGCTGTACCTGAGACTATAAGAAAGCAGCCTGTCAAAGAAAAGTACACTGTTCCGAAGGTTAAAAGCGTATATGAGGAGCTGAACAATATCGACTCTCTTGGCAAGTACCTTCCCAAAATTGCCAGAAGATAAAGAATTTTACTCTGATATTGCCTCTGCAAGCACTTGCAGAGGCCTTTTTGTTTTTTCTCTCAAAAAGCTCACTTATGTAAATGCAAAATCTATGAATATGATATATGCAGATAAGTAGTGTATAATCTCACCATTAAATCTAACGCATAAATTATGCTTTAACCGGGCTAAAGCCCATTTGATTCTAATGGTTGTAATATCATGAGCGCATTAACTAAGACTGAATTTAATTTCCCAGGCCAGAAGAGTGTTTATCACGGTAAGGTACGTGATGTTTATAACATCAACGACGAGAAACTGGTTATGGTTGCTACTGACAGAATTTCTGCCTTTGACGTGATCCTGCCAAAGGGAATTCCTTTTAAAGGTCAGGTTTTAAACCAGATCGCAGCAAAGTTCCTTGATGCAACCTCTGATATCTGCCCTAACTGGAAACTGGCAACACCAGATCCAATGGTAACTGTTGGCGTTGTCTGTGAAGGTTTCCCTGTTGAAATGATCGTTCGTGGCTACCTCTGCGGCAGCTCATGGCGAGCATACAAGAGCGGCGTCCGTGAAATCTGCGGTGTAAAACTTCCTGAGGGCATGAAAGAGAATCAGAAGTTCCCAGAGCCAATCATCACACCTACCACCAAGGCTGAAATCGGCGAGCATGACGCAGACATCTCAAAAGAAGAAATTTTAAAGAGAGGTCTTGCAACTCCTGAGCAGTACGAGTTACTTGAGAAGTACACTTTAGCTTTATTCAAGCGTGGCAGTGAAATTGCTGAAAAACGTGGTCTGATCCTCGTTGACACCAAATACGAGTTCGGTCTTCACGACGGCAAGATTTATCTCATGGACGAAATCCACACTCCTGACTCAAGCCGTTACTTCTACAAGGATGGCTATGAGGAGCGTTTTGAAAAGGGTGAGCCACAGAAGCAGCTTTCAAAAGAGTTCGTACGCGAGTGGCTGATGGACAACGGTTTCCAGGGTAAGGAAGGACAGCAGGTTCCTGAAATGACCGATGAGATCGTAAACTCAATTTCTGAGCGTTACTTAGAGCTCTATGAGAACATCACTGGCGAGAAATTCGTAAAGGCAGAAGAAGACAATGTAGCATTACGAATTGAAGATAACGTTACTGAATATTTAAAGAAGTAATCTGAATATTGCTCCCTTCTTTTGAAGGGAGCAGATTTACATTTCTAACATTCACATCTTCTCTTTCATATTCTATAAAGATC
>JBJEWY010000095.1:0-25244 GCA_051885305.1 Succinivibrio sp. | reverse complement strand
TTTTCCGAAGAAACAGATCAAAGATTAGTAACTATGATCTGCGGAGTTTAGGTTTCATATAAAATAAAACCGGACATATGTCCGGTTTTATTATGTTCAAAGCAACCTGAAAGGATGCGTAAAATCTCCTTTACGGACTATCAGTGCTTCTTGCTCTGACCGTAATAGGCGTTTGCTCCGTGTTTTCTCAGGTAGTGCTTGTCTAAAAGCTCCTGCTGCATAGGTGCAATATTGGTTCTTAAGGTCATGGCATGGTAGGCCATATAGGCTACCTCTTCAAGAACTACTGCATTGTATACAGCGTTGTCAGGTGAGGTTCCCCAGGCAAAAGGTCCATGAGAGTACACGATACAAGCTGGTACATCTTTGAGACTTATATTGCGGGTTTTAAAGGTTTCAACGATAACCTTTCCTGTTTCAAGTTCGTAGTCACCAGCAATTTCTTCTTTGGTCATCTGTCTTGTGCATGGAATTGGCCCATAGAAGTAATCTGCACCTGTTGTTCCCAAAGCAGGAATATCAATTCCAGCCTGAGCAAATGAAGTGGCGTTTCTTGAATGGGTGTGAACGATGCCGTTAATATCACTGCATGAGCGGTAGAGCTCAAGATGGGTTGCTGTATCAGTTGAAGGATTTAACTCTCCTTCCACCTTTTTACCGGTTTCCAGATCAACTACAACCATATCATCAGCAGTCATATTCTCATATTCAACTCCTGATGGTTTGATAACCACAAGACCTGAATCTCTGTCGATTCCTGAAACGTTACCCCAGGTGAAGGTAACCAGACCGTGTTTTGGTAAGTCAAGATTAGCCTTTAAAACAGCTTTTTTGAGTTCTTCTAACATAGAGCCCCCGTAAACAGTCAAACTAAGTAAATTATAGTAAGTGACTGAAGAAAAAACATGATCTTTGCAAAGATTTTTAATATACCATGAAAACTTATTGTTTTATAAGATAATAAAAATTAAAAAATCAATGCAAACGCTTGCGATTTTTACTTGAAGACAAAGCCGTTTTCTAAAAGTGATAGTGGTTTTACATTAAGATCAGTTGTTAAAAGCTGTGATCTCTTATCAACCTTTAAAAGTACTTTTGGAAGAGGGATAGGGATAGAAAGTCTTGCCTTTGACATCGCCAGAATGTCATTTAAGGTTATAACTTTGCTGGATGTCAGATTTACAGGTCCTGTGATTTTCTTGTCAATAATAAAGTTAATGGCACAAAGAGTGTTTTCAAGACTTATTGCTGGAACTAGATTATTCCCGTGAATAAATCTTAACCTAAAAAGTGAATCAAGCTTTTTTAGAATACCTCCGCTGTTATCAAGGACAATAGCAAAACGTAAGAGGGTAGGTTTTAGCTGATCTTTAAACAGTTTTATTGTTTCGTTTTCAATATCAACTGCAATTGCTCCAAGCTCTGTATCAGGATTTACCTCATCAGTTTCACAGAAATTTCCAAGACTTTTATATACGGATACGGCAGATGATTGCAGGAACATTTTTATTCTCTTGTGATTTATGCTCCTGTATAAAAGACTAAGACTCTCAAGTCTTGAAGATCTGATTAAAGAAAGTCTTTTAGATGACAGATAACTATCAGAGATGGATTCACCAGCAAGATTTATAACTACGTCTGCATCAATTCTGTACCCAAGTTTTACTATTTCAATGCCATCAGCAAACAAGTTCTTTTTGGAAAGATCTCTTGTAAGAACTGTTACCTCATGATTGCAGTTACGAAGGTATCTGGCAAGATTTGACCCGATAAAACCTGTACCGCCAGCAATTGCAATTTTCATACTCTGCCTTAAAAAACTAACTTGATCTAAGTTTATATTGAACTTCAAAAATAATAAAGGTAGCCCTAAGGCTACCTTTTAGTAAGTTTCGTTCAGATGTTTAGATCTGTGTTGCCTGAATTGCAGTTACTGCAATTGTATAGATAATATCATCTACAAGCGCACCTCGTGACAGATCGTTTACAGGACGTCTCATACCCTGAAGCATAGGTCCAATTGATACGAGATCAGCAGAACGCTGAACTGCCTTGTAAACAGTGTTGCCGGTTGAAAGGCTTGGGAAGATGAATACAGTAGCCTTACCTGCAACCTTTGAACCTGGGGCTTTCTGGGCGGCTACATCTGGCATTACAGCAGCATCGTACTGAAGTGGACCGTCAACTGCGATATCAGGTCTCTTCTGACGGACAAGCTCTGTTGCTTCTCTCATCAGATCCACGTCTGCACCCTTACCAGAGTTCATGGTTGAATAGGTTACCATGGCAACGCGTGGATCAATACCAAAGGCCTTTGCAGTATCAGCAGACTGAATTGCAATCTCAGAGAGTTGTTCTGCTGTTGGATCGATATTTAATGCGCAGTCACCATAAATATAAACTTGCTCAGGCATCAGCATGAAGAAGATAGCTGATACAAGCTTAGCGTTAGGAGCTGTCTTGATGATCTGAAGAGGTGGACGAATGGTGTTTGCAGTGGTGTGTACTGCACCTGATACCAGACCGTCTAACTCATTGCGCTCAATCATCATGGTTGCAAGAGCAACGTTGTCTTTGAGCATATCAAGGGCCATTTCAGGAGTCATGCCCTTGGCCTTTCTAAGTTCTACAAGGCGGTCAACATAATTGCTGCGAACCTCGTCTGGATCAACAAACTCAACCTTGTCATTGAGGGTTACACCCTGCTCTTTAGCAACTTTGAGGATTTCATCCTTGTTACCGAAGAGAACAGGAACTGCAATACCCTGTTCTGCAACCTTAGCTGCAGCGCATACGGTACGTGGCTCATTACCCTCTGGAAGAGCAATCTTTTTGTTTGCAGCACGGGCAAGTTCTGTTAACTTGTAGCGGAAAGCTGCAGGGCTCATTAAAGCAATACGATCCTTGTCATAGGTCTTGATAAGATCAATGGCCTTGCTGTCAAATGCCTTGGAAACATTCTCTTCTATATAGGCAATCTTCTCTTTGCACTCACCTAATACAGGAACCATTTCAGTTAAAGCCTGTGCAACAGCCCATACAGACTTCTTGGTTGAAATAACAGTGGCACCATCAACCTTGCCTTCAGCGCCGTCGCAGAGTACTACAACTTTGGCATCGGTTGATTTTGGAAGTGAGTCAGTAACAAGTACGTGATTCTTCTTTGCGGCATCGGCACTGAATTTTACTTTGTAAACTTCAGCATTCTCATCACCGTCGACGGTTGCACCTAATACATTAGCAATGGCTTTGGCGCTTGTAGCGTAGTACTTCTTGTCGTAATTTACGGTTGCAATGAAATCTGATAAAACAGCATCTTCCTTAGAGCAGCTCTTTTCTTCGCACTGGCACTTGCCACAGCCAGAGAGTACAAGCTTGATGTGGCCTGCAGCATCCTTTGGTGCATCAGCGTTTAACAGGATAGAACCTAATACCTTGTTCTTTCCAGCATTGCCAAAGTACTGTAATGTGGCTTCTGCTGCAGTTTTTGCACATTTGCAGGTACCGCTTACTAAAGTGATGATGTCAGCATCAAAGGCATGGCAGATATCAGCATTGATAATATCCTTGTCAAAGTGAGCATTGGTTACGCCCTCAATGACGATTACATCATAAGAACCGCTGTTCTTTAAGGTGTTGTAGTTTGCAACAATCTTTTCTAGAACATCTGATTTTTTACCTTCAGCGATCTTTTTGGCAGCACAGCACTTGTTTAAAGAGCTGTTATCGCATTTCTTGTCAGTGCAGGAATAAAAAGGAGTAAATAAGGCAGACTTTACGCCATTGTCATTTAAAGCTTTTACTAAACCTAAGGAGGCGGTATAAATTCCGTCAGCACAGCCGGTTGGCACCAGCATTACATTACGTGTCACTTGAAAACTCCACAATAAATTCAAAGCCAGATAAATAGTCTGGTACTAAAAAAACTGCTGTGAATTATACCACACGCTTTGATTAGAAATGCGATAAAGACAGGTTGCCTTCAGGCATAATTGTAAAATTATGGTAAATAAAAACTAGTTGGACTTCTGTTTTTCAAAAATCTCGACCTAAAGTCTTTTTGACAGAAAAAGTTACTGATGATCTTATGTAATCTGATATTATCATTCTGATTTAATGTGTTTTTTTTTTAATGTACCTGCTTATTCTTTGTAAGCAGCCATATCTAATTGCAGAGTCTAATATGCTGAATAGTTTACGAAGCGGTATTGAATACATGAAGAACTGGCCTGATGAGCCACTGTTAAATCCTGTCTTTGCTGAAGGCAGGGTAAAAAGGGTTATGAACTTTGCATCAATAATTCTGCCTCCTTTTATGATCCTGACTGTTATCTGGTCAATTTATCTTGGAGGTGGTTTCAAGGGAGTTCCTCTTTATTATGCTCTTTTGGAGAATATAGAGGTTACTATTGTCTGTTTGCTGTTTTTGATGCTGATGCCTCTTCAGGGATACTACTGGTTTTACAGACGCAGTATTACAAAGCTTAATGACAGACAGAAACAGTTTTATGTAAAACTGTGTGCTAAGCTCTCAAGAGAGGCCTCACATGATCCTCTTATGTTAGATCTTGAAAAAACTATCAATGCAGGGATTAAACAATTTGGAACGGATTTTTTAAAAGAGCTGTAGTACAAAGGTGAAAAACAGTGGGGCGGCATACAGAACGAATTATGATGCTATATTTATGCAAGCGTTTGCAATTAAAGCTAAATATTTAATCTTTAAACCGTGTTTAAAATCTGTGTTTGCAGAATTAACTAAATGAAAAATAAACAAATATTTTTAGTGTTTTGTAAAAGCGCTGATTTTTATGCAACGTTTGCAGTAAAAGGTGATATATATCTATTTTTTTAAGATAATATCCCTACATTTAGCAACTTTTGTCACGTTTTTTTCACCTA
The DNA here is from genome assembly GCA_051885305.1 of Succinivibrio sp. GTDB lineage: Bacteria > Pseudomonadota > Gammaproteobacteria > Enterobacterales > Succinivibrionaceae > Succinivibrio. Next base: position 20,342 of record JBJEWY010000095.1, on the reverse strand, counting down.
TCTTCAACTCTTTGATTTTCAGTGCCCTAAAATCAATCCTAGAAATTGAATCTTATTCTATTTCTGAACAAACATATTCAAAACAGGAGTTGTTATGAAGTTAGTAAAAGCTATATTAGCAGCATCATTAACTGCCGCAATTGCTATGAGCGCAGCTCAGGCAAAGCAGATCACCATCGGCTTCTCTCAGATTGGTGCAGAATCTGAGTGGCGTACAGCAAATACCAATGACGTAAAAGCTGCCGCTAAGGCCAATGATGTAAATCTGATTTTCTCTGATGCTCAGCAGAAGCAGGAAAATCAGATCAAGGCTATTCGTACCTTCATTGCCAAGAAGGTTGATCTCATTGGTTTCGTGCCAATTGTAGCAACCGGTTGGGACAACATCCTGCGCGAAGCAAAACGCGCCAAGATCCCTGTTCTGATTATGGATCGTGATCTGACTGTATCTGACCCATCTCTTTATGTGGCAAAGATTGGTACTGACAGCTACACCGAAGGTCGCAAGGTATTCGACTGGCTTGATACCTATATTGCAGAAAAGAATATCAAACCACGCAATGGTGGCGACAAGATTAACATCGTTATCTTAGAAGGTACTGTAGGTGCATCTGCAACCACTGGTCGTGGTAACGGCTTCAACGATGCTTTAAATGAGTCTCCAAACAAAGGTAACTACAAGATCTTAGCTTCTCAGACCGGTGACTTTACCCGTCAGAAGGGACAGGAAGTTATGGAGTCTTACTTAAAGTCATACCGCAATGACATTGATGTGCTCTTTGCCATGAATGATGATATGGCATTAGGTGCAATTCAGGCTATTGAGGCTGCAGGTCTTAAGCCTGCGAAAGATATCGTTATCGTTTCTGTTGATGGTGTAAAGGGTATCTTCCAAGCTATGATCGATGGCAAGGCCAATGCTACTGTTGAGTGTAATCCTCTTCAGGGTGAACTCTTCTTTGAAACTGCCAAGAAGATCTTAAATGGCGAGTCTGTTCCTAAGAGCGTATTCGTAGAAGAGGGCGTATATCCTGCCGAAGTTGCAGCTGATGTATTCCCAAGCCGCAAGTACTAATAACAACAAAAGCAGTGGGGACAACTGTCCCCACATTCAAGCAACAATATCAATACAAGCATAATTGCGAAGAACACCTGCATGAGGAGGGCTTTATGGCCTTAGATAATGAATACATTCTGCAGATGAGACACATCGACATGTTCTTCCCTGGAGTTAAAGCGCTCAAAGATGTATCTTTCAATCTGAAAAAAGGTGAAATCATCTCTTTAATGGGTGAGAACGGTGCTGGTAAGTCAACTTTAGTAAAAGTTCTTACAGGTGTGTATCACAAGACTCACGGCGAGATCACTTTCAACAATCAGAAAATTGAGCCAACCACACCTCTTGCCAGTCAGAAAATGGGTATTTCCACTGTATATCAGGAAGTAAACCTGTGCGCCAATCTGTCTGTAGCCGAGAATATCTACATTGGTCGTGAACCTCGCGGAAGGTTTGGCAGAATAGACTGGTCTACCATGCAGAGGAATGCATCTGATCTTCTGAAAAGAGAGCTTGGTATTGATATTGATGTTTCAAAAGAACTGAATTTCTATCCTGTTGCCATGCAGCAGATGATCGCAATTGCCCGTGCAATTGATACCAAATGCAAGGTGCTGATTTTAGATGAGCCTACCTCATCTTTATCTGAAAACGAGACAGAGCGTCTTTTCAGGATCATGCGCAATCTGAAGACTCAGGGAATTTCTATTATCTTTATTTCCCACTTTTTAGAGCAGATTTATACCATCTGTGATCGTGTAACCATCTTAAGAGATGGTGAATATGTCGGTGAATACGAAATTAAAAACCTTCCAAGAATTGAACTTATCTCAAAGATGATGGGTAAGGAAGTAAAGGAAGGGGAGATTGAAACCAACGTTGATAAATCAAGGGCAAGTGATGAGGTCTTTATTGAGGCTAATCATGTAACTGTACCTGGTAAGGTTAAAAACCTTTCAATGAATATCAAAAAAGGTGAGGTTGTAGGATTTGCAGGTCTTTTGGGATCTGGCAGATCAGAGATTGCAGAAACCCTTTTTGGAACCATGCTTAAATCATCAGGAAAGATTTTGATTGACGGTCTTGAGGTCTCTGTCAAATCTCCTATGGACATGATGAAAAAACGTGTAGCTTTCTGTCCTGAGGATAGAAAGGTGCAGGGAATCATCGGTGATTTATCTGTAAGAGAAAACATTATTTTAGCCCTTCAGGCAAAAAACGGCATGTTCCGTCATATGCCAAAGTCGGAGCAGGTAAAGCTTGCTGATTACTATATAGATCTTTTAAGGATCAAGGTTTCTGATCGTGAGCAGCTAATCAAGAATCTCTCTGGTGGCAATCAGCAGAAGGTGATTATCGCAAGATGGCTTGCAACAGAACCTAATCTTCTGATTTTAGACGAGCCAACCCGTGGTATTGACGTTGGTACCAAAACTGAAATTGAGGCTCTGTCTGTATCACTTGCAAAAGAAAAGGGAATGTCGGTGGTGTTTATCTCAGGTGAAATGGGGGAGATGGTTCGAACCTGTTCAAGAATTCTGGTGATAAGAGATCACGAGAAAGTAACTGAGCTAAATGATGACGAAATATCAACTGCTCATATCATGCAGGCAATAGCAGGAGATTACCATGGCAAATCTTGTTAAAAAATTCACATCAAGTTCACTGGCACTGCCTCTTGTGGCACTTGCTGTTCTGCTTTTGTTCAATGCATTCTTTGTGGATGATTTCTTTAAGATCCAGATCATGGATAACGGAAACCTGTACGGAAGACCTATTGATATTCTGTACAGAGCATCATCTCTTATCATTCTGGCTCTTGGTATGACCTTTGTGATTGCAACTGGCGGTATTGATATTTCTGTTGGTGCTGTTGTTGCCATTTCTTCTGCAACTTGTTGCGTACTTTTAGGCGGTGATATTGCAGGAATTCCCCGTCATCCTTTCTTTGTGGCAATTATCTGCTCGCTTCTGATGGGAATTTTAGCCGGTATCTGGAATGGTACTTTAGTTGCCAAGTTTAAAATTCAGGCTATGGTGGCAACTCTCATTTTGATGACAGCAGGTAGAGGTATTGCCCAGCTTATGACTGACGGTCAGATCATAACCGTCTATTACAAGCCATTTGCCTATATAGGCGGCAATATTCCAGGAGTGATGCTGCCAACTGCTATGCTCATTGCTCTTGCGATGATTATTCTTGTGATCTTTTTAGACAAGAAGACTTCCATAGGTCTTATGATTCAGGCTGTAGGTATCAACGCCAATGCTGCAAGATACTCTGGCATCAAGGTTACTGCCGTGTTGTTTGCCGTCTACATCTTCTCTGGTTTCTGTGCTGGTACCGCTGGTCTAATCGAAGGCTCTCTCATCAGAGCTGCTGATGCCAACAACGCTGGCCTTAACATGGAAATGGATGCCATTTTAGCGGTGACTTTAGGCGGCACTCTTATGGTCGGTGGCAGATATTACATAGGTGGAACTATTATCGGCGCCATTACCATTCAGACTCTGACAACCACCATGTATGCTGTTGGTGTGTCATCAGACAGACTTCCTGCTGTAAAGGCAATTGTAATTCTGCTTATCATTGTAATTCAGTCAGAAAAGTTCAAGCAGATGTATCGTGACTATAAGTTCAGACATCAGCAGAAGGCTGTAGCTGGTGCAGGGGAGGCATAATCATGCGTAGATTCTTATCAAATCTGGTGTCATCTCAGAACTTTCCGTTCTATGTCACAGCGGTACTGTTTGTTCTGCTCTTTTCAATGGGGGCAGTTGCCTTTGAAGGATTCTTCTCACCACAGGTGTTTTTAAACCTGTTCATTGATAATGCTCCTTTGATCATTGTGACTGTCGGTATTACTTTCACCATTATCTCAGGATTCGGTGGAATCGATCTGTCAGTAGGTGCGGTGGTGGCTTTATCATGCATGACACTTGCTGTTTTAATGCGTGATACCACTTTAAGTCCTTACGTCTGTATGGCAATAGTGCTTTGTATTGGTACTGTTGTTGGACTTTTAAACGGCTTTCTTATTACAATTTTCCGTCTGCAACCATTCATTGTAACTTTAGGTACCATGTTCCTTTGTCGTGGTCTTACAGCAATTCTATCCCGTGACAGTGTGCCAATTGATAATGCACTGTATTCAGATCTTGCTTTTGTATCACTGGAAATCGGAGGATGTTTTATTTCATTAGGTGCCTTAATTGCGCTGTGCATGGTTGTAATCGCAACAATCATTCTGCGCTACACCTCATTTGGTCGTGGTGTTTACGCCATAGGCGGTAATGAGCAGTCAGCAAGACTTATGGGCCTTAAGGTTGATTCAATCCGTATCAGAGTTTATGTGATATCAGGATTCTGTGCCTCCTTAGGCGGTATAACCTACTCATGGATCATGCTCTCAGGATATACCATGCATGGACTTGGCATGGAGATGGATGCAATTGCATCGTCTGTTATCGGTGGCACTCAGCTTATGGGCGGTGTAGGCTTTATGCCAGGGACCCTCTTAGGTGTAATGATTCAGGGGACTATCCTTACCATCATTTCCTTCCAGGGAACTCTTTCTGCCTGGTGGACCAAAATTGTGGTAGGTGTGCTGCTATGTTTGTTTATCGTAATGCAGGCATTAGTAACTTCACACAAGAGCAAGCTGATGAATCTTAAAGCTGAAGGTTCAATCCCTGAAAATAAGAAATAACGATCACATTTTTGTAAAACTAAATTTGCGGGGCGTCACATACGCCCCGCAAAACGTTACCATTATTAATAATTAGGAACTAATCTTAGTAGTACAGAAACACTATAAAAATACATCATAAATAACTCTGAATATTACATCAATCAAACAAGCATAAGAGAATAATTATAAAGATTGAGGTAGTGACTATGACTAAGGCTAATGGGATTCTTATCGTTTTGGCTATTGTTTCAGCTATTGCAGCAGTGGCAGTAAGTGCCCTGCACCCATCTATTGGTGAGCAGCAGAACAACAGCAGTGTTGACGTGAACTATTTAAATCAGTTCAATCATCAGTAATAGCTGTGTTAAAGGGATCTGCTTACTGTCAGGCGAATTTTTGTACTAAATTGTGTCTTTTAGATACTTCAGTCTAATTTTCCATTTACCATTCCAAATCAGTTCTGCTTTTTTGCAGAAATTCTGTTTTTATTTCCAACATATATACCTCAAATAATATTCCTCCAGGTTTGGTGCTGGTTTAACTTCAGACAGCCTTTTGTAATGCAAATACGTTAAACCGGAGGTGTATATGAGCAGACTAAGACAGTTAAGCAGTTCAGAGCTTTCTTTTGTCAGAAACTTTTTAAAATCGGGCTTGTTTCCTGTAGGTGTGGATCTAGCATCTAGAACTTTTCAGATTTGTTATGTGGATATCAGATCAGGAAAACTCATCAACAAGGCTTTAACAAGAGAGCAGTTTGAGGATTTTTTTACAAATTCAGATTTTGGCAAACTGCTTGTAGGCTTTGAAGCCTGCGGTCAGTGCAATTATTTTGGAAGAATAATTCCTGAATTTGGACATGAATGCAAGATCATGCCTGCAGCAAATATCAGAGCTTTGGGAAATCTTAAAGATAAGAGCGATAGTATTGATGCTTCCTTGATATTCAGGGCAACTGTAAGTCCTACAGTTCCTGTCGTTCATGTCAAATCAGAAATTACTCAGTCTCTAGCATCTGTTTTTACACTAAGGGCACAGCTTACTAAACAGAAGGTTCAGTGCATGAATTCCTTTCGCTCCACTTTTTATGAAATGGGGGCGGTAAAAGGACCCGGGACAAATCAGATTTTAGATGGGGCAGATGAAATACTCTATGAGCTTGAAAAAAGTAATTCACTGTCTTTTGATGGTTTTGAGCTTATAAAAGATACCTATGAGGCAACTCTTAGAAGTCTTCAGGAAAAACTTATAAAAATAGACAGATATCTTTATAACTTTTCAAAAAGCAACTCTCTATGCTGTCACTTTATGACAATACCTGGTGTAGGTCCAATAGTTGCGGCATCACTGTTTACTGCAATGAATGGTACTTATGAGAGTTTTTCATCTGCAAGACGCTTTTCTGCTGCTTTGGGTGTTGTTCCAAGAGTTACAGGAACAGGAGGTAAAATCAAGAATCTGTCTATAAGAAAAGGTGGTGCTCTAAATATAAAACCTCTTTTATATATGGCCGCGATGGCCTTTATTTCCTATACTAAGCGAACCTGCAAAGATATGAGTCTTGAAATACTGATAAGACTTGAAAACAGTGAGCACAGGCAGAAGATTGTTCTCTCTATTGCAAACCGCATTGCAAGAATTGCTTGGGCACTTGCTAAATACGACTGTGACTATGATCCATCGAAATGTGATTTTTTAAGTGGTCTTAAAAAGAAGGATGAGTCTTAACGCAGTGAAAAATAATTAATCCATAGTTGTACTGCCAATGTTGATGATGCCTGAGATATTGTTATATGGTTTGTTTTCTGTTTGTTATAACATTATCTCAGGTGCAAAACTTGGCATTTAGTTCTGCTGTAATCTGTGTGCTGTCAAGGTGCTGCTGATTTTGACAAAACAAATTTGGTATCCTATATTTTACTTATAAAAGTTATGGGGCAGAAAAATTAGTAGGCTAAACTAGCACCTGACACTTAGATGTAATTTCTGGCAATAGCCATTTTCTGCTTATACCAATTCTTTGAACTACCGCATTTGATCTCGCCAAGTGCAGTATTTTTTATTGCCTTTTCAAAAATTTTTTTGATAATTCTAATTCTCAAAATTTTATATAACACGTTTTTTACTATCTTCTTGAAATAAGATCATATCGACTAATATCCTTATCATCACCTTTATGTATGGTTCGATTTTATTATCGAAATTAACCTCATTCAGATCCTCAAATGCCTTGCAATTGCGTAATTTTCTAGATATGTCAGTAGGTTTTAACGATTATTATTATCCCTAAACGTTGCGAGGTATTATCTGCTAATTCTGCAAATTATTATCAAAAACCAACTAACTATTTAAAAATAAAGGTATTTATAAATAAAAATATTTTTGAAAAAATATGATAACGTTACGGAAAAGATTGTGCTTGTATGAATATTGTCATGTTTAGAAAAATTCAGAATTATGAATATAGTTTAAAAAAATGTAGTATTTGCCCATTTTTTACCTAAATCTGATAAAAATCGGATTTTGGTCTTTGGATTCAAAAAATAATTCTTAAGTCTTAAATGCATATTTATGGTTAAAGCAATCAATAAAACGAAATTTAAATCTATTACTATATGATTATTAAAGAGAAAATACTAAAAACAATATAGAGGATATCTATATAATGGCTTATATCTGCAAAAAAAATAGCTTCAATATGTAGGTAAAAATTAAAAAAGTTCACAATATTACTGTGATAAAAATCACATATAAATGCTGTTTGTTAAGAATAAATGAGTTGTACGTCACTTTTTTTATAATTCTCGTTTGAGTTTAAAATTGTCATATATCAAAATTAGCACAGACATGAATATTGACATGTCGTTTAATTATGGGATGTAAAAAATATGAAAAAAGTAACTCTTCTGGCTGCTAGTGTACTTGCAGCTTCTGTTTTAGCCCCAGCTGCACAGGCTAACTACACACCAAACGCCTATTTTGGTGGCTACTTCCGTTCAGGTGTAATGAGTGAGCGTTTTAATAAGACCGATGATCTCGTACATCGCGTTGGTCGTTTAGGTGCTGAAAATGACACCTACGGCGAAATTTTCTTAGGCGCTGATGTTGCTCAGGTTGATGATACTGTTTGGACTGTAAACTCACGTATGGCTTTATCTGCTCAGTACAACCGTGACTGGCAGTCAACCAACAATGTTCAGGTTAATGGTAGCAGCGTAAGCACCGATAATGTAGAGAACGTAAGAGTTGCATTACGTGAATTTAACTTAAATGTTAAAGGCCTCTTTGATAGCGATCCAGATGCTTCTGTTTGGGCAGGTAAGAGATTCTATCATCGTGAAGATTTACATATCACTGATATGTACTACTACGATATTTCAGGTATGGGTGCTGGTGTTGAGAACCTGTCACTTGCTGATGGCAAATTATCTGTTGCATGGTTACGTCGTGACGATGGTGCTTCATACAAGTCAAACTATGACGGTACCGATGTAACTGTTAATGGTGGCAAGCCATCATTTGCATCTGTACACATGATTGATGTTCAGTATGATCACTCATTATGGGATGGCGCAAACTTAGAGTTACGTGGTACCTACTTTATTCCACAGAGAGATACTCACGACAACGCTAAGAAGTGGTACAGCGCATCAAACGAGTACAAGCAGGCTCAGTTATTTGCTGCTGAGTTATCTCAGGGCTTCAGCACTGGTTGGAACAAGACTGTAATTCAGTTTGCTCACGGTTCAAACGTTAAGTGGGGCGCATTTGGTACACCTGCTTGGTTAGATACCGATGGTGATGCAAACCACGCTTATCGTTGGACCTTAATCAATACTGGTGAGTTCCACATTACTGAGAACTTAGGTTTATGCCATGTATTGTACGGTTCATATGCTTCAGGCTATGACAACAACATTTTCTTCCGTGCTAAGGACGCAAATCAGTATGCTGGTGCACGTGATAAGGATATGGAATTCCAGATTGTTGTTCGTCCATACTACAGACTGACAAAGATGACCCGTTTATATCTTGAGGCTGGTTTCTACACTGAGTCAGAAAAGAACCACACCTACAATGCTACTACTGGTTTATTCGGCTCACAGACCACTAACAAGCAGGGTCAGAAGTATACTTTAGCATATGCTATTACTCCTGATGCAGGCAACTTCTGGTCACGTCCAGAGCTTCGTCTCTTCGTAACCTACTTACACGGTAATGAGAACGGTCTTGACTTCTCATCATTCGGTTCTGTAGGTGGTTCATTAGAGCAGAATGGCCAGACCATTGCTTCATACGGCAGCTCAAAGACCAGCAACACTCTCTTCGGTGTACAGGCTGAAGCTTGGTGGTAATCTGAATACCATCACATAAAAAGGTTTATCCTTTTTGTATAACCCCTGTTATTGATCGCTTGGTTGATAACAGGGGTTTAGTTTTAGGTTATTTTGAATAATCGATATTTTTGAACAGCATACATGTCTCTATAAAAATTCTATCTAGAACTTTTGATTATATGGATAGATAATGATTTCATGATAGTTAGTAACGGTGAAACAGAAATTCTGCTGTGCGGAATAAATATTTATAAGATCCTAAAGTTGTATATGAAATCAGAAATGATATGAGCGGCCAATAGCTCGCCTCAATTGTTTATACAGTTGGCTGTTATTATGCTTATCTTTTTAATCTTATAAAGATTAACACTACTCAGCAGTAATCTTTCTTCCCCCTCTGCGCATTCACAAATTTGTTATCAATCAGTATAAGCAAAACATTTATATTCTTGTTGAAATCAATAAGTTACATATATGCTGTTGAATATTAGTAATTGTTCTGAAAAGGTTAAAACAGAAAACCCTGTTATCAATCTATTGATCAATAACAGGGTTATTATAAAAAGTTTCCTTTTTATACTGGTGTAATCAAATTACCACCATGCCTCAACCTGTGCACCGAAAAGGAACTGGTTGTTCTTCTGATGCTTGTAGCTGTAGTTTGCATCAGTAGCTGACTGAACAGTGTAGTTAGCAGCACCATACTGACCCAGTGTACCCTGCTCGTTACCACCCTTTAAGTATGTAGCATAGAAACGAATCTCAGGACGTGACCAGAAATTGCCAGCATCAGGAGTTAAAGCATAAGCTACAGTAACTTTCTTAGCCTGAGAGTTCTTTGTTGGAGTATCAACAAAGTTCAGATCGCCAACTTTCTTCATAGACCATTCAGTTGTTGACTCAGTGTAGAAACCAGCCTCTAATAACAGTCTTGTCATCTTGGTCAGCTTATAGTATGGACGAACAACTAACTGGAAAGCCTTTCTCTCTTTAAAGCTTGACTGTTCAACAGCGGTTAACAGGCCGTTTTCGTAGTATGCTCTTCCATCTCTGCCGCCAGCATAATGACCAGCAATAACATGGAACATACCAAAGTTTTCTGTGAAGTGAATCTCACCGAAGTTCATTAAGTTGAAGCCCCAAGCACTGTCTGCTAAACCAGTCTGGCCATCACCAGCACCCCATCTCTGGAATCCGAATACGTTCATACCAGCCTGTGGACCATACTGATACTGTAACACAGTCTTGTTCCAGCCTGCAGAGAAGCCCTGGCTTAACTCAATCATAAGATTGTTGGTACCTTTTGTCTCTGCTTTATACCATGAGTTATCACTATCTTTCTTAGGTAATAAATAGGTGTTACGAATTTCCATGTTAGCACCGTCCCATACAGGGAAATCGTACTCTACATCAAAGAAATGAAGTGCAACTTTGCTTGGCTTGCCACCAACAACCTTGTATAAAGTATCATTATAGTTTTCTTTGTAATCAAGGCTATCATCATTACGTAACCAAGCAACAGATAACTTACCTGGACCTACAGATAAATTCTCAAGACCAGCACCATTACCTGAAACATCATGATAGTACTTATCGGTAATATGGATATCCTCACGACGATAGAATCTCTTACCAACCCATACACTTGCATCTAAGTCTGAATCAATAATGCCTTTGACTGAACCATAGAACTGACGTAAAGCACCACAGTCGCCTAATGATACCCAGTCACCCTGATAACCATCATGAGAAACGGCTAACATGGTGTTAATTGACCATACAGTATCGTCAACTTTAGCAACATCGGTACCCAGGAAGATTTCACCGTAAGTATCTGACTCAGCGCCTAAACGACCAGCAGCCTTACCAAAGTTGTTAGTAATATGCTCAGAAGCTACACCAGAACGCATGTAACCACCAAAGTATACATTAGGAGTATAATCTGCATGTGCAGGAATTGCGACAGCTGCAGCAAATACACTAGCAGCCTGATATACCTGTCTGTAGATGAATAAAGAACACAGTAAACAAACATGTGACACAACTTACAGAGACTACTATAGGAGGTAGGGAATGCATGTTGTTTATAACATTTCTTATGTGATTGCTTATGTATACAAAAATCCTGTTTCTCAAGTCATAAGATTCGCTTCAAAATGACAGTTTATAAAGAAAAGAACATAACTAAATAAATAGATTGTATTAAATTCACCTTCCCGTAACGTTAAGAATAGCTACATTGAGATACTTATCACAAATAAATACTTATACTTATTAACAATATTCATTAAAATTAACTATAAGTGTGCATAAAAATAATCACAGAAAATTAACGGGATCAAATGACATTTGTTCCTTCTGTTCTTAGGGGATGTAAATGAAATTTCTTACAAAATTAGCTCTGATTACTGCAACTGTATTTTTCTCATCTAATGCCCTTGCAAAAAGTGGTAAGTGTGAGCTTTATGTATGGGAAGACGACCACAAATCAATGGGAACCATACAGGCTGTTCATGATTTTGAGAAAGAATTTAATTGTTCAGTTGAATTAAAAGAAGTTGATTTTCTGACACAGGCTGACAGACTCAGACTGCAGGGGCCTTTAGGTGAAGGTCCCGATATTCTTCTGCTGCCAGCAGACAGAATTGGTGGTGCAATTGTTCAGGGGCTTGTAACCCCAGTTAAATTCATGCAGGAGGATCAGGATAAGTTTATCAGATCCGCAGTCTCAGCCTTCGCTCAAAACGGAGATATTTATGCTGTTCCAAAAGTTGTAGAAACTCTTGTCATGTTCTACAACAAAGACAGACTCAAGCACCCGCTAGATACATTCGAAGATTATTTTGATTATTCTCTAAGAGAAATCAATTCTGATGAGGAGAAATATGGTCTTCTTGCCAAGTGGGATACTTTTTATTATGCATACGGTGCTATAGAACCATTTGGTGCCTACGTATTTGGTACGGACTCTGACGGCAATATCGATGCTAGAGATCTTGGTCTTGCCAATGAAGGTGCAATTGAAGGCATTGAATTTGTAAAGAAGTTCTTTGATGCTGGATGTTTCCCTAACAAGATCAAAGGAAATAATGGAATTGCAGTTATAGATAATCTTTTTACATCAGGCAAAGCTGCTGCTGTTATCAATGGACCATGGGCTCTTGAGCCATACTCAAACTCAAATATCAATTTTGGTGTAGCTCCTCTGCCAATTCTTCCAAACGGAAGACCAATGAGTTCATTTCTAGGTGTAAAGGGATATGCAATATCAACTTGGGCAAAAGATCATGAACTAGCAGAGCAGTTTTTGCGTTATATCAGTCAGCCTAAATATGCAAAATTACGCTACACAGAAACCAAGGAAATTCCTCCTGTAAAAGCTGTAATGGCAGATCCAATAATTACAAATGACGAATTTGCTAATGCTATTGCTGTTCAGGCAAGTCGCGCTGTCCCTATGCCATCTGTACCTGAGATGTCTGAAGTCTGGGGACCAATTGATGAAGCTTTACGCGCTGCTATAAGTGGAAAGCACAGTGTAAAAGATTCTCTGAAAAATGCTTCTGAGCATATCAATTATCAGATAGAAGCATTCAGAGCTGGTATGTAATTCTGCATTGCTGTGAAAAAGGATCAATTATGAGAATAACTAAGTGCATTTGTTCACTTGCTGCACTATCAGTATTATCAGTTCCTGCTTTTGCAAAAACAGAGCTTGTTGTATGGGAGGATGTGACTAGATCTGATTCTGTAACATCGTTTGTAGAGGAATTCGAAAAACAGAATGACTGCAAAGTAACTGTAAAAGAAGTAATGATGCAGAGGCAGCTCAATGAACTGATAAAATACGGGCCTCAGGGACAGGGACCAGACATTCTCACTCTTGCTGCCGATATTGTTGGAAATGCATATACAAAAGATCTGATTGTTCCAATCTCATTCATGCAGTTTGATGCTCCGTTATATCTACCAAATTCTGTGGCATCTGTTTCTTTTAATGGTGAAATCTATGCTGTGCCAAAGACTATTGAGAATCTAATCCTTTTTTACAATAAGGATCTCATAAAAGATCCCCCTCAGAGTCTTATTGAGTACATCCAGATGTCAAAAGATCTGAAAAAAGAAGGAAAATATGCTCTTTTAGCAAGATGGGATGAGTTTTATACCACTTTTGGTCTTATCTATGGATACGGGGGGTACATATTTAAAACCGAACTGGATGGCTCTCTGGATTTTACCCACACAGGTCTGTACAACGAGGGTGCGGTAAAAGCAATGAAGCTTCTGCGCAGTATGTATAACGATGGAATGATTATCGACTATGATAAGAATTCCGATGGCTATACTGTTATGTACAAACTCTTTTCTCAAGGAAAGGCTCTTGCAGTAATCAATGGTCCTTGGGCTATAGAGGATTACAGAAAAGCTGGTGTAAATTTTGGCGTTTCAACCTTACCAGTTCTTCCAAATGGTTCTCCTATGTCTTCATTTCTAGGAACAAAAGGTTATGCGATCTCAAAGTTCAGTCGAAATCAGGAACTAGCTGAAAAATTCTTACGTTATTTGAATGAACATGATAATGCAATTAAGAGATATGAAATTACCTCTCAGATCCCACCTATACTTTCAGTGCTAGGAGATGAGAATCTAGCAACAGATGAACTTGTACAGGTGATTGCCGAGCAGTCATCACGCTCAGTCAATATGCCAAGTTCGCCTGTGATGTATCACGTCTGGAAAGCTATGGATAAAGCGATATCAGATGTAGAGCATACTAATGAGAATATACAGACTATTCTTACGAAGGCTGGAAAATTTATTGAAAAACAGGCAGTTTTATCTTTAGAAAATGAAGTGTCTAATGCACATCGTAAATAAAGATAATCTAAACTTATAGGTAGGATGTGCAAACATAAGGAGTTATAGTATGAAGAAGTTGACTACGCTGTTAGGGGCATTAGTCCTCGCTACTGTGTCGTTCCAGTCAGTGGCAGAAACTCTTGTGATGTGGGAGGATGAGGCTAAAGGTCATGGTGTTAAAAAAGCCATTTCTCAATTTGAAAAAGAAAATGGTGTTACAGTAAAGCTTATTGAATCAACACCATATGTAGATCATATCAATACTTACAAAAAGGCAATGAAGGATGGTAGCGAACTTCCTGATATCCTGATGCTTCCTGCCGATAGACTTGGTGCTGCTGCTTTAGAACAACTGATTGTGCCAATTAATTTTATGCAGCAGGATCAGAAGGACTATATAGAAAAATCTATTAATGCTTTCACCTATAACAGTCAGATATATGCATGTCCGCGATCAGTTGAGACCATGGTTGTTTACTACAACCAGGATCTGCTCAAATATCCATTTGAAACTATGGAAGATTATTACAACTTCTCATCTTCCATGAAATCCAAGGGTAAATGGGGTATTTACGGTAAATGGGATAATGTTTACTTTGCCTATGGCTTCCTCAAGGGGTATGGCGGATATGTATTCGGAAATAACGGAACCAATCCAAATGATATCGGCCTTAATAATTCTGGAGCAGTTGAAGGTATAAAGTACCTTCAACACTTTGTACAGAACGTATTTCCGCAGGAGGTCTTAGGTGACGATGGCTGGGGAGTGCTTACAAAACTGTTTACCTCAGGGAAAGCTGCTGCAATTATCACTGGTCCTTGGGAACTTGAAGGTATTGCAGCCTCTGGTCTTAATTATGGTGTAGCTCCTCTACCAAAACTTCCAAATGGCAATTACATGTGCCCATTCTTAGGATTTAGAGGTTATGCTATAACCAAGGATTGTAAAAACAGGGATTTGGCTGAAAAGCTTCTTCGTTACCTCAATCAGGAACAGAATGCACTGCAGCGTTATACTCTGATCGAGGAAATTCCACCGCTGACAAAAGTACTTGAGAATCCTCTAATTAAAAACGACGATTTTGCTAACGCAGTTGCTGTGCAAGCATTGAATGCCGAGCCTATGCCATCAATTCCTGAAATGGCAAGTGTATGGGTTCCTATGAATGATGCTCTAAGCGACATCATGAAAGGAAAGGCTGGTGTTCAGGATGCTCTGAACCGTGCTGTTCTTAAAATCAAGCATGATATAGCTCCAAAGCCAGAGCCAAAGCCAGAGCCAAAGCCTGAACCAAAAGTGGATGTAGAGCCTGAGGAAAATAACAGCGCAGAAGATGACTTTGTCGAAGAATCTAACGAGGATAATGAATCTGATGCCGATGTAGAATAGTTTTATTCTCAAAACAAGTCGCATCCGTAAAGCTTCTAGTTATGGATGCGATTTTTTATGTACAAAAAGCCACGATCATCTGATTGTGGCTTAATATACAATGCACAATTATTGGTTAACTTTTAAGGCATTCAACCGCCTGTTTTTCAACTCCAATACACAGAACATATCTTTCAAGGAACTTGTTAAATCCCTTTACACCTTCAGGATTAGGATCAATCTTTGATGCCTTAGCAGATGTAAACACGCTGTTATTAAGGAAATCTGGCAGACTTACAGCTGATTTTTTATGTTCAACATATGCAGCCAAAAGAGCTATACCCCAGGCACCACCTTCTCCTGCTGTTGTCATTACCCATACAGGAGTATTAAGCGCATCAGCCATGATACTCTGACCTACACGCTCAGTCTTGAACAGACCGCCATGCCCCAATAGTTTGTCAATCTTTACACCTTCGGCATTTAGGATGTTCATTCCAAGTCTTATAGCTCCTAAGGAGGTATTTAGATTGGATCTGAAAAGATTTGCTACAGTAAACTTAGAGTTTGGCATTCTGGCAAGAAGAGGTCTTCCTTCAGAAACTGAGGTGATATTCTCACCAGATAGGTATCCATAAGTGATAATACCATCACAATCAGGAGCACCATTTTCAAGAGCATCATTGTAAAGTGTCTTGAACAGAGTGGTTGTATCCATCTTGATATTGGATATTCTGAGGAAGTCGGCAAATAAACCAACCCAAGCATTTAAATCTGATGTGCAGTTGTTTGCATGCACCATTGCAACCTGAAGTCCGTCAGGTGTAGTCACATTATCAATTTCTCTGTGCAGCTGCTTTAGAGCCTTCTCTAAAACCACCATGGCAAAAATTGAGGTTCCTGCTGATACATTACCTGTTCTCTTTGCTACAGAATTTGTGGCAACCATGCCAGTACCAGCATCACCTTCTGGTGGACATAATGGACAGCCAGGCTGCAGATCTCCTGTAGGATCAAGCAGTTTTGCGCCCTCAGCTGTTAATGAGCCAGCAACATCTCCTGCGCAAAGAACTTTTGGCAAAAGATCTTCAAGTTTAAATGGCATACCTTCTTCTTTTAGCAGAGCATTAAACTTCTTGAGATAATCATCTCTGTAGTCCATGGTTTCTGAATCAATAGGGAACATGCCTGCTGCATCGCCAACTCCTAGGACCTTTTCACCAGTAAGCATCCAGTGCACATAACCGGCCAGAGTTGTAAAGAAAGCTGTTTTACTTACATGATCTTCCTTGTTAAGAATGCACTGATAAAGGTGAGAGATAGACCATCTTTCTGGAATATTGAACTGGAATAATTCTGTCAGTTTTTCTGCAGCTTCTGTAGTGTTAGCATTGCGCCAGGTTCTGAATTCAGCAAGCTGATCGCCATTACTGTCAAAAGCCATATAGCCGTGCATCATGGCAGAAAAGCCAATTGACGCAAGTTTGGTGAGTGCTACATCATACTGTTTATTTACATCATCAACCAGTTTTTTATAGCAATCCTGTAGACCTGTCCAGATATCGTCAAGATGATATGTCCAGATACCATTTTCCAAACGGTTTTCCCATTCATGAGCTCCCTGAGCAATTGGCTTGAATGTTTCAGGCTCAATTAAAACCGCCTTGATTCTTGTGGAACCGAATTCAATTCCAAGAACTGCTTTTCCATCTTTGATAATACTTTTAATATCAGTCATGACAATAATCCCTATATTGAACATTGATACTATACACTATAGACTACAAACGTTTACGGAGTTGTTATAATCCTCACCTTTTTGAAAAATATTAATTTTGAGAAATTCGGATGTTAAGCTGATTAAGAAAACAGAAGAACTGAATTTTACAGTTAAGAATGCCGTAAAGTGTTGCGTTTCATGACAAAACGTTAGAACGAAGAAATCTATTATTCTATGAAGAAACCTTCACAAATAATGTTTCAGTGATAGTTAGATGATTGCAACATCTGATTACCACCATTCTGCAGAAAATGCAGAGGAGATCTGATAGGTTCAAAAAATATTCACACCTATCACAGAGATACCACATGCATAGCCTGTGCGGTATTTTGTATCCAGAAAGATAAATTGCGATATTTTCTGTAACCAAAACTAATTGTGCAAAAAAAATTCATAAGCATCTCCTAAGATTTGAAGGAATAATTTTCATTTGAACTGTTTACTCTTAGTGATTATTTTATGCACAGTTTATTTTGTTACATGAGTTTTCTTCAAATAAGTCAGAAAGTATACTTGATGCTCTCTAGGATGATTGCTTCTTTGAATATATTGAAAGAAATGCATAAAAATTGCGACGGGATAAACAATTGAGGCGACCTATTTGTCGCCTCAACTTAATTAGTATTTACAACTAGCTGTTGTAATTAGAACCATGATTCAGCCTGTACGCCGAAGAAGGACTCGGTCTTGCGGCCATTGCATAATGATTCAACCTTACCAGTCTCGTCATTCTTAACAGTGAAATCAGTGCCCCATGAACCTACGTGTCTGTCGTGACCATAGTGTTTATAGGTAGCAAAGAATCTGATCTCAGGACGTGACCAAGCATTGCCAGCATCAGGAGTTAATGCATATGCTAAAGTAACTTTCTGATCCTGTGAGTTGCTGTCTGTGGTTACACCTTTTTCTGTTACAGAAGCAGATGAAGTAGAGAAACCAGCCTCTAATAACAGTCTAGTCATCTTAGTTAACTTGTAGTATGGACGTAAAACAACCTGGAAATCACGTGAAATTGTTGATTTGCCTGCGTAGTTTTCATAATCACCAAAGTTAAACCAAGTGTGATAAATCATACCAAGATTCTCTGTGAAACCTACCTGACCGAAGTTGATGATTTCAGCATTGTATGAACTATCAGTATTTCCTGAAGTATAGGTGTGTGACCAGAATCCGTTACCTGCGGTAGAACCTTTTACGTAACGAAGTACAGTGTTATTCCAGCCGCCAAGCAGACCATGACCTAATACTAAGGTAAATAAGTGACCCTTACCATCTTCTGCATCTAACTTATAGCCGTAGTTTGAGTACTCTGCAGCATAACGCTGTGGGGTAACTAATGTATAGCCAACATCATACCATGCACCATCAAATGGTGAGAAGCCATAGCTGAAGTCAAACATGTTGGTTGAAGTTCTTCTTGGAGCATTTTCAGTTGAGTAACCCATTGCTTTAGCAGTGAAGTTTCTTACATCGTCACGGCGAGTCCAGTTAGCACGGAACTTGCCTGAGCCAAGAGATACATTCTCAATACCAGCACCGTTACCTGATACGTTTCTCCAGTAGTTATCAACTACGTGAGAATCTGTACGAACATACTTTTTACCGGCCCAAATAGTTGCACCTGGATCTGAATCAATAAGTCCACTTACCCTTAAATAGGCCTGAGTGTTTGCAAAGGTAATTGACTCACCATCTTTACCTGAAGTTGACTGCCAAGCATTTTCTTCATCAGTTGACATTGCAAAAGATGTTACAAAACGCCATTCAGTGCCATCAGCTTCTGATAATGTTACTGAAGGTGCTAATTCAATGTAGTTGTCATGCTCGTTACCTAAACGACCAACATTACCTTTGTTTCCGTTGAAGTGACGGCTGTATACACCAGCACGAAAATATGATGCGTCACCTTTTAATGCTACGTCAGGTGTTACAGCAGCGTTAGCAACTGGGGCTAAAACAGAAGCTGCTAAAACACTAGCAGCCTGAATAAGAGATGCAGTTGTATAATTTTCAGCTTATATCCGTCTTTTTTTTTCTCTTGCCTACAGAAAGCAATATACAGCTTTGATTTTGGTATACTGACACAATACATTATTGAATTTTGAAAATTAAGGACTGTTTCAGATGAGATATCTTGTTCTGTCAGATATTCATGGCGGAGCTGATGAAGCTAAAACTGCTTTGTCATACTTTGATAAATTTAAATGTGATTATCTTGTATTATTAGGGGATCTGTTAAATCATGGACCTCGCAATTGTGTACCAAGAAGTTACAATCCAATGGATCTTGCTTCAGTTCTGAATGAATACAGAAATAAAATTATTGCTGTAAGAGGAAATTGTGACAGTGAAGTGGATTCAATGGTTTTTTCCTTTCCCTGCAATGCTCCTTACGGATATATTCTGGTACCAAAAGAGAGGGGAATACAGAAGATCTTTTTAACTCATGGTCATCTGTTTAAACTGGATACAGCTGAAGACTTAGAAAAAATAGGACTTACAAAGGACGATATTGTCCTATCAGGTCACACTCATGCAGCAGGAATCTTTAAAAAAGAATCTGGTATTGTAAACATCAATCCAGGATCTACGACGCTTCCAAAAGGTACTAATGGTGCAGGTTTTGCTCTGATAACAGAAAATTCTGTTGAGCTGTATCATCTTGATGGAACAAAATATCTTTCACATTCTTTTTAGGACTAGACTATGCTTTCAACATCTTTGGATCTGGTAACAAAATACGATTATCTTGATGAAAAATTTAAATTAGCCTACAAGTGGCTGTCAGAAAACGACACTGCCAAAATGGCTGATGGAAGATATGATATTTCTGATGGCGTATTTGCAATGGTACAGCGATATGAAACTGTAGATTTTAAAGATGCCAGATTTGAATCTCACAAGGATTATTTTGACATTCAGTATATTGCTGAAGGGTATGAGAGCTTCGGAATGGCCTTAGTAAAAGACTGCAATCTTAACGAATCAGTACCTGATAACGACGTGTATTTTTACGATACACCTGAGTTTTATACTTCAGTTAATCTGAAGGCAGGAGATCTTATAGTGGTTCCTCCTGAGGAAGTGCATCAGCCAAGAGCCTGCTACAAGGAAAAATCACAGGTTACAAAAGTTGTGGTTAAAGTAAAAGTGTAAGAATGGCAGATAAATGCGACATTCGATAAAAATTTGAAAAAAGATCAAAAAATCGTTTGACACTTATTAAAAAAAGTCTATAATGCATTCC
>JBJEWY010000094.1:0-25485 GCA_051885305.1 Succinivibrio sp. | reverse complement strand
CAAGAGTAGATCTGGATTTAATTAAATTTTTTATCTGGGAAACTCGAGTTAATAATTAACGAAAAATCTCCGTTAAGGTCTGTTCCTTAACGGAGAATTTTTTTATCTGATATTACCTGCCATCATTTTCATCAGAAAATCTCTACAATAAAATCCACATTATTTTTTATATTAGATTCAAACAGTTCTATCCTTTCAATTCACTTTTTACCACTTGTTTTCTACTCATTAAAAATTCATATGGATAATCTGCCGTGGAGGTAAACATGGCAGCTCAAAGAAGTTCACTTTTAAGAGGCAAAGAGAATCTCTGCTCGCTTCTTGGCAGAGATCTTCTTGATGCCTTAAAAAATCACCATGTTGAAGAACTGATGTTAAATCCGTCAGGTGATTTATACGCAAGATGTCCTGACGGAAAAAGTGAACTTATCTTAAAACTTGATAGTGATAGAGCAAATGTCATTATCAGGACCATAGCTACTGTAAACGGTGTTGAAGTCTCTAAAGATCATCCTGTTTTAGAAGGTGAAATAGACTTTTTAAACTGCAGAGTCACAGCACTTATACCTCCTGTAGTGTCATCACCTGTGTTCTGTTTAAGAGCAATGCATGCTTTGAATCTGACCTTTGATGATTTAAAAGACTCAGGCTTTTTTGATGAGTGTACCAAGAAGGTTTTAGAAAAGCTTATAAGAGACAGGCGCAATCTGCTTGTCTGCGGTCAGACCGGATGCGGAAAGACTAGCTTTTTAAATGCCATCATAAATTACATTCAGAAGGTTTTTCCTCATGAAAGGATTGTAACCATTGAGGATACCCCAGAGCTTAGACCACTCTCCTCAAACAGTGTGGCTCTTTATGCTAAATGTGATGTTTCAATGGCAGCACTTGTGAGATCGTCATTAAGACTAACACCTGACAGGATCATTGTAGGTGAAGTGCGAGGAGCAGAGGCCTTCAGCATGGTGGATGCCATGTCAACAGGCCATAACGGATGTCTTTGCACCATGCATGCTGGAAATTCAAGGCAGTGCCTTGAAAGACTGAAACTTATGATAGGTCGTGAAGACACTCCAATAAAGCAGCTAGATGATCTTATTGCTCTGTGTATTGATGCTGTATTGGTATTAAAACGTGAGCCTTACCGCCACCTTTATGAAATAGCCCTGGTAAAGGGCATAAAAAACGGTGAGTTTTTACTCGATATAACAAGGAATAATCATTATGCTTAAAGTATTGAATCAAAGGACTGTCCTGACAGTAGTCATATTTTTAATTATGTGCTCTCTTGTAAATGTTGCAGGGGCTGCAGAGAGCTCTTCTACAGTTCTCCCCTATGAGGGCTGGCTTAAAACCCTTCAAAAATCCATAGCAGGACCTGTTGCCTATGCATGTGCTGTAATCGGCATTGTAGCCTGTGGCATCACTCTTATTTTCACAGGAGGAGAGATAAAAGGGTTTGTCCGCTCTATTGTGTATCTAGTGCTTGTGATGTCATTGGTTCTTGGTGCCAATTCAATTATCTCAAGTCTTTTTAATGGAGCTGTGCTTTCTAGTGAAGAAAATGCAGAACTTATGCTACTTGAAAGACAGAGTTTAACTAAAGACTATCAGCTTGATATTGGTGAATCCTGTAAAAGAATTTCAGAATTAAAAGAGGACAGAAGTGTTTATTTAAACCGTAACACTTTATTTGAAGCCTCTTTTGCAAGTCAGAAAGTGACAGTTTAAATGGCAAATAAAGTACTGCTTCCAAAGGGTGTTCTAAGCTCACTGTTCTTTCTTGGCTGTGAGCGTTTATCCTGCATGCTTTTATGCTTTTTCTCAGTTCTTATTGCCTTATGCTCTGGAAGTTTCATGGGAATTGCGGCAGGAGTAATTGTATTTACTGCAGTCTATCCTGTGCTTTATATGTTGGCCCGTGAAGATCCGATGTATCTAAAGCTCTATATAAGAGCTCTTAGATACAAGAAATATTACTCTGCCTAACCTGATATATATGCAAAATATTCTGTATCTAAGCGCAATTGGTATAGCTGTAGCAGTAAGTGTTTGCGCACTGCTTATTACCATAAATACCACCTTCCGCTTGAAAAAGCACAGGCAAAAGGACAGATTCTCTGATCTGCTAGTCTATGGCAGATGCGTAGGTGATGATGTCATCGTGCTAAAAAACGGAGCTTTTTTAAAGATCTTTAAAATTGAGCCCTGTGATCTTGAGTTTAAAAGTGACGAGCATGTGGATGTTATTACGCAGAGGATCTCAAAAGCCTTAAAAAAGCTCAGAGGCGATTTTGCACTGAACTTTGATGTGATAAGAAAAAAGGACACAGCTGTATCTGATCTGACATACTTTGGTCCTAAAGCAGGAAAAGAGTTCTTTATAAAAAGAGCAGATTGTCTTTCAGATAGCGGTGTGTACAAAACCGAATTCTACCTGACATTTACAGCACTTACTCCCAAAAAAATTGTAAAAAACATAAGATCTCTTCTAATGCCAGAACTATATGGCATGGAGAGTCACAACAACGCTTTAAAAAATTTCACTGACAGGGTAAATGATCTTATCTTAGGCTTTGAAACTGATTTTAAGTTAAAACCACTTTCCTTTATAAAAGATGATGAAGGAAAAATCAAAGGACATGAGGCAGTAGACTTTCTTCTTGAATGCATAAGAGGAGATAAGATTAACTTAAAGATCACAGGCGATGATTTCTATCTTGACAGGCTTTTGTCTGCCTATGATTTCGAACCTGGTTTTACTCCTAAAATTGACACAAAATACGTAGCCGTTGCATCAGTTGACGGTTTTCCAGAGGCAGTAAGTTCATGTATTTTAAAACCTCTAAACTCACTAGATTTTGAATACCGCTTTTCTAGCAGATACATAGGCAGAAGCTATGCGCGCTCAGTAATTGAGGTGACACAGCTTAGAAACATGTGGAAGCAGAAGGTGCTTGGCTTTGTAAATCAGTTCACAGGCAAAAAAGATGCTGTGATCAATGAAAACGCCAAGCAGTGCGCAGATGATTACTTAAAACTTTCAAAAGACATTGAGCTTGGTATAAATACTTTAGGTGCATATAACGCCACTGTTTTAATGTTCTCTCAAGACATGAGTACTCTTGAAAAACAGTGCAAGAAACTCTCATCCACAGTTGAGGAGTGCGGTTTTTCACTTCGTGTTGAAACAGTAAACGCAACAGACGCCTATATAGGATCACTTCCTGGCCATACCGAGGAGAATTTAAGACGGGTTTTATTTTCAAATGAAATCACCGCAAACCTTCTGCCTTTATCAGCACCTTTTCATGGCAATAAATACTCAGAAAATCCTTTTTTCATAAAAAACGGTGTTAAAGCTCCATGCCTTATGAACGTCAGATTAACTGACAATTCAAAAGGTTACCTTAATCTGCATTTAGATGACAGAGCTGCAACTCTTGTTGCTGGACCTCCAGGAAGCGGCAAGTCTGTTTTATTAGGTGCCTTAATGATAAGCCTTTTGCGTTATGAGCATATGAGTATTTTTGCCTTTGACAAGGGAGGATCCTTTGATGCCTTATCTAAGACTTTAGGTGGAGTTCAGATAAATCTATGTGGTGAGTCTCAGGTAAGATTCTGCCCTTTAGCTGATATTGACAATGACGAGTCATTAAAACACGCAAAAGACTTTTTAGTATCACTTTTAACCTACAGAAACTTTTCTGTAAACGCAAGTCACCTGACAGCTTTAGATGAGGCTTTAAGACTTCTAAGACAGTTTGATGAAAACAGCAGATCACTTAGTGATTTTGTTGCAATTGTACAGGATCCAAAACTCAAAGAGGTATTTGAAACCTATACAGACGGCAATGACAACTCATCAATGCTTGATGATTTTAAAAATCCTTCCATGCTCTCACCTCTTACAGTATTTGAGCTTGGTGAATTTTTAGAGAAAAGAGATGATGAGATCTACCCTGTTTTAAGCTGCATTTTTGCCTTAATAAAGAGCGCTGTTGAAAAGCAGAAGGCAAGTGCAATTGTTATTGACGAAGCCTGGCTGATGCTTAAAAACAAGGTTTTTGCTGACGAAATCGTAAAATGGCTTAAGACACTTCGAAAATTAAACACAACAGTTATCATGGCAACACAATCATTAAACGACTTTGAAAAATCAAATGTCACATCAGATATTCTTGACTGTATAAAAACACGTATCTACCTGCCAAATCAGGATGCAACAACACAGAACCTGCTGCCCTTTTACCAAATGATGGACTTAAATGACAAGGAAATTAAGAGAATATCAGAAGGTATAGCCAAAAAAGACTACTTTTTAAAGCAGGAAAACAATTTCATGCCATTTGAGCTTGTTTTAAGTAAGGATGAATTATCAGTTCTCTCACAAACCTTTAAGACAGCAGCTCTTAAAAATGACATAAGCACAAATGACCTATCAGTAAAAGATAACAATGAAAGTACATTAAATGACATAAAGGATGATTCAGATATACCTCCAGCAGTTCTCAATAATCTTGCCCCTCTTATAAAAGAAAGAGTTTTAAGAGATCAAGACAAAAATCTAGATAACAGAAATTAAAGAAAAGACACTATGAAACAAGATATACAAGATAAAAAAGGATTATATCCATCCCTGTCACATACTACCTTTATGTTAAAGGAGCTGCGAAATACTCTTTTTCCAACGCTATTTGGGCTTTTTGGCATAGCTTTTGGTCTTTTGCTACTTGCATATAATCTAAGCCTGCAGGGTAAGACCTTATATATTCCCTATCTTGTAACAGTTGATACCAATGGTTCGATATTGTCATCTGGAGTTATAAACAGCAACTCAAAGGTACCAGACAGTGCTGTTGCAGCATCACTTGCTATGTTTGTTGAAGATCTTTATTCAAGATCAGGCAATCTTGATCTTGAAATCAAGAAGATGACAAGAAATTATGCGATGACATCTGATGCCTCTCAGGCAAGAGAGTTTTTAGATAATTACTACAGAACACTTGATCTCAAAGATATGAGAGTCAAAACATCAAAGGTAAAGTCTATCGTCAGAACCTCTGATAACAGCTTTGAAGTGCAGTTTACTTCAGATGATGATAGCTGCTACAGAGTTCAGATGATCTACAACCTAAACGATCTTGCATACAGAAATCTTGATGAGTTAAGACTCAATCCTACAGGAATTCTTATAAACACCTTTATTGTCCAGAAGATTCTCTCCTAGTTGATTTTATGAAAACTCTAGTTTTATTTATCTTTCTTGCTACGACCTATGGCATCGCGCATGCAGAGAACTATTACTTTGAAAGTGACGGTGTTGATGAAAATGACATGAAAATTTTAGGAGATCTATCAAGTCTTGAAAAAAGAAAACTAAAAGGTCTTGCCTTAAATCCAGGCCAAGTGCTGTTTGCCTTTGGCAGTGGTATTCCTTCTGTCGTATGCGCTCCCTTAGAACTTACAGATCTTATTTTGGAGAAAGGCGAGCGCATGCTTAGTGTACAGCTTGGAGATTCAGCAAGATGGGCTGTTGATTCTGTTGTATCAGGTGAGGATAACCAGAGAGTTGAGCATCTTATTATAAAGCCACTTGATTCTGGCATTAAAACAAGTCTTTTGATTGCAACAGATAAAAGAACATATCATTTAAGGTTAAAGGCAAGTGAAACTGATTTCATGCCTGAAGTCCGTTTCACATACCCAGAACAAGGACATGGAAGTTTAGGAACAAAACTTGAATCATTAAACAGAAATCTTGCAAGAAACACTCAGCAGATAAGAGCAAACAGCTATGACGCTACAGCTCCTTTTGTTGAGTCATCAGCCCCCATAGTCAGAAAAGTAGGCTCATTTAAAAGCTATTCTTCAGCGGCTAATACCACTGGTTACTCAAAAAATAAACGCAGCATCTATCAGCTTTCAGGTGAAATATCCCTTATGCCTTTAACCGTCGAAGATGATGGTACTAATACCTACATTACGATGCCTATGACTAATAGCAGTGAAATGCCTGCACTTGTATGTCCAAAAGATTCATATCTATCTGATGCACAAGGTTCTGTCAATTACCACATAGAAGGAGATATGTTCGTAGTTGAGGGTATCTATGATCATTTAAGACTACTCCATAAGTCTAGCAGTAAAGATCTTTATGTGGACATAAAAAGGAATTCTCATGAGTCTTAAAAAACCGGTGAATGGCAAAGTAAATCCTCTGCCTTTAATTATTGCGGCAGTCTTTATCATATCAACAGTCATGATTGTGATATCTGTTGATAACCCAGTTCTGCGCCAGAAAAGCAGTACCAAGACAGAGGACAGTACAAAAGAACCCCCAAGTGTGCAAAAGAGCGTAACACATGCGACCTTAATTAAAAAAGAGATCCTAGGTGAAAGCAGGGCAAAAGAATTTGTTGCTGTTTCCAATGACACGAGTTTTAATCTTGATGCAACAAAATCAAGCCAACAACAAAAGTCCTCTAAAAAGAATCACGTCCTAAGTGATGAGGATTTTTATAAAGCCTATCTGTCTTTTAAAGAGAAAAATGATCTTATAGATCAGGATAGAAACACTAATGGTAACTACTCTGATACAGAATCAAATGATCCTGATACTTTAAATAAACATTCTGTAAAAACGGATGATAACTATCTTAATGAAAAGCGCTATAAAAAGTATTTAGAGGCTAAAAGCTCTCCTATAAGAGTTGACATAACATCTCATGATTCAGCTATGAATTCAGCTCCTGATGTTAAAGACCGCACTACAGACAGTACTCTTGTATCTGATAATCTCTCACCTAGGGCAAACAGATTAAAAACAGGTAACTTATCTGACTATAGAAGCCTTGAGAATCGGGATTTTATCTTAGATGAGGAAGTGATAGCTCCCAAAACTCCCTATGCTCTGATGCAGGGAAGTTCAATTCCGGCAATTCTTATCACCGGTATCAACTCTGAACTTCCAGGCCAGGTTACAGCGCAGGTTACAAGAGATATCCGTGACAGCATAAGCTCTAAATACCTTTTAATTCCTCACGGCACGAAAATTGTGGGGCAGTACGCATCAAATGCCAGTTTCGGGGCAAACAGAGTCTTTCTAGGTTTTAACCGCCTGATTTTTCCTAATGGCAGCTCACTTTATCTTGGCGCAATGCCAGGTCAGTCATATGACGGTTACTCTGGCCTTGATGCTGATGTTGACAATCACTATTTCAAAAACCTTATAGGAGCCTTGCTGTTCTCATCCATTAAAGCATCAGGAAGCTCTAGAGATGATAGCAGTGATTATGCAAACACCATGCGAGGAGATCTCTCTGATACAGCATCTACAATGGCACAAAACAGTATAAATCTGTCACCAATCTTAAAAGTATCACCTGGTTTTTCCTTCTCTATTGCTGTTACCAAAGATATCTTTTTTAAATCTCCTTATGGTGCGGACTCTCTATCGTTCTATATAAATTGAGGCAATAATGACTATCAAAAATACCGCTCTGATTCTGCTTTTGACAGGATTTGCAGCTTACCACAGTGCGTTTTGTGACGATACTATTACCAAAGATCAGGGTAATACCATGATCGCATCCTTATGTAATACCTATAACCTTTTAAGTCAGATGAGCATCACCAACAACCAAAATGTCGCATCGCTTAAAGAGGTAATAAACACATCTCAGCAGGCCGATAACCTCAATAACAGTTATCAGCACAAGGACAACTGGCAGAAAGTAAAAAAACTCAACCAGGATTCAATGGTACTGCTTGAGGCTAGCTATTCATTTTTAAAGCAGCTTGAAACTTCGGCTGATTACAATGCTTCTGTCCTGAACTCTAAAGCTTTTGAAGAGTGTTTTGCTACAGGAAACTGTAACTTTAAAAAACTCAATGAGCTTATTGATGAGCAGGATCTGAATTTATGCAAAAAAGTAAGATCTGATGCTACAAAGTCCCAACAAAAAATCCTCTCGGACATTGAAGCTTTAGATGAACTTATCATGGATGGAGAGAGTTCATTAGGACTTAACAGCAGTATTGATACCTTATCAAAGATCACAAGCTCTCAGAATTCAACTCTTAATTCTCTTACAGCTCAGATAAGTGATCTGACAACTCTTACAGCATCACTTGAAAGTTCAAGAGCATCTAAAAAGAAAATTGAACAAGCAAATGACGCTAACGCCTTGCTATTAAAGTCAAAAGCCAAATCCCCTCATCTTGATACAGATTTTGTGACTAAGACACACAGCTACAGTAATTACAGCTTTATCGACAGATCAAAACTAACTGAGTAAAAATGAAACGAACCTTATTATATATTTTTGTTATCACAGTACTTGCTGTAGTACTGCTCTTATCTGGTAGTGCAAGAGCAGATGAGATCCTGCCACCATCTGGAATTTTAAACTCCCTTACAAATGATCTTTTATCTGTTATAAAAACAGTTGCAGCTCCACTTAGAGATGCAGCTAAAAGACTTTTCTTTCTCCTACTTCCTATCACACTGGTATCCCTTGGCATAAAACATCTTTTCAAAGGATTTAATTTTCAAAATCTAATGCATGATCTTCTAAAGTTTCTCATCATTACTGGAATTTATTTCTTTTTACTAGAAAACGGAGATGAGATAGCAGGCAGTATTTTAAATTCAATGCTGAGCATCGTAAGTTCTAATAACACTGGTCCTTCAGAATTACTGGATACCACCATAAATTTTTGCAACAATTTAAGACAAGGCCTACTTGCTGTTACTCTAAATCCTGTATACATGCTTTTATTTTCAGTGCTTGTCATTGTCTATGAATGGCTTATGTTTGCAATAATTCTGACTTTCACCGTAAATCTTGTAACAGGACATGCATTATGCGTTGTTGGAATGCTAGTTTTAGGTTTTGGAAGCTACAGCAAGACAAGAATGTACGCAGCAGCCTATCTAAAAGAGATCATTGCCCTGTCTTTAAAGCTCATGGTAAACATTGTACTTATAAAGGCAGCCTGCCTTCTTGCATTTAGTTTTGAGGCAAAAACAGTTGAGAGTATGGCATCAGGTTATGAGATTACTTTAAATGATGTCATGATGATGCTTTTTGCTGCAGCCTTAATCAACAGGCTAAATGTCATTGTGCCAAATGTTATGGCATCTATGATAAGCAGAAATTTTCATGCACCAATTACCTGAAAATGACAAAACAGATAATCATAACTCACATAATTCAATAGTCTTTAACCAGGAAAAAGCTGGATAAAGACAAAAAGCGTGTTATTGATAATAGGATATATATAAAATCGTGACCAAAACTGCAGTTTTGAAACCTTAAGATTATATTTCAGAATTTTCTTCTTGCCCTAAAGTTAACTTTAGCTTTTATGATTTCCTTATAAAATTTATGAAAGGAGATCATTTATGAAAAATGTTCTGTTACATTCTGCGCTCTTGTCTGCAGCAATCTTAGGAGGATGTGCGCAGACAGATAATACTGATACAGATACCTCCCAAACTTTAACAGCACTCTGGGATAAAACATTTGAGCTTGATCCTCAAATCCACCATGAGAAAATCACCTTTAAAAACCGTTACGGCATTACCATAGCAGCAGATCTCTACAGAAAAAAGGATGGCAAAAGTCCTTATAGTGCCATAGCAGTAAGCGGACCTTTTGGTGCTGTAAAAGAACAGTCATCAGGGCTTTATGCGCAGGAAATGGCAAAAAGAGGATACCTTGCCATAGCTTTTGATCCTTCATTTACAGGTGAGAGTTCAGGTTTTCCTCGAAATGTGGCCTCCCCTGATATCAATACCGAGGATTTTCAGGCTGCAGTAGATTACCTGTCTTCAAACAAAGATGTAGATAAAGATAAAATCGGAATTATCGGCATCTGTGGCTTTGGCGGATTCTCAATAAGCGCCGCCATAAATGATTCAAGAATCAAAGCAGTAACAGCTGTAACCATGTATGACATGTCAAGAGTTACTGCAAACGGCTACTTTGATAAAGAAAACACTAAAGAGCAGAGAAATCTAAAGCGCAAGGCAATAAGTGAACAGAGAACTTTAGATTATAAAAATGGCGAGTATAAACGAGCAGGTGGTGTACCAGACAAAATTCCAGATGATGCTCCACAGTTTGTAAAAGATTATTATGCTTACTACAAAACCAAACGCGGATATCATGAGCGTTCCTTAAATTCCAATGAAGGATGGAATGTTACATCTTTTACGCCGTTTTTAAATCTGCCTATCAATACCTACGCTGATGAAATAGACAGTGCTGTTCTTCTTGTACACGGTGAAAATGCGCATTCTAGATATTTTTCTGAAGATCTGTTCAAACACCTTAAAGGTGACAACAAATTTCTTGAGATTGTAAAAGGTGCAAATCATACCGATCTTTATGACAATATGGATAAAATCCCATTTGACAAAATTGATGAATTCTTTAAAAAACACCTCTAATCCATAACGCCTATGTGGCAGTTAAGCAAAAAGTATTTACTGTCACATTAAATTAAAGTCCATAAGTGATACATACTGTACTATTCAGTCCTAGTTTTAGCTCTTTTAACGTCTATACAGCTTATTTTCTGATAAGATGAGTCTATAGAATAAGGATTTAACATGCAGAAAGTAACCTGTCTAATGGAAAGCTCAATAGATGGCAGACTAGATGAGGAACGCTGGTCTCTACTCTATGACGAAAAGGGCGAGGGTGAACGTGATGTATATTATGAAACACGTGATCTTCTAAAACCTGACGTGATGCTCTTTGGCAAAAAAACTATTGAAATGCACCACTGCAATAGAAGGTTTCACTCTGACACCCATTCTAGAATTGAAAATCCAAAACCTTTTCTTGGCATAAGACACTGCCCTGTCTTTACCGCTGTATTCGATCCAAAAGGAACCCTTAAATATAACGACAATGAGCTTTTGGGTACAACCCTTCTTGTGATCTTAGGATCTGAAACAGCAAGTCAGGAATATTTGGACTTTCTTCAGGATCATGAGATCTCTTACACCTTTGCAGGAACTGACGGACATGATCTGAAAGCTGCTCTAAACAGTCTGTACTCAGATTTCGGACTTAAAAACGCCCTTTTATGTGGTGGTGGTGTTTTAAACGGCTCCTTCTTAAAGCAGGCTCTTATAGATGAGATGTATCTCATCCTCTATCCTGGAATTGATGGGCTTTCGGGGATCAAATCAATCTTTGAATATTCAGGCTCAAAAGATGAGAAACCTTGTGACGGACAGAGCCTTGAACTTTTATCCTGTGAAGTTGTTCGAGCAGGTGTCGTAAGACTGCACTACCGCTTCCACTTTTATATAAAGCAAGAAAAGAACAGTTGAAAATAAATGAAACGAATCGCAGTTTTTGCCTTCTACAATAAAGATGGCATCATCAAAAATTACGTAATAAGATATCTTAAGTATCTAAAAGAGATCTCTGATAGCATCATCTTTATAGCTGACAATGAACTTGACGACAGAGAGCTTGAAAAGATCTCCTGTCTTATAGATTACAGCGAGTGCCACCCTCATGGCGAGTATGATTTTGGTTCATATAAAAGAGGCTTCAACTACCTGAAAAAGAATCATCTTTTAGAGGATACAGATGAACTTGTATTCTGCAATGATAGCTGCTTCTGTGTTGATTCTCTATCCCCTGCCTTCTTAAAGATGGATGAAAGTGACTGTGATTTTTATGCCTTAACCAAGAGCAATGAGTACGAACCTCATTTGCAGTCATTCTTTCTCGTAATAAGAAAACGTCTTTTAAACTCAAAGGTATTTGATGATTACTTAAACAGCGTTGTGCATTTAGACAGCTTTTTAGAAATCGTAAATAAATATGAGATACCTTTAAAAAGAACTTTTGAATCCCTCGGATTTAAAAGTGATGCCTTTTTAAAGATGACAGGTAAATACCCTGTCACCTTTTATCCTGTAAGATGTATTAAAGCAGGCATGCCTCTTATCAAACGAAAGTTCTTCCTTGATATCTATGGCAGCAGAGAATCTCTTTTAAAGGTTGCATTATGTGTAAGAGCCATAAATAAGGAAACCTATAAAGAGATATTAGAATACTTTGAAGTAAACTCAATTGTAAAACTCTGGTACAAGTTTGCCCTGGCAAGACTTAAGATCTTTTTATACAAAAAGGAAATTAGCAGAAAAGGAACTTTAAAAATAAGAGTGTTAAAGATCCCTGTCTTTATTAAGAAAGTCAGAAAATAGCAACCAATGCAGCTAAAATTCAAACAAGTTAAAGTAATACAGGCTATCAGAAATGAAATGCCTGATATGAGAGTTGTTAGATAACAGGCAGATGTATTGATCAGGCAAAAAAAAAGAACAGCTTTAATTGCTGTCCTCTCTATTGGAGCGGGAAACGAGGTTCGAACTCGCGACCCTAACCATGGCAAGGTTATGCTCTACCAACTGAGCTATTCCCGCATCCGATGACGCACATTATAGAGTATTATTTTTGTATGTCAACATTTTTTTTAGTTTTTCTAAAATTTTTTTTGGGCAACTGATCTGAACTGACGTAACTTAATTCTTTTCATGTGTTGATACGTTAACTGATATGAGTTAGAGCTCACTGTCAGTAGCATCATCTCCATGTGGTGTAAGCTTGCCGATTTTGCAGGCAAACAAAGTCTAAAAAATAGGAATATAAAGAAGACGTTAGTTCTGCTTTTCAGTTTGAAATCATGATGTAGCTTAAAGGTACAGTCTGCACTGTATTTATAGGACACCTCAAAATCAACAATCTGTAAATTTTCTTTTTTTATAATCTATGTGAGCTATTTGCCATATCTTGCCACTTTGGTGGCAAAATTTTGCCACCACGATTAATAAGCTATTAATAAATACAAGTCAGTATTAATATACATTAAGCTATTTTTATAAAGATTTTTATAAAAATCATAAGGTTAGTTATTTTTTAATTATTCTTTCCCAAAAGTTGGCACGCATTTTTCATATAAAAAAGCACAAAACAAAAATGCATTAATTTGCAAAATTAGGAGAGAAAAAAAATGGCTCTTTATGTTCAAACCAATGTATCGTCTATAAATTCACAAAGACGACTAAACAATGCCACAAAATCGCTTGATTCAACATATCAGCGTTTGTCTTCTGGCCTTCGTATCAACTCTGCAAAGGATGACGCAGCAGGTCTTCAGATCTCAAACCGTCTGACCAATCAGATCAATGGTTTAAAACAGGGTAACCGTAATGCAAATGACGGTATCGCTCTGTGCCAGACCATGGAAGGTGCTCTTGATGAAACCACAACCATGCTGCAACGCATAAGAACCTTAGCAATTCAGGCAGCAAACGGTACTAATACCACGGTTGACCGTCAGGCTATCCAGGAAGAAATTGCTCAGTTATCAGCAGAAATTACCCGTATTGCATGTAAGACTACCTTTGCAGGACGTCAGTGTATTGCAGGTGTCGGAGGTGCGGATAATGGTGGTGTATTAGATTCTAAAGGCAAAATAACCTTCCAGGTTGGTGCCTACGCCTTTGACACCCTCTCTGTTACCATGTCAAACGGCTTTACGCTGTCAGGTATCTGTGCAGGTGTTGCAAGTGGTGCGATTACAACCAACATTACAGATAAATATGCTGAATGCGAAGATGGACTTTGGTTAAATGATGATGGTGAATATGAGTTTAACTGCTACACTCAGTGTAATGCGCAGTACACCATCTCAGTTATCGACAAGCTTATCAATGTAGTTGACTCCAAACGTGCCGAACTTGGTGCTATCCAGAACCGTATGGAATCAACAATCCGAAACCAGGAAAACGTCGCCGAGAACGTATCAGACGCTAGATCACGTATCCGCGATACAGATTACTCTGAGGAAGCTTCAAATCTGGCATCACAGCAGATCATCCAGCAGGCTGCAACCTCAATTCTGACTCAGGCAAATCAGCGTCCATCTATTGCCATGTCATTACTCAATGGAGGTTAACAGAACAACATAACATAACCTGCTTAAAAGGTTTCTCTCCTGAGCATTATAGCTCATTGGCCGGGAAACACCCGGCCCTTTTTAGAGAGACTTTAGGCAAGAGATAATAACTTTAGATATGGTGTTTAGTATGAATGACGCTGATTTGAGGTTTATCCGGAACTTTATTTCCGGATAGATCTTATGGTGTTTGCTTACACTTTCTTTTCAAGGGCGATCTTAAGCTGAATAGCCTTATCAGTTCTTCCCAAAATCATTTTTTCGGCAAGATCATAGCAGATTGGCATTTTAGGTTTGTTTACCTGCGTTATAGCCATAAGATCATTTGCTTTAACATCAAGCATCTTCTCAAGCGCAATCACACCATTTTCAACGCTGTTACGGCAGATTAGCTCGTATACGGTCTTCTCGATGTTTGCTCCGCTTTTCAGTCTTTCAACATCTTTTTTGGTAGCATTTACAATCTCTATCTGGCGCATGACTTCTCACCGTAATTCTGAAAAATAAGTAAATCAGAGTGTGCATATGGCTTTATATAATCGCACTCTCTTGAGATGGATTTAAAATGATAATACCGCATTAGAATCTCATTGGCAAAGTAATCTTTTTTTACATGAATGTCATTGACAAAAAAATACCTTGAAGGAGCAACTCTCATAGCAGGTAGCACCAGCTCATCTTTACCCTCAGCTCTTGCACCCTCAATAATCTGCTCTCTTAAAGCAAGATCCTCTTTTGCTGTCAATACAGACATGACTGCGTTATAGGCTGTTGCCGCAATAAGTATGTAGGATATGACAAGCAGAATAGAAAATTTAATTCCTGATAAAAGTTTTAGATCATTTTTTTTCAGGATAAAGTACAGACTTAAAGCAGATGCTATTAAAAAGACAGTAAAAGGAGCTGTGGTTCTTGCTGGAAAATTTGGAGAAAAAATCATTATGAACAATGAGATAAATCCTGTTAAAAACAGGAACACAGCTCCTTTGAATTCCCCTGAATACAAAATATGCAGCCTGTTTTTAACTGTAAGCACCAGAAAATAAACAAGGGTTGCAAGTAAGACAAGATCCTCTAGAAGAGTAAGAAGGAAAATCTTTAAGCCCTCAAAAAGATGAGCAGTGTAATTGAACCTTCCTGATGCTTCCATCATGGCAAGTCTTGCAGCATTACCAGGAGATAAGACAAGTAGTAAAAAGCCTATACCCATGCCTATCAGACCTGTAACCATCCACAGTTTTAAATCATGCTTAAAAAAGGCCAGAGTGCACAGCAAAAAAGTTACTGCACAGATAGCAAAGCCTGTATTCTCATTGCACCAGCCTGCAATAAGACCAGAGAGTAGCATCACAAGTGCAAATAAATAGCCATGATCTTTTATGGTACCTGCAAGATAGAAACGGTATGGCAGCAGGACAAGCAAAATATAGATTGTTGTAAAAAAGTAATTGCATGAAGAGACAAACATAA
This sequence comes from Succinivibrio sp., assembly GCA_051885305.1. Classification (GTDB taxonomy): domain Bacteria; phylum Pseudomonadota; class Gammaproteobacteria; order Enterobacterales; family Succinivibrionaceae; genus Succinivibrio. Next base: position 10,020 of record JBJEWY010000094.1, on the reverse strand, counting down.
AGATCACCTCTCCATATGCTCTTAACTGGAAATAGAGCATTAAAGTTACAAACAGAACTGATTTTAAAGGCAGTTTTAAAGGATTAAAAATCTCACCTCTGGCGTGAACATGGATAAGATACACAAGAAGGTAGTAACCTATTGCTGTAAGTGCTGCAATTGCACCTTTTCCTAAATACAGCATTGTCTGAGCCAAAAGATGCGGAGGTGTTCTGCCTCCCCACTGGAAATAATGACGGTATTGCGATAAGAATACATCTTTAATGGATGAGACTAGAGAATCTGTCCCCTCAACCATCATATATCTGAAGTCATTTGAAAAGTATGGAACCATAAAAGCAAACACTGCCACATAGACTATCCATGGCAGCATCGACAGCGTACCAGTTGAAACTACAGTCTTATCGATATTCATTTGTGATGATTGCATTTTAAGTATTCCAGATTTTTTTTAGCTACAGCAGTTGTTGTAAAATAGACAACAATTGTACACCAATAACAGACAGTAGATATATGTTAAAAGATCTCTTTGGCCAGAAGATTAAGGCTAACTTTAACTCAAATACAAAACATTTAGGTAATCTCAACTCAACAACTCTCACGGCATCTGTTGCAGCTCTGTTTTTAAACAACTCAAAACAGCTGGAGAATACCGTAATGCTGTGTATCTGTTCTGACAGCACTGATGCCAATATTTTAAGAATAAATTTAAAAGCCCTGTTGCCAAAGGTTAATGTTCTATACTTTTCAGACTTTGAAACTCTGCCTTATGATACTTTGTCTCCACATCAGGATATCATCTCACAGCGTCTTAAGATTCTAGCTTCTCTCCCTGATGAGAGACATAGCATTGTCATTACAACAGTATCTGCCATCATGCAGCGTCTGTGCCCTGTTGAATACATAAAAAAGCACAGTTTTGCTATTAAAAAAGGTGACAGACGAGATATTGCCAAAATGCGTGAGGAATTAACCTCTTACGGATATCTTGCCTGTCAGCAGGTACTATCTCACGGTGAATTTGCAGTTCGTGGTTCTATTCTTGATGTATACCCTATGGGCTCACTGACACCATACCGTATAGATTTCTTTGACGATGAAGTCGATACTGTAAGAACCTTTGACATCGACACCCAGAGATCACTTGAAAACATTGATGGGATCTCAATTCTTCCAGCCCATGAATTCCCGCTTGATACTGATGCAATCAGTATCTTCAGAAGCAATTACCGTGATGCCTTCCCTGGTGTCAATTTATCAATGCACGTAATCTATCAGGCTGTTTCAAAAGGTGCTATTCCATCAGGTATTGAGTACTATCTGCCACTATTCTTTGCAAAAATGGCAACTTTCTTTGATTACCTGCCAGAAAACAGCTGCATCGTAACTGTAGATGATGTTGAAAAGGAATCATCTGATTTTGAAATTGAAGCAAGAAAAAGAGCCCTAGATTTTACAGGCAACAGTGATCATCCACCTCTTGAACCAAATAAGGTCTTTTTAACTGCCCATGAACTTTTGGAGAATTTAAAAAAGCACAATACCTATAAGCTTCAGAAGGCACCTTTTGATGATGAAACTCTAAAAGAGCGCGGATACTACAATTTTGAAACAGAGATAATCCCTGAAATTGCCTTTGAGCACAGTAACAAGGATTCAATGTCAGGCTTTATTGCCTTTGCAAACACCTTCATTGATAAAGGCGGCAGAATACTGCTATCAGCCCTGTCTGAGGGAAGACGTCAGTCGCTTCGTGAAATTCTGCCAGCATCTTTAACTAACAAGTACGGCATTAAAGCAGCATCAAGTATTGATGATTTCTATAATTCAGACAGTAAACTTATGCTTACGATCTCACCTTTTGATGAAGGTGTAATTCTGCCTGAGAAAAAAATAGCATTTTTAACTGAAAGTGAACTTTTCGGCTTTAAGGTAGTACGTTCAAAAAGCTCTTCTCGCAGGTCCAAAGTAAATGTCGACAGCATCATCACAAATCTTGCAACCTTAAAAGAAGGTCAGGTTGTGGTTCATATTGATCATGGTATAGGACGCTATCGTGGACTTAAAACCATGGTAATTGGAGGAGTGAAAGGCGAGTATCTGACCATTGAATACCAAAATGGCGACATGCTGAATATTCCTATTACCTCATTAAACAGAATTTCAAGATACTCTGGTTCAGACAATCCACCTTTATCCAGACTTGGTAACGACACCTGGAATAAGAAGAAACAGAAGGCTGCTGACAAGGTAACTGATGTTGCAGCAAAACTTCTTGATCTCTACGCCCGCCGTGAAGCTGTAAAAGGAACTTCATTTGAGGTATCAGAACATGATTTATCAAGCTTTGCATCAGGCTTTGGCTATCAGGAAACACCAGATCAGGCAGATGCCATTGAAAAGACCTTGGCCGATCTGAAAAAAGACACTCCAATGGACAGACTTGTCTGCGGTGATGTGGGCTTTGGCAAAACAGAAATCGCGCTTCGAGCAGCCTTTGTGGTTGCAAGCTGTGGAAGTCAGGTTGCAATGCTTGTTCCAACCACAATTCTTGCTGAGCAGCATTATCAGAATTTTAAAGAACGCTTTGCAGGCACTGCTTTGAATGTTGAGCTTTTATCAAGATTCAAGACTGCAAAAGAGCAGAACGAAGTCATAAAAAGAATGGAAAGCGGTGCTGTTGATATAGTCATTGGAACCCACAAACTTTTAAACAGAGAACTTAAATTCAAGAAACTTGGTCTGCTTATTATTGATGAGGAACACCGTTTTGGCGTCAAGCAGAAAGAAAAGCTCAAGGAATTAAGAGCACAGGTTGATCTTCTCACCTTAACTGCAACTCCAATTCCAAGAACCCTAAACATGGCCATGGAAGGAATGCGAGAGCTGTCAATTATTGCAACTCCACCTGAGCATCGTCTTGCTGTTAAAACCTTTGTGCAGCAGCAGTCTGATACCACCACAAGAGAGGCTGTCATGAGAGAGCTTCGACGTGGCGGTCAGGTTTACTATCTGCACAATGATGTATCAACAATCGAGCAGAAAGCACAAAAACTTTCTGAACTTATACCAGAGGCTAAGATCGGTATAGGTCACGGACAGCTTAACGAGCGAGAATTACAGAAGGTAATGCGTGATTTCTACCATCAGCGCTTTAATCTTTTGGTGTGTTCAACAATTATTGAAAACGGCCTTGATGTATCAAATGCCAACACCATTATTATCGACAGAGCTGATCTGCTAGGTCTTGCTCAGCTCCATCAGATCCGTGGCCGTGTAGGCAGATCACATCATCAGGCCTATGCCTATTTCTTTACCCCTCCAAAAGAACTGATAAGCAAGGATGCCAAGTTAAGACTTGATGCTATCGCATCATTAGAAGAATTAGGTGCAGGATTTGTCCTTGCAACCCACGATCTGGAAATTCGAGGTGCAGGCGAACTTTTAGGTGAGGAACAGTCAGGACAGATTGAATCTGTTGGATTCTCTCTTTACTCTCAGATGCTTGAAGCAGCTGTAAAGGCATTGAAAGAAGGTCATGAGCCATCACTTGCTGAGCTTAATTTAAGTGAATGCGAAATAGATCTGAACATTCCATGTCTCTTCCCTGACGATTACATTGCTGATGTTTCAACAAGACTGTCTCTTTACAAGAGACTTTCTGGTGTAAAAACTCCAGAGGAAAGCGAAGATCTGAAAGTAGAGCTTATTGACAGATTCGGACTTCTTCCTAATGCAGCCAAGAACCTGTTTGAGATCCAGTCGTTAAAGAGACTTGCCTCCTACCTTGGAATCAAACGTATCGCAGGTGATGGCAACGGTGGTGTAATTGAATTCCTGCCAGAGCATAAGGTAAATACCGACTATCTGATAAAGCTTATGACAAGCTGCAGACACAACGAGTACAGACTTACAAGTGGTAGTGCGATGAAATACAACCTAAAAGAGTCTGAACAGCGTTCAAGAATTGAACTTGTAAAACAGCTTTTAAGAGCATTTGCCGCAAACAGCACAAATTTGAAAAACAGTTAAAAGAAGTTTTATGCCCAGCTTTTTGGGCATTACCTCAAATTCAAATACCAAATAAAAAGGTCTGTTTCAGATTAACCCAAACAGACCTTTTTGCTTTACCTTATTTTCTTATAAAAAGAAATTACTCAAGATTAAGCTCTTTTAAAACGTAATCTTTGAGGATCTTGTAGTCAGGATTTAAAAGTACTGACTGAGACTGAGAGTTTACCTTCTTAGCAAGAGGCTCTGGAAGTGGTAAATCAATACCTAAGATCCTATCAACATCGCTCTTGAACTTGGCAGGATGAGCTGTACCTAAGAAAATACCGGTCTCGCCTTCCTTTAAGTGATCTTTTAAAGTCTTATAAGCGATAGCTGCATGAGGCTCTGCAATATAACCTGTTCTCTTATAGAGATCCTGCATAGCACTTTCAGTCTGAGCATCGCTCATTGAACCGAAATCAAAGTCCTTTAATGACCAACCCATCATCTTTACTAAAGCTTCAACACGTGGCCAATTGTTTGGACGTGAAATATCCATCGCATTTGATAAGGTAGCAACAGTCTGATGTGGTTCCCAGTTACCAGAAGTCAAGTAACGTGGAACGGTATCATTAGCGTTGCATGAAATAACAAAACGAGCCTTAAGACCTAAAGCCTTTGCAATAAGACCAGCTGTGATGTTACCGAAATTACCGCATGGTACTGAGAATACAACGTTGTCACGCTTTTCTGATGGAAGCTGTGCTACAGCTTCAAAGTAGTAGCAGACCTGAGCTAAAAGACGGCTGATGTTGATAGAGTTAGCACTGTTTAAACCAACAGTCTTTTTAAACTCTAAATCATCAAAAGCGGTCTTTACAAGATCCTGACACTCATCAAAGATGCCTTCAATCTGAACGGCGTGAATGTTCTTACCTAAGGTAGCAATCAGTTTTTCCTGTAAAACAGAGATCTTGCCATGAGGATAGAGAACAACAACGTCAATACCCTTCTGCTCATAGAATGCAGCAGCAACTGCAGCACCGGTATCACCTGAGGTTGCAGTTAAGATTGTCAGGTGCTTATCGCCTCTGATTGCGCCTAAAACACGAGCCATGAAACGGGCACCGAAATCCTTGAATGCAAGGGTTGGACCGTGGAAGAGCTCTAAGGCATAAATATCATCATCAGCTTTAACAATAGGAGCCTTGAAAGTGAATGCATCTTCTACAATGCTTTCAAGTTCTTTTACCTCATCACCAATCAGGTGACGAAGGATCTTCTTTGAACGCTCTACTAAAGACATTGAAAGAAGTTCATCAATATTGTCTAAAGGAGTAATATGATCTGGGAAAAACAGGCCCTGATCTTTACCGATTCCCTTAACCACAGCCTCTGAAAAAGAAACTGCCTCACTGTGATCTTTTAAATTGAATAATTCCATGATTAAATCTCTTTTGCATAAGCTCCGCGTCTGTCAATCTTGCAGACATGACAGAAGCCATCAGCGTTAGCGATAAAACTGCGCTCTAAGTATTCTTTCATCTCATTTGCCTTCTCTAAATCAGTAAAGATAGAGAACACAGATGAGCCTGAACCAGAAATACCTGTAGCCAGTGCACCTAGGGTTTTGCCATATTCACGGGCCTGTGTAAAGCCAGGAATCAGTTTAGCCCGGTAAGGCTCGGCAATAACATCTACCAGCACGGAGGCAGCGAGCTTATCATCTCCTGCGTGACAGGCATGAACAAAGGTTGAAAGTCTGCGACCAAATTCAATCACATCGTGGCGTGGATAAGCCTCTGGAAGGATCTTTCTGGCAGCATTGGTTGAAACTTTAATTCCTGGGAAGCATGACACCCAGTACCAGTTGTCAAAGTCTGGAAGAGTAAGGCTTACATGGCCCATTTCACCAACAATGAGCTGCAGTCCGCCATAGTAGCAAGGAGCCACATTGTCATAATGGATAGAACCTGAAATCTTTCCTTCAAGTTTACCCATAAGTTCAATACAGCCACTCTCACCTAAAACATTGTCATGATAGGCATCTAAAGCTACAACAGCTGCAACCACACTTGCAGCAGATGAACCAAGACCTGAGCATACAGGCAGGTTTTTAGAAAGTTCCATGCTGACGTTTTTAACCTGAAGGCCTTTTTCTTCTAAGGCCTCTTTGTACATCAGGTAGGCATCATAAACGATATTCTTTTTAGGATCGTCTGGAAGCTTGCAGGCAAAACGACCTGTTACGGTTACGTCACAGCCTGAGGTTCCCTCTGATATGGTGATCTCATCACCTAAAACAGCACCGTCTATAGGCTTTAATGCTGCACCTAACAGATCAAAACCTACTGACAGGTTAGCTGCTGATGCCGGTGCAAAGGATTTAATTATCTTTGACATACTAATCCTCGTGAGCCCAGTTCTGTAATCTTAAAATATCAGCTAGCACACCTGCTGCAGTTACCGCAGTACCTGCACCGTAACCACGGATCACAAGAGGAATTGGCTGATAGTAAGCTGTAGTAAAGGCAAGAGCATTCTCACCATCGCGTACCTTGAACAGGGCGCTCTTTGAATCAACAGCCTCTACACGGCAGGCACACTTGCCATCATGAATTGTTCCAACATAACGCAGAACCTTGCCTTCTGCTTTAGCCTTTTCAACCTTGGCAGTAAACTCTGCGTCAGCATTCTTGATGTTAGCTAAAACTTCCTGTGCATTGCTGCCCTTTAGGTATTCAGAAGGTACTGCACCTTCAACTTCCACATCAGATAACTCAAGCTCAAGGCCACATTCACGGGCAAGGATTAAAAGTTTTCTTGCCACATCCATACCGTCTAAATCATCTTTTGGATTTGGCTCGGTAAAGCCCTTCTCATAAGCAATCTTAGTAGCCTCTGATAAAGACTTGCCATCTTCAACAAGACCGAAAATGTATGAGAGAGTTCCTGAGAGGATACCAGAGAACTCAATTAAGCTGTCACCTGCTGCAAGCTCATTCTGAACGGTATTGATAATAGGAAGACCTGCACCTACGTTTGCCTCATAGAGGAACTTTCTGTGATGCTTCTTCTGAGCTTCACGAAGTTTTCTGTAGTACTCATAGGTATTGGTGTTTGCCTTCTTGCTTGGAGTTACCACATGGTAGCCTGCTTCCATAAAATCAATATACTTTAATGCAAGCTCTTCTGATGAAGTACAGTCAACAAGAATTGGGTTGATTAAATGAGCATCCTTGATTAACTGCTCTGCTGTTTCAGGAGTTAAAGCAGGAGCTTCAGATGCATTTAAAAGCTCTTTGTAGTTGTCTAAATCTACACAGTTTGAATCACTGATAAAGTGCTTTGAATTACCGATACCGATTACACGGATATCAATACCGTGACGGCTGTTTAATTCTGCTCTCTGGCGTTTAACCTGAGCTAAGAGCTCACCGCCTACACCACCGCAGCCGATAAGTACCAGATCAAGACGCTGTGAAGAATTGAAGAAGGCTGTATGAGCAAAAGCCACAGCCTCAGTCACTCTCTTTTGAGAAATTACAGCTGAAATTGAACGCTCAGATGATCCCTGGGCAATTGCTCTGATATTAACATTGGCCTCAGCTAGGGCTCTGAAGAATCTGCCAGAAATACCGCGCACCATGCGCATACCATCACCTACAACAGAGATGATTGCACAGCCTTCCTTGACTTCAATAGGATTTAAAAGACCTTCTTTGAACTCAAGACGGAACTCTGATGAGATTACTTTCTTAGCACGGGCAAGTTCTGACTGGCTGATGCAGAAAGAAATAGAGTATTCTGATGATGACTGGGTAATCAGGGTTACAGAAACACCTGCTCTTGATACGGCAGTAAACAAACGTCCAGCCATACCAACCATACCCTTCATGCCAGGGCCTGAAATATTGATAAGAGCAATATTCTTCAGATCTGAAATACCTTTGATTGGTACAGAAAGATCAGTTTCCTCTGAAATTAAAGTACCCTCACCTTTTGGATTCTTGGTGTTCTTGATAAGACATGGAATATGGAACTGAGCGATTGGAGCAATAGTTCTTGGATGGAGAACCTTGGCACCGAAGTATGATAACTCCATAGCCTCAGCATATGACATCTTCTTTAGAAGTACAGCGCCCTCAACTACTCGTGGATCGCAGCTGTATACACCATCAACGTCAGTCCAGATTTCACAGCACTCAGCATTTGAGATTGCTGCAAGACATGCTGCTGAATAATCAGAACCGTTTCTGCCAAGTAATACCAGCTGTCCCTGGGCATTACCACCGCAGAAACCTGACATCAAAGTGATGGCCTCTTTATCATCTGGAATTGCAGCGTAGCGGGCACGTGAGAGTTCAATGTTTACAGAAGACTCCATAATACCGCCTTCTGTTACCAGTACTTCAACTGGATCAATTACTCTTACCTTCTTGCCTAAAGCCTTTAATAGTTCCTCCATGATAAGAATTGAGAAACTTTCACCACGGCTTTCCACAAATGCCATTACAAGTTCTGGACATACGCCAAGAAGAACCATGCCTTCTAAACGGCGTTTTAAAAGATCTACGGTCTCATTGAAACGAGCCATGATCTTGTCTGTATCGAATTTCTCGTATTTTTTACCAAGATTAGTAATAATCGGCTCAACAATAGCTCTAATCTGCTCGAACTCTTTTTCGCCGTTTAAACCTGCAGCACCCTGAGATACCAGAGCTACCAGAAGATTGGTGATCTTGGCTGGTGCAGATAATACCAAAGCGGTCTGTGAACGTGTGGCTGTATCAAGTGCAATCCTAGCGACATCCTCAAATCTGTCAGAATTGGCAACTGATGTACCGCCAAACTTCAATACACGCATAACTGCTCCTATTGCTAACCTTAAAAATCTCGATAATAAGTGTCATATTTTCAGTGTTTTTGGCTTTTTTGTCAATTCTTATCGCTTTTTGATAAAGAGGCAAAATCTGCCGGCAAGAACGGCAACGCTCAATATTTATTCTTTAAATTTCAGTAAGTTAAAACATGGCACTTTGTTTGCTTATAAGATCTAAGATTAATTGTTATGGTGTTAAAGAATGAATGAATTTACCCTATTAGATGCTAAGCTGTCATTTTTAAGAAATCAGAGCCTTGAAACATCAACGTTATCAAGATCAGAAATGGTATCAAATTATGATTTCTCGCTTGTATTAAGCAAAGAACAGACCCAGCTTGACAGCAGAAAGGATACAGAAAAGACGTCAAAGTGTACGATGAAAACATCCAAAACAGATGAAGATTCTATAAGTACACCTGTAGCAAAGTCCTCAGCATTTGTCCTTTGCGATACTTTAGATGCCAAAGATGATGAGATTGTAGACAGAGAAATTATCTCAGGTTTGGATAACATGCCTCTTGAACTTAAACCTAGTGTTCTAAACAGCAGTTATTCACAGGCATCTATTCTTATAAATTCCATGATTGACTCTTTAACAGATGTCAATCTGCCCGAGTTATCAGAAATTTTGGGAATTCTTACACTTTCATCAAAAGGAATGCATGTTTTCTACGAGTCAAGCTGCAAAATGACAATGGATGCAACCAACGCAAACTGCACTGCCTGCTATAACCTTATTCTTATATATATAGTCGCTGTAAATTATATTTACGGCTTGAGACTTGTATTAAACAGAATGAAAGCATTTAAAGAACCTTTGAAGGATAAAGAGAACCAAAAACACAAAGGGAACCTCACAAACAGTGAACAAGAACGAAAAGAGCGCATGGAGCGTTTCTCTGCCGCCTTTGATTTCGGACTATAAATTCAACAAAAATGATGCTTCTTATATGGGAAGTCATATAAGAAGCAATACTCCTTCAAAAGATCTTTCTTATCAATCATATTCACAGTTATTTATCATCTTTACAGCACTATTGTAAAACCGGCGGAATGTTACCTAGGAAAACAGGTTATAAAGATAAATACGCTTGGGAACAGCGTAAGTTAGGTGAAATTGTTGTTAGAGTAACAACAAAAAA
>JBJEWY010000093.1:0-25647 GCA_051885305.1 Succinivibrio sp. | reverse complement strand
ACTATGCAAAGCCATACCTTAATAAGCCACTTATAAAAACTGTTTATGCATATGGTATCAGTTTCTATAAGAAAGCCTGCTATATTGAAATGAAAAAGATCAAATAATTCAACTTATACCTTTCAAATTTCAGAGCAATAATCGAGACAATTTTTTTAGAAAGCAAATACTATGAAATTAAAATCTCGCTGTCGTAGCGAGATGCTTGTCCATTCATAGTCGATGTAGTTCACTTTTCAGATTGAAAATATGTCTGAGAAATTGTTAACACTGAAGACAGTGATGGATTTCAGATCCTGAAATGCTGATTTTTATCCTGTTTGTATCCTTTTTCGGAATAAATATCGCTATATAAATGTGCAAGTTAGCAAATATAAATTGACTAATAATCAGATTTGGCAATAATAGCACTAGCAAAAATCCCATTACCGTGGGGTTTAGACATCTTTTATCAACCCCTTCAAAAGATGACTCAACTAATGGCTAATCAAAGCCGTACTGTGAAAGTTGGTAACACTACTGTGTTCTGATTTAAATCTGATAGTACTAAGTTATTTTGTACATTGTGGAGATATTATGACAGCCAGTCTGCTCTTTTGCATATGCTTGGCATATTTCGTAGTAGCATACTTTGCTTATGGCGGTTTCCTGAAGAAACTGTTTTCAATCGATCCTAAACGTCCAACTCCTGCTTTAACCCAGTTAGACGGCATTGATTACGTTCCAACACCAAAGATCGTTCTTTTTGGTCATCACTTTGCTTCCATTGCAGGTCCTGGTCCTATTGTTGGTCCTATCATGGCAGCTTATTTTGGCTGGCTTCCTGCTTTAATCTGGATCCTAGTCGGCTGCGTATTTGTTGGTGCTTTCCATGATTTTGCTGCTTTGGTTATTTCTATCCGTAACAAGGGGCGTTCCGTATCATTTGTGATGGAAAAGATGATGGGTGTTACAGGTCGTCAGCTCTTCCTGTCATTCTGTATCCTCTGCCTGTTACTAGTTGTAGCAATCTTTACCATCATGATTGCAGGTTTATTTACCAAGTTCCCAGAGGTTGCAACAGCATCATTTATCTTTATTATTCTTGCTCCAGTTTTCTCATTTGTAACTGTAAAGCTTGGTTTCAGACTTCTGCATGCATCATTCATCTTTATTCCATTGGTATTTATCGGTGTATATGTAGGTGAAACCTTCCCTCTGAATATCGGCGAGATCTTCAGCCTCGATGCCAAGTCTGTAAATTCTGTATGGATTTATGTTTTAGCACTTTACATCTTTGCTGCATCTGTAATTCCAGTGCAGTGGCTACTCCAGCCTCGTGATTACATGAATTCATGGCTTTTATATGCAATGCTTGCTTTAGGCTTTGTCGCTATTTTAGCTTACAGCCCAGAAATCAAGATGACTTCATTTGAAGGCTTTAGCGCAGTAACAGGCAATGGCAAGGAAACTGCTTTGGTTCCTGCATTATTCATCTTCATTGCATGTGGTGCTTGCTCTGGTTTCCATGCTTTAGTTGCATCAGGTACAACTTCAAAGCAGTTAAAGAGCGAGGCTGATGCCTTGCCAATTGGCTATGGTGCTATGCTCATTGAAGGCGTGATCGGTATTATGGCTTTAGTTGCTGTAATGTCTATGGATCACGAAGTATTCGTTGATTTAGGCAAGAATCCTGCAGCAGCCTTTGCAACCGGTATTTCTGGTTTCTGCTCTGCTCTTCACATTGATGTAGCTTATGCCAAGACATTTATCTCTCTTGCAATTTCAGCATTTATGATGACCTCATTAGATACTGCTACCCGTTTAGGCCGCTTTATCTGTCAGGAACTTTTCATGCCAAGCGACAAGAAAGATGTAAGTTCAGGTACTGTAAAAGTAGATAACGTAAACTTTGTAAGAAAGTGTTTCATCAACAAATACTTTGCTTCAGCTGTTATCATTGTAGCTTCACTTGTTCTTGCTCTTTCAGGTGAGGCTGCTACCCTCTGGCCAATCTTTGGTGCATCAAATCAGCTGATGTCAGCATTAACTCTTTTGGTTGTCTCATTATGGCTTTTATCAAAGAATGTTAACTGGTTTGTTGCTTTCATTCCTATGTGCTTTATGATGATCATGAGCCTGTGGGGTGTATTCCAGGTAATTGATCAGCAGTGGGGTTCAAACAACTTACTGGTTGTTGTTGGCTTCATCTTGGTTGTAATGTCATTCCTTTTAATCGGCTTTGGTATTTCAGTGATTATTCATCACTTCAAGGCACATTTTTCAGGAAACAGCATTTCTACTCAGGTAGAATAAGTCATTAGCACTTATTTATAACAAGATCCGGAGGGAGCAGTCCTTCCGGATTTTTTCTTTTCTTAATTGGTATATAATTACGACAATTAGATGAGATCAGATTTAACATGCAGTTCCTTTTGAAATTTACAATTAAAGATACACCAATGTGGCGTCTTTTAGCACTAGACGGCAGTGCTGATATTGCTCATGTTTCAAAACTTATAGCAATAAGTTTTGGTTATCCAGACGATCGTTCCGAATTTGTAGTCGACGGGGTAACTTACAGTGCAGGATGCGGTGGTGTTATACAGAATCTAAGTGAACTTGCAAAATTTGACTCTTTAATTGAGAATCATGAGAATCTTAGCTATTATCATGGTGCCTACAGATTATCACACACGGTAGAAATTCTAAAAGCAGAGCCTCATCTATACTGTCTTATGCCATCATGTCTTATCGGATCCGGTATGCTTCCCAAAACAGGGGATATAACTACTGAAAGTATATGTGCCTTGGCAGACAGCGATAACGAAGTTACTGTAAATATTAAAGAAATAACCAATATTATGCGAGCTTTAGGCTCAGTTAGAATTGCTGATAAAGATAATAATTCAAATAATGTTACAGCCATAGATTTTAAAGTGGAGAACTGACTATGCCTCTTCATATGATAGAGAATGTAACTGTACCTTCATCTTTTGATTTACCTAAGAGAATGGATGCAGAGAGCAGGAAAAAAGATGCCTTGCTATTTGATAAGGCCTTGGAGTTAATAAAAAAGAAAAATGCTCTTTTAATAGCCCATTATTACACCTCAGATACCATGCAGAGATTATGTGAGGCAGCAGGTGGTTTTATTGGCGATTCTCTTGAAATGGCTCGTATGGGACGTGACTCAGATAAAGAGCTGATAATAGTTGCTGGTGTTCGTTTCATGGGGGAGACTGCCAAAATTCTCTCCCCAGAAAAAACAGTTATCATGCCTGATTTAAAAGCAGAGTGCTCTCTTGATTTATGCTGCAGAGCAGAAGATTTAAGAAAAGTAAAAGAGCTATATCCTGGAACCACAGTAGTTGCCTACGCTAACACCTCAGCAGAGGTCAAGGCAGAAGCGGACTGGATTGTAACATCATCTTTAGCTGTAGAACTTGGAAAATATCTTACAAAACAGGGAAAACCGATTGTCTGGGTTCCTGATCGTCACTTGGGTTCATACATTGCAAATCAGTCCGATTGTGATGTTTACTGCTGGCCAGGTCGTTGCATTGTGCATGATGCCTTTGAGGCTAATGCCATTGATTTTGTAAAAAAGGAACACCCAAAAGCCAAACTTCTGGTTCATCCTGAAGCGCCTGCAAATGTTGTTGAAATGGCTGATTATGTAGGATCAACCTCTCAGATCTTGAATTACACTAAAGTTTCTTCCGACAAAGAGTTTATTATTGCAACAGAGCGCAATATTTTTTACAAGTTAAGTTCAGCCTGTCCTGACAAGACTTTTATTGAGGCTCCAGTTGGCAGTCGAGAAGGATTCTGCATCAGCTGTGCTAACTGTCCATGGATGGAACTTAACACTTTAGAAAAGCTCATAGGCGCTTTAGATGATCCTCTCTCTCACGTAATCAATGTTGATGAGAATCTACGTTTAAGATCATTAAAGCCTTTAGAGCGGATGCTTGAGTTCTCAGCTGCACTTAAATCAGGAGAGATCGTCCTCTAATGCAAGGAAAAATAACCTGTTACGATGAGTCTCTGCGTCAAGGAGCGCTACAGACATCAGATGGTGCTATCGTAAGTTTTGATGAGCGGGCTGTATCTTCGCTTAATGAAGATATTCTGCTCGAAAAGATGCTAGTGGATTTTTCTCTTGACGATGAAGGCAATGTTATCAGTATAAAGCCAGTAAAAGATCCTGACTCCGATACCAATGAATTTCTCTATAAAGTCCCTGATAGTATCCCTTTTGTAACTGATGATTCAGTCTATGAGATTATTGATGCTGCAAAGTTCAGATTCACTGTAGAAGGTCGTAATGAGATAGAACTTAAAAGGCAGCTCACAGTTCTCTCTCAGAGGGTTGGAGGTAATGCTCTTACAGGGTATAGCATCGAGAAGTTTGTGAAAAACTCAATTGGTTTTTCAATTGATATGCTAAGAGCTTCTGCTACTGCATGTGTTGTAGGTATAAGATCAGAAGAGGGTACATCCACTCTGTATGATCTGAAACATGTTTTGAATCATGAAGCTGTCAGCAAATACCATCAAGGTGAGGAGAGCAGGAAGAGCCGGCAAGTATTTCTCAAGATAGCCTCTATCATTTTGTTTTTAATCTTCTGCGCAGGATTTGTCCTGAGTTTAGAATGATTGTCTTGTGCTAATTCTTGTTAGATATAACTAACAATATGCTATGATAAAGAGGCTCTGAAAAGAGCCTTTCTTTGTGTGTGGTTTATTGATTTAGATAGGTTATTATGCTTGCAAGAATTATTCTTTTTATCCTGATTGTTCTTTGTGTATTTGCTTTAATCCGCGGATTCAAAAAAATTTCATGTCTTATTACCAAGGGCAGGGGATGCTGTGGCGACAAGGAGCACTGTACCTGTAGTAAGGATCATTCTGATAAAAATTAGCAGATAGGAAGATTTATTACCTTTTTTTTCATCTAATTTGTCATACTTTATTGAAATATGGACATTGTGTCTTCATGTAATAAATAACGACAAAAGAAAACTTACTAACAGGTGAAAAAAATGGACGATAATATAAATACAAATCAGGATCCAGCAATGGATTCCATCTATAAAGAACTTGAAAAACGCGGTCTGCGCATGACCGTACAGAGACGTCATATTGTGCAGATCCTTTTAAGTGGCAGAATATCGACCCCAAAGCAGTTATGGTATGAAGCCAAGGAATTTATTCCTGATCTTGGTATAGCAACAGTATATCGTCTTATCACCAGATTAGAGCAGATTGGAATCATTTCAAAAAAAAGAAATTTCTATATTGGAAGTCAGCCTCCAAAACTAGGAAAAGTTGAGTATGCAAATGGCAGAAGGATTTTCCAAAATGAGGGTTCAACCAAAGATTTAGCATCAATAATTAGGCAAGGTCTTATAGCTAGTGGTAGAATTAACTCAAGATCTGATGTACGACTCACATTGGTCGGTGATACCATAGATATAACAGTAACTGCTAATTAAGGCTTAATTATGGAATTAGTAAAAAGTGCACCTACCCCGTTAGATGCTGTCCCTGAGGCAGTGAATAAGAAGACAGGAGAAATTGCCGAATCAGGTGAGACTTATTTAGAGACAATCCTAGTTATCAAGGAACGTCGCGAGAATGGTCTTGTTAGAGCTGTAGACATTGCCAATGAACTTGGATTAAGCAAACCATCCGTATCACGTGGTCTTGCACTGCTCAAAGAAAGACAGTTAATCAAGATCGGTATTGCAGGTGACATCGAATTCTTACCAGAAGGAAGAAAACTTGCAGAAAGTATCTTTTCAAGACATCAGTATCTGACTGTATTTTTTCAGAAGATTCTAGGCGTACCTGCCGATGTAGCTCAGTCTGATGCATGCAGAATCGAGCATGTCATCTCTGACGTTACTATGAAATCAATTGTAAAATTATTAAAAGACAAGAATATTGTCTAACCTGCCATATCCCGGAATCACCATTTCGGGAATATTCTCATTTCCTAATTAGTTAATTAAGCTATTGTTGAGTGACATTTGAGCTCTGATTTATAGTATTTTTCTATCAGCTTCACATTTATCATAGATATTTTATTGTCATAATTTCATATATATACGAAAATGATCCTAATATTAAAAGAAAAGCTGGGATATGTGACTTTAAAAATCAATATGATAGTAACCGTTATGGTTATGTATGGGATGTAAAAAGCAGTCTTTCCCGTGTTACACATATTTATAAAAAAGGTGTGATATGAGGTTTCTAGATCTATTTTCAATCAAGCAGAAGCTGATTGCCTCTTATATTATGCTCATTGCAGCATCTGTTGTTCTGGGCATAGTATCCATGTATATTCTTCTTGTTAACAGAGACGTGTCCAACATGGTCCACGTGACTCTCAATGAGAGGTATGTCCGAGTAAAGACTGTATCAGACAATCTTGTCACGTTACACAAGAAGCTTCATATTGTCGTGGACAAGATATCAGTAAATGACAATGACAAAAAAGAACTCAAGAATATGGCAGACAATCTGATGTTTTCATCAGATAAATTACAGACTGCAAGATATCCTGAGGAAATAGGAGAAATCAAACAGGCTACTGCCAAATACATTGGTATGATCCCAGAGCTTATCAAGCTTATTGAATCTCATAAGACCAGTGAAGCAAACATCATGTATTACCATACAATGCTTGATCCGCTTGTCACAATTCAGCACAATGTAAGTGTAGTTAATTCATCTCAGACCCAGATCATCAATACAAATATTGACAGAATTAATGACAACGGTCCTATTTTTACTGTCGTTGCCATCATTATTATCGAGATTATTTCTGCAGTCATTATTGTGATACAGATGCCAAGGCTTCTTGTAAGCTCGATTCGTGCGGCAATTAAGGTTGCTAAATCCTTAGCTGCAGGCGATCTGCAAAATGAGGTTCGGATCCGTCGTCATGATGAGTTTCTGCCACTTTTAATGTCCATGGAAAAAATGCGCTCGACATGGCATGACAATGTATCTTTGATTAAAGACGTAAGTAAGTGCGTATCGCAGTCAATGAGTATCCTGCAGGATTCCTCTGAGAGTATTGATATTTCTGCTCGCGAAAACCTTGAGAATTCAAAAACAGTGTCCGATGCATCAGACAGAATGGTAAATGTAACAGGAAATATCGCCGAAAACTGTCAGGAGGCATCTGCCACCTCATCCTCAACTACGGTTGAAACCCAAAATGCGATCACAAGAGTCAATGAGACTATTTCCAAACTGAATGTGCAGATTGAAAAGTCCAAAAATGACGCTTTGCTTGTTTCAAATCTTTCAAAGACAGCAGTTCAGATTGGTGCCATTGTAAGTACCATTGATGATATTGCTAATCAGACAAACCTCTTGGCTCTCAATGCGGCAATTGAAGCTGCTCGTGCAGGAAGTGCTGGTAAGGGCTTTGCTGTAGTAGCAGATGAGGTTAGAGCGTTAGCTTCAAGAACATCAAAATCCACTCAGGAAATTACTGATATGGTAACAAGAATCCAGGAGGAGGCTCGTCTTGCTGATGAGGCAACTCAGGATTCAGTAGTGGTTCTTGACAAAATTTCTGTTGAAAGCGCAGAGCTCAATCAGATCCTAGATTCAGTGATTGGCAAGGTTGACGGTGTTAACTCTCAGATTAACGCCATCTCCCGTGCAACCAAGCAGCAGATTATTTCAACATCTGACATCTCCATGAACATGAAGAGCATCATAGAGGCATCAGACAGTCTGACAAATGAGCTTAAGCAGGTTGATAATCATATCAATAATACAAATGTTGAAATTGGCAAGCTTTTAAGCGTGGTTTCAAGATTCTCTATTTAGGATCTTTGTGATCAAGAAAGTCACCTGTGATGGCGTCAGTAAGTTTTACAAGATCATTTGGATTTATTCCAACTGATAATCCACGTCTGCCGCCTGAAACCAGGATTTCTTCAAAATCAAGTGCACTTTTGCATAAAAGCACTTTAGTGCGTCTCTTCTGACCAAAAGGAGAGACACCTCCCATGACATAGCCTGTAATTCTTGTTGCATCAGCTGGCTTTGCAACTTCAAGCGACTTTAGTTTTACAATTCTTGCGGCATTTTTTAGTGAGATCATGCCGTTGACAGGTGTTACTGCAGTTATAAAGTTTTTTCCGTCTGTAAGCAGGATGGTCTTAAAAACGCAGTTCTCATCTCTATTAAGCGCCTTTGCTGCAAATTTTCCAAAGTCATGGTCAACCGTGCAGTCGTACTCATAACGGTTGAAGTTTACTTTTGCGTCTTTTAAAAATTTTTCAGCAGGTGTGATCATCAAATTCTCCAGAAATTTTCAAAAAAATACACTTAAATCATGTCTTAGAGCACAATTAATTTTTTATGGTGTATTATACTCTGCTTACGAAGGTTCTATAGGAGCATCCATGCCAAGAAAACTCATTCAGGCAGCAAAAGAAATGGTAAATCATGGCCCACGTTCTTTTCCTCTTGCCTGTTACGAGAATAAAACTCCAGAGAGTAAAAACGAACTGTACGAAGCCCACTGGCATCAGGAGGTAGAAATTATCTTCTGCGATGAGGGCGTGTTAGAACTTGGTGTTGATTCAAATGTATTCTCCTTAAAGGCACCTGCAATTGCAATTATTCCAAGTAAACTTGTCCATATCCTAAATCAGAAGGCAGGATCGTCTCAGAGATATTTGCTGTTCAAATCAGAGATTATCAATCTGGCATACTATGATCAGTTTATCTATTCTGTCATTGATTCCTTAAGTGACAGCAGCAGTGGGGTAATGATTCTTGACTCAAAACCTGACAACTATGCGACCATTAAAGAGTGTTCCTCATTTATCTTTGCAAACTGCAACAAAAGAGATGCTGAAAAGCGCTTTGAATGCAAAGTAAACCTTTTAAAGCTTATTTTGGAGCTTAAAAAAGCAGGTCTTATTGAAAGTAGCAGAAGCGGCAGTGATTTCGAGATCACTAGACATCAGCGTTTTAAAGATCTATTAAACTGGATAAGAGAGCACCATTCAGGACCATTGACTGTAACTGATGCTGCAACAAGGATGAATTTTTCAGAGGCGTATTTCTGCAGATACTTCAAAAAGACCACCAGAATGAGTTTTACAGAGTATGTAAATGATTACCGCCTAGAACAGGCAGGGGATGAAATATTAGAGGGTAAGAAAACTCTAAGTGAAATAGCTGCATCACATGGCTTTGAAAACGAGTCCTATTTTTTCAGACTGTTCAAAAAAAAATACGGCATGACCCCTCTTGAGTATAAAAAGCGCTGATTACATCTACTCCCAAAGTGTTGAATCTTGTATTTAGGAAGAATCAGGTTTTCTAGGAACTGTCAAAAAAGTTCTTAGCTTTGTTTTGCTCAGTACAATGATAGCTGTGAAATCTCTAATCGCCTAACTTTGTATATCGAAAAGATATATTCTTGTTACGTTAACCTTCTAAAAAGCTTTACTCGAATCTCAGTTTTGCACATTCCATTTAATTATCACTTCTGTTGCACTGTACAAAATTGACAAAAATCGTAACGTTACGGATAGAAAAAGATTGTGAATATCGTTTGATATATGCGGTTTGAAATATTACCTATATTATCGTTATGGGGATAATTTCGTTTACTTGTTAAATGTGATGTGTGTCTATGTAAAGCCTGATATATTGCGGTTTCATGAGGTGTATTAAATCAGTAGTAATAAATGCATCTTAAAGAATATGAGTTGATTTTTAAACAATACAAACAATTTGGACTATGTCACAAAATTTATAGAAAATGTCAAAATTGTACAGTATGTGGTCATTCCTGTATTGTAGGTTTGGGGATACTCTCATTAAAATAGCATGTAGCCGATGAGGTTAAGACAGATCTACAACCTGTCAAAGAAAACAGGACCAGAACAGTCCAACGACATAAGTGATTTAAATAGGAACTTTTTAAGATGAAGAAAACAATTTTAGCTTCAGCAATCGTAGCTGCAGTTTTAGGTGTTACCTCTACTGCTAACGCTGCTATCCAGAAAGACCAGTTAACCATTTGGGTTAACGGTGATAAGGGCTATAACGGTATTGCCAAGGTTGGTGAGAAGTTCACCGCTGATACCGGTGTTAAGGTAACTGTAGCTCACCCAGATCAGGTTGAAGTTAAGTTCCAGCAGACTGCTGCTACCCAGAATGGTCCTGATATCATCATGTGGGCTCATGACCGTTTCGGTGAGTGGGCACAGGCAGGTCTTATCGCTCCATTAACCCCAAGCGATGAAGTTAAGGCTAAGTTCGCACAGGTAGGCTGGGATGCTGTTACTGTTAACGGCAAGATCGTAGGTTACCCAGTTGCTGTTGAGGCTGTAAGCTTAATCTGTAACAACAAGTTCATCAAGAAGCAGCCAGAAAGCTTCGAAGAACTCATGAAGATTGGCGATGAGCTTAAGAAAGATGGTGTTAAGCCAATTATCTGGGCTTATGCAACTCCATACTTCTCATATCCATTAGTAGCTGCTCAGGGCGGTTATGCATTCAAGAAGGTTGACGGCGGTTATGATGTTAAGGATACCGGTGTTAACAATGCAGGTGCAAAGGCTGGTTTACAGTTCATCTCTGACCTTATCACCAAGGGCTACATGGAGAAGGGTGCTGACTACGGTGTAATGGAAGCTCAGTTCACCAAGGGCAAGGCTGCATGTATCATCAACGGACCATGGGGCTGGCCAAACTACGATCAGGCTAAGGTTGACTTCACTGTTTACAAGCTCCCAACTTTAGGCGGCAAGCCTGCTAAGGCTTTCGTAGGTGTTGGTGCAATGGCTATCAACTCAGCATCTCCTAACAAGGAACTTGCTATCGAATTCTTAGAGAACTATCTGTTAACCGATTCAGGTTTAGAAGCTGTTAACAATGATAAGGCTTTAGGTGTAGTTGCTTTAAATTCTTTCCAGAGCAAGCTTGACAAAGATCCACGTATTGCTGCTACCAAGGACAACGCTGTAAACGGCGAGCCAATGCCAGCAGTACCAGAGATGAGCAAGTTCTGGTCATCATTCGAGACTGCCTTAAAGAACATCACTTCAGGCCGTCAGAGTGTTGATGAGGCTGCAGATACTGCCGCTAAGAGAATCTTAAGCGAATAATTTTTATAAACCAACCCCCGGGGTACCTCGGGGGTTTTTCTTGTTTTTAATTTGGCAAATCAGGAAATTGGACATGGAACTGTCAGCTATGAAAAATCTGAACTTTGGCCCTAAGGTTCTCCTTAAATGGGCTGCGGTGATACTGATTGTTTTGGTCAATCTCTATGCCGATGTCTGCATGTACCTAAACGGCGATATTGCATATCCGCTGCTTGATCTGGTACTTGTTGGTGTCGGTGTATACGTCTTTGTTAACAAGAAGATGTATGCCCAGCGTTACGCTTTCCCAAGTGTTGCTGGTATGACCGCTTTCATTATCTTCCCTTTAATCTATACCGTATTCATTTCATTCACCAACTACTCTGGTGCTCATGTTATGAATGTGGACGCTGCTATGAATTTCCATCTTCAGAAGACTTACAAGTCCGAAGGTGGTGATTATGCCTATAAAGTTTATGCTTTGAACGACGGCAATTATCAGCTCCTTTTAAGTCAGGGAGACAATTCATACGTCCTGTCAAAACCTGTCAATCTCAAGGATCCATCTCTTAAAGCTCAGGCTCTTGCTGGCAAGACTGTTTCAATGGATCTTGTTAAGCCAGAAGGTGAAGTTGACGGTAAGCTTGTACCAATGAAAGATCTGATGCCTCTTCGCGACACCATCAAGGCTTTCATTCTGAATGTTCCTGAAACCGACATCAAACTTTCAATGAGTGGTTTGCGCCAGTTCTCAGCACAGACTGAGAAATTCAAGCGTCTGCATGTTGGTGAGAAACTTGATAACGGTTACGTTGTCGAGGATAAGTTCGCTTTATACGATCTTGAAACCAAACAGGTGTTCCTGCCTAATATGGAAACCGGTTTCTACCAGTATGCAAATGAGAAAGGCGAGCTTTATGGTGAAGAATTTGCACCTGGTTTCAAGGTTAATGTAGGCTTTAAGAACTACATTAAGTTCTTAACCAACGAAAGTATTCGTATGCCATTCTTGCAGATCTTCGTATGGACCGTATGCTTCTCTGCATTTACTGTGTTTATTACTCTTGCTATCGGTATGGTTCTAGCCTGCCTTGTACAGTGGGAGTTCTTAAGATTCAAAGGTATTTACAGAGTATTTTTAATTCTTCCATACGCTGTACCATCATTCATCTCAATTCTGGTATTCAAAGGTCTGTTCAACCAGAACTTCGGTGAACTTAATATCTTTGTCAATGCTGTAATGGGACCTTTATACAGCCTCTTTGGTGCTGAATGGTCATCAATTGAGTGGTTCACATCTCCAGGCGCTGCTCGTGCCATGATCCTCATGGTAAACGCATGGCTTGGTTATCCATACATGATGATCCTCTGCATGGGTCTGTTAAAGTCTATTCCAGATGATCTCTATGAGGCTACCGCAATTGAAGGTGCAACCCCATGGATCAATTTAAGAAGAATTACTCTGCCACTGCTTATCAAGCCACTGGCTCCGCTTCTTATTGCCTCATTCGCATTTAACTTCAACAACTTCGTTCTGATTCAGCTGTTAACTGGTGGTGGTCCTGACATTATCGAAGCAACTCAGGCACCAGCAGGTTACACTGACTTGCTCGTAAGCTTTACCTACCGTATCGCATTCGAAGGTGGTAAGGGTAATGACTACGGTCTAGCTGCTGCTGTTGCTGCCATGATCTTCATTATGGTTGGCTTACTCAGTCTGCTGCAGTTACGTATGACCAAACAGAGTATGACTCAGCGTTAGGAGTTAAAATAAAATGGCAATTGTACAACCAAAATCACTTAAATATCGCAAGGCTGTAGCCCATGTGTTCCTGCTTTGCTTCTTATGCGTGATCATGTTCCCACTCCTGATGATTGTGGCAATTTCATTCCGTCAGGGTAACTTCTCCGTTGGTGACGTGATCCCTAAGGCATCAACCTCTACACTGGACCATTGGCGTCTTGCATTAGGCTTTGATGTTAGAAAGTTAAACCGTGTATCTGGTGCAACTATGAAATATATTGCATTAGATGACGGTAAGTATCAGCTCTTTGTAGAGTCTCAGGAAGATCCAGGCTTTAGAAACTATGTAACAGAGCCTTTCTTAGTTGAAGACGTTAAGAAGGCAGCTGAAGCTGATGTTGACAGTGTATTCAATGTTACATGCTCAACTCAGGTTGTTGATGCTCAGGAAGCTCCTGGTGTTGATTCTGTAAAGGCTAAAGAGCTTTCAGCATCATTAACTGATATCTTCTCAATGACTGTAGGTGAAGGCTCTGATGCTGTTCACTACTTCATTGATAAGAATGACGTAGAAGGTAACAGCTACGGTGTTTACAAGGAAAACATTATTCCTCCTCCATTCCCAGTATTACGCTGGTTATGGAACTCTGTAAAAGTTGCTTTCATCACTTCATTTTTGATTATCTGTCTGTCTACAACTTCTGCATACGCATTTGCTCGTATGAAGTTTAAAGGTAAGACAGTGCTCTTAAATGGTATGTTGATTTTCCAGATGTTCCCAGCAGTACTTGCTCTGGTAGCTATCTATGCTCTGTTCGACAAGATTGGTGAGTATATCCCATGGCTTGGTCTGAATACTCATGGCGGTCTTATCCTCTCTTATATGGGTGGTATCGCTCTGCATATCTGGACTATTAAAGGTTACTTTGAAACCATTGATGCTTCATTAGAAGAAGCAGCTGCAATTGACGGTGCAACTGCATGGCAGGCTTTCAGACTGATCCTCTTACCTCTTTCAGTCCCAATTCTTGCTGTGGTATTCATCTTAGCCTTCATCGGTACTATTACCGAGGTTCCTGTAGCATCAGTTCTGCTTTTAGATATGAATGAGCTGACTCTTGCAGTAGGTTCTCAGCAGTACCTCTATCCACAGAATTACCTGTGGGGTGACTTCGCTGCAGCAGCTGTACTTTCAGGTCTGCCAATCACTATCGTGTTCTTGCTGGCTCAGCGCTGGCTCGTTGGTGGTCTGACCGCTGGTGGCGTAAAGGGTTAATCAATATATTGTTAAACGAATTTTAAGAGTGTAAATAAAATGGCTGAAGTATTATTAAGTAAAGTAAGAAAGAACTATAATCCTGCAATTCTCAAGGATACACTTCGTAACATCAACCTGGACATTAAAGATGGTGACTTCATTGTCTTCGTTGGTCCATCAGGATGCGGTAAGTCAACTCTTCTGCGTATGATCGCTGGTTTAGAGGACATCACTGACGGTGATTTACTCATCAACGGCAAGCGTGTAAATGACGTACCACCTTCAGAGCGTAACATTGGTATGGTTTTCCAGTCATATGCTCTGTATCCTCACATGACTGTTTTTGACAACATGGCTTTCGGTCTTAAGCTCAAGCACATGGATAAGAAGGAAATTATCCGTCGTGTAGTTCAGGCTGCTGATGTTTTAGGCCTTGAGGCTTTCTTAGAGCGTAAGCCAAAGGCTTTATCAGGTGGTCAGAGACAGCGTGTTGCTATCGGACGCTGCATTGTTCAGAATCCATCAGTGTTCCTCTTTGACGAGCCTTTATCAAACCTTGATGCTGCTTTACGTGTAAAGATGCGTCTTGAGATTGCTAAGCTCCATCAGGAACTCAATGCAACCATCATTTACGTAACTCACGATCAGGTTGAAGCTATGACTTTAGCTGACAAGATCTGTGTATTAAGCCCATTAAAGCCAAATGCCGAGTCAAATCTTGAGCAGTTTGGTTCACCTTTAGAACTCTACAATCACCCATGCAACCTGTTCGTAGCAGGCTTCATCGGTTCACCTAAGATGAACTTCTTAAAGGGTGAGATTGTAGACATCAACGGTGACAAGACCGTTGTAAAACTTATCACCGGTGAGAAAGTCACCGCATGTGTAAACGCATCACGTGGCAATGTTGGCGACAAGGTAACATTAGGTGTTCGTCCAGAGCATCTGCTTGTTAAGGATGTTGAAAACGCTGATGGTGGTAAGGTTCATGGTAAAGTTCAGGTTACTGAGAACTTAGGTGCTGAATTCTATGTATACATGGAATCAGGTGCATCTGAGACTAACAGTGACTTTACAGTCAAGGCAGACTACGAGTTAGAAATAGGCACTGGTGATGACTTTACCGTAGGAATTCCTTCTGCAGCATGCCATCTGTTTGATGCTGAAGGTATCGCATTCCCTCGTACCGAAGTGTACAAGAGAAGCTGATGACAGCAGTTCAATCTGTCTATTTGCCAATTAAGGGAGCCGCAAGGCTCCCTTGTTCTTTTTACGGATATTAAAAATCCCTGCAGGTGCAGGGATTTTGTGATGCTTTTGAATATCAGGCATAAGTATTGATATTTGCGCCTTTGGCTCCTTCAACCACATTTGCCACAGGTGTTACACTTTGTGTAGCTGCTGCCTGGGTTGTCTGAGCTGTCTGCGCAGCACCTTGAAGGATGGATAGAGCAATCTGTCCCTGATTGTCGCGTTCACGCTTCATCATGGCCACATTTAATGACTCCATACCATAATTTGTATTGATAGAACTCATAATTCCACCTCCTCCTTACACTTATCGGCAACAGCAACTGTCAACTTTACTAGATTTTTAGATCAAGTATTTTGCCAATTTCGCCTAAGTTTTCCTCTGTTCCTGTAAAACAGATGGCGTTGATGCCGCGACTTATCGCTGTATCTACGTTTACTGGATTATCATCCATGAAGAAGGTTTCCTCTGGCTTTAGGTTGTATCTTTCAAGCAGGGTAAGGTAGAGTCCCTTTTCAGGCTTAATCATTTTCTCTTCACCTGATACAACTATACCTTCAAAGCTCTGCAAGAATTTATAAGTATTGAAAGCATAAGGGAAAGTTTCAGCAGACCAGTTTGTAAGTCCATAAACTTTGAATTTTCCACTTTTTTGAACGGCATTTAAAACTTTAACACCGCTTTCAATTTCACCTTTGAGCATCTTTTCCCATCCTGTGCGGTACATTCTGATCTCTTTTTCGTACTCAGGGGTTAGAGCTGCAAGTTCATTGATGCATTCTTCAAAAGTTCTACCTCTGTCCATCTGGGCGTTCCAGGTGGAAGTAACAACGTTTTTGATGAAAAATTCCATCTTCTCGTCGTTGTTGAAAACCTCTTTATAAAAGTAGCGTGGATTCCAGTCTAATAGAACGCCACCAAAATCAAAAACCACATTTTTTATTGTCACTTTGTACTCCATGTGTTGGGTTTACTGCTTGATAATAATTTTAACTGAATTTTCAAAAAAAATTGAATCAGACATTCAATTAAAAAAATTGTGCACACAAAACACATAGATGCAAAAAATTTTTAATATGACTGAAAAATCTGAAAGTTATCATGTGTCATTGTCCACAAATATTGAATTTTAAAGCTTTACAAGCGCTGCATTTTGTTACTATCTTACAAGCTAGCATATATATGGATTACACATGTTGTTACATTATCTTAATCTCATTGCAAAAGTATTTATTCTTGCAGTTGCTCTAATTTCTTTTCAGCTTCAAGCCAAACCTTTAAGAGTTGGCACAGAGACATCTTTTCCTCCTTTTGAGTATAAAGACGAGAGGGGAAATCTTGTGGGGTTTGATATTGATCTGATGAATGCTATTGCCAGAATTTCCAACCTTGACATAGAGTATGTGGAATTACCATTTAATGATCTTGTAACAGCGCTTTCAAGTAACAGAGTAGATATTGTGATTGCGGCAATGTCTATTACAGAATCACGCTCGCGCTTTGTAGACTTTTCAACCCCATACTTCATATCCGGTTTGTCACTCCTTATTAGAAAAAATGATGTTGAAAAATATGTAACGATAGATGATCTTAATACTTCAAGGATCTGTGCCCAGACAGGCACTACAGGCTCTAAGTACATGAAATCAATTTCAGGTCTTACAAGGATCTATGATAAAACTAATGAACTGTACAAAGCTTTAGTCGATGGAAGATGTGATGCTATTCTCAATGACCGCCCAATAAATCAGTATAAAATGTTCATAAATCCTTCAGTATATTCAGAAATCAAGGAATACTACAACAATGAGTATTACGCCATTGCTGTTAACAGGAACAATCTAGAGCTTTTAGGAACAATCAACAAGGCTTTAGTTGATCTTAAAAAGAACGGATCATACAGAAAGCTTTATATGAAATGGTTTCAGCTTGAAGAATAACTGTCCCAAATAGTGCTGTATGTCTCTTTTGGGAGCGAAAAAGACGAACCTTTCAAATTCTGCTACAATTACCAAAAAATCTGTTAAGGAAATAATCATGAAAAAATTATTATTAGGTGCTGCCTTATTTGCCTGTGCATCCTTTTCTCTTGCAACTGAGGCTAAAACCCTGAGGTTTGGTACAGAAGCTACCTTTGCTCCTTTTGAATTCACCGATAGCGCATCAAACATCATTGGTTATGATGTTGATATCATCAAGGCCATAGCAGAAGTTGAAGGGTTAGATGTTGAAATTGTGAACATGCCCTTTGATGCATTGATTCCAAGTGTCTTAACTTCTCAGCTTGATGGCACTATTGCTGCTTTGACTATTACTGAAGAAAGAGCAAAGCAAGTCTCTTTCTCTGAACCATACTATAAGGCTGGTATTTCAGCTATCATCAGACGAGAGGATGCTGACAAGTACACAAGTTTTGAGACTTTAAAGAATTCACGTCTGTGTGCTCAGATTGGCTCTACAGGTTCAAACGTTGCAAATGAGGTATCAGGCCAGGTTGGAAACTTCAATACCGTACCTGAGGCTTTCATGGAGCTTAAGTCCAAAGGCTGTGAGGCTGTGCTCAATGACAGACCTGTAAATCTTTACTTCCTTGTTACCAAAAAGGATGACAGCTTTGTAGAAATCAAAGAACTCTACAATGGTGAAGAATACGGAATTGTTGTAAACAAGAACAACACTGAACTTTTAGAGAAAATCAACAGTGGCCTAAAGAAGATCCGTGAAAACGGAACTTATGCCAAGATCAACAGAAAGTGGTTCAATGTTGATGAATAACTTTGGCGTTTAAAAAGCTTAAACGTTTACATGATATAAAAAAAGTCGGGCATGACTATCCATAATGTGGTATCATGCCCGAGTTTTTATGGCTTATTTATGCCTTTTATTGCTCTTTGGAACAAATATATGGACGCAGTTATCAACTATTTTGCTTCCCTTGATATGAACTTTGTTACCAATACCCTAAGTCTTCTGCTTCAGGGTGCTGTGGTAACACTTGAAATTACATTAGTTGCAGTATCCTGTGGTGTGCTTATCGGTCTTTTTGTAGGTATTGCAGAGTTATCAAGATACAGATCACTTAGGATCCCAGCCAAAATCTATGTGGATATAATCCGTGGTACTCCTCTTTTAGTGCAGATTTTTATTATCTACTTTGCGCTTCCTGCTCTTTTGAAGATGAGAATTGAGCCATATATCGCGGCTGTAATAGCTTGCTCAATCAATTCTGGTGCTTATGTTGCCGAAATCTTCCGTGCCGGTATTCAGTCCATAGATAAAGGTCAGTTTGAGGCTGGACGCTCATTAGGTCTTAACTGGGCTCAGACCATGAACAAGATTGTGATCCCTCAGGCCTTCAGACGCATTATCCCACAGCTTGGCAACGAGTTTATCTGCATGCTCAAAGACTCTTCATTAGTCTCCGTCATCGGTTTTGAAGAGCTTACAAGAAAAGGTCAGCTTGTCATTGCAGCAACCTACAGATCATTTGAGGTCTGGACCGCTGTTGCAGTTATCTACCTTGTAATGACACTTACCATAAGCCGCTTTGTGGCTTATCTTGAGAAGAAGTACAATACCAAGGGGCATTAAATGATAAGAATTGAAGATCTCAAAAAAAGTTACGGCAGCAATGAAATTCTAAAAGGCATTGATTTGCATGTTAAAAAAAGTGAAGTAGTGGTTGTAATAGGACCATCAGGTTCAGGTAAGAGTACACTTCTTCGCTGCGTGAATTATCTTGAAGTGCCAACATCAGGTGTGATTTCCATAAATGGTGAGGCCATAACCAGAAAGACCAACATCAACAGGATCCGCGCAGAAGTTGGTATGGTATTTCAGCACTTCAATCTGTTCCCTCACATGACTGTCATGGACAATATCACCATTGCACCTATCAATGTAAGGAAAAAGTCTAAGGCAGAGGCTGAAGACAAGGCTATGGAACTTTTAAAAAGAGTAGGGTTAGCAGAAAAGGCTAAATCTTATCCAGACCAGTTATCAGGAGGTCAGCAGCAGCGAGTTGCAATTGCAAGAGCCCTTGCTATGGAACCTCAGGTAATGCTTTTTGATGAGCCTACATCAGCTCTTGATCCAGAAATGGTAAACGAGGTTTTAGATGTAATGAAAGATCTGGCTCAGTCAGGTATGACCATGATGTGCGTAACCCATGAGATGGGATTTGCAAGACAGGTTGCCGATAGAGTTTTATTTGTTGATCATGGCAGGATTTTAGAGGACAAGTCACCAGAAGAACTGTTCACAAATCCAGAGCATGAAAGAACCAAAGAGTTCTTAGCCAAGATCCTGTAAAATTTTATACGATATTAAACTTTTAAATTCTGTAAAATTAGCTCACCAGTCAATGGTGGGCTAAATTTTTATTAATGCACTGATTTATAACGATATTTATATTCATAAAATCTCTTTATAAGCCAAATAATTTGTATATAATTCTCTCGTTAAATGCGGAGTTTTGTACTATATGAGTTCAGTCAATCTAAACGATCAGGTTAGTTTGAATCATCCAAAGGCAGGTTTATTTGCACTGAGCTGGCCGATTTTTATAGATCTTGCCATGCACTTTCTGTCTGTTGGCATCAACACCGCCATGGTGTCATCTCTGTCGCTTACTGCTGTAGCTGAACTCAATTTAGGCTCGCAGGCATATCAGCTGGCCTTTGTTCTCTTTAATTTCATTAACATAGGTGTCTGTGTCTGTACTGCTCAGGCCTTAGGCAACGGTAATCCTAGTCTTGTCAGACGAATTGTCCATATGGCATTTGGTCTTAATATATCCTGGGGACTTGTAATTACAGCTGTCTGTTTCTTTGGTGCTGGTTTCATCTGCTTTTTAATGAATATTCCAGATGATATCTATGAAACCTCCAAAAATTACCTCATGATTTTCTCAATCATGTTTATAGCAGAGGCGGTAAACCTGTGCTGTTCAGCAATACTTAGAGCGCACGGCTGTACTAGAGATCCTATGTACATCAATATAGCAGGCAACGTTCTGATTGTTTTTGGAAACTACTGTCTTCTGTTTGGAAATTTTGGCATGCCACAACTTGGCATTTACGGTGTAGCCATAAGTTGCTGTATCTCTCGCTTTTTATCAGTAGGGTTCCTGTACTACCTGATGGTAAAGAGAACTAAAATTCGCATGATCCCAAAGTTTTTCTTTGTTCCAAACAGAAAAGTTCTCCGTCAGATCTTCTCAATTGGACTTCCAGGTGCAGGAGAGAATTTAACTTGGCAGCTTCAGTTCCTGTTTATGACTTCTGTTGTTGGAACCTTTGGCTCAACAGCTCTTGCAACACAGGGTATTTATTTCCAGATGTGCGGTCTTATCATGCTCTTTAGTATTTCTGTTGCCATGGGTACAGAAATCCTGGTGTCTCATTACGCAGGAGCCATGAAATTAAAGCTTGCCAATGCCCAGCTTCTGCACTCTGTAAGAATAGGTATTATCATTACCGCAGTTTTAGCTATCAATATTCCTTTATGGATGGGGCATGCGGTGTTTTCAATCTTCACTGACAATCAGGAAGTTTTTGATATGGCCCGTCCTATCTTCTTTGTCTCGACTGTAATGGAAGTTGGCCGTATTTTAAATATCATTATCATCAACTCCCTAAGAGCAGTTGGAGATACAATTTTTCCTGTTTTCATGGCTGTATTCTCTATGTGGGGAATTTCTGTTACCGTAGGAATCTTTCTTGGGGTATACATGGGTTGGGGGCTTTTAGGAGTCTGGATTGGTTTTTGCTGTGATGAATGTACAAGAGGTCTTGTCATGCTTATCCGCTGGCTTTCAAAGGCTTGGGTACCGCATGCTGTAAAGAACTACAGAATCAATTACATGAAGAAAAAGACCAGGCCTTTAAATGTGCAAACAGCAAAATAATGTCATTTACTGTCAATTGTGATATAGTTAGAAAAATTTTTTATACTACAGGTGAAATCATGTTTTTTGATCGAATCGAGGCAGCTCCTGCCGATCCTATTTTAGGTTTAACCGATGCCTATAAGAAAGATACCAACCCAGACAAGGTAAACTTGGGTGTTGGTGTATATCAGAACAATGAAGGTAAGACTGTAATTTTAGATTCAGTTAAAGATGCAGAAAAGATCCTGCTTGAGACTGAACAGACCAAGTCATATCTGCCAATTACCGGTCTTCCAGAGTATGGCCGTCTTGCCCGTGAACTGATTTTTGGCAAGGATTCTGAACTCGTTGACGGTGGCAGAGCAGTATCATGCCACTGCCCAGGTGGTACCGGTGCTTTGCGTATCGGTGCAGACTTCATTCATCAGCAGAATGTATCAACCACCATCTGGATCTCAGATCCAACCTGGGCTAACCACTATCAGATCGCAACTTCAGCTGGTCTCAAGTTCGAGCGTTACCCATACTATGACAGAGCAAACCACAATCTTGCTTTTGACAGAATGATTGAGACTCTTTCTCAGGCTAAAGAAGGTGATGTTGTCCTGCTTCACGCATGCTGCCACAATCCAACCGGTATTGATCCTACCAAAGAGCAGTGGGAGCAGATTGCCAAGTTCTTAGCTGAGAAGAAACTTATTCCATTTATTGATTTTGCTTATCAGGGCTTTGGTGCTGGTATTGAAGAGGATGCTTTCGGTGTTCGTACCATTGCCAAGTATAACAGTGAAATGCTGATTGCAAGCTCATTCTCAAAGAACTTCGGTCTTTACAATGAGCGTGTAGGTGTTCTCACTGTAGTATCAGCTGATGCTGAAACTGCAGCTAAGGTCTTATCACAGGTTAAGATCTCTGTACGTACCGCAATTTCAAATCCACCAGCTCACGGTGAAAAGATCGTTACCACTATCCTTTCTGACAAGGCTTTAAGAGCAAAGTGGGAAGATGAGCTTAAGGCAATGCGCGATCGTATTCATGAAATGCGTTCACTGCTTTCAGAGAAACTCAAGGCCTCAGGTGCTGGTGACTTTGATTTCATCAATGAGCAGAATGGTATGTTCTCATTCTCTGGTCTTGATAAGGAGCAGGTTGAGGCATTACGTAAAGAGTTTGGTATTTACATCGTAGGTTCTGGCCGTATTTGTGTTGCAGGTATCAATACCTCCAATATCGATAAGGTTGTAAAAGCCATTACCGCTGTTGTAAAGAAGTAATCAGAACTTTTTAATTTAACTTTAAAACGGCATGGTCATGATCTGATCATGCCGTTTAATTTTTGCACCCAAGTTAACTTAATAATTCCTGTATATTTTTTTCAAAGTGATTAAAAAGGAAAGAGTGTATAATGATATGGTTAGGTAACTTAATATTGGTGCAGAGAGTAGGTATGAGTATTCAGTTTAAAAATCCTGATTTGAGCTTGAAAAGCGGAAAGTTTGCTGTTTTAGTTAAAGTTATCGCGGCTTTAGTGGGAATTTACGTTTTATACGTTTTAGCTGTAGGACTTGTAAGTTCAACTACCAAAGCAGCTTATTCTCCGCTTCCAATTGATGAAAACACAACTGATCAGCAGAAGGCCATGATCATGGCTGAGGCTACAACTCATGCCCTGAAGGGGGAACTTGACTCTTTCTTTGGCTGGATCCCAAATGATCTTTTATTCGTACCTAATATTCTTGATAACATCACATCCTATCAGAATGGTGTTATCTACGCTACACGACCTGCATCTGATATCATGGCCAAAACAGTGTCACGTTTTGGCAAGAATGACACTATTGATAAAAGACTGGTAGATGCCACCTCAAGGTACTTTGTCTATGCCTCAGATGTATGGGGGTTCTGGTTTATCTATTCAACAGAGGATAAGTACAAGGAAGGAATCAAAAACTGGATCAACTGGGCGGCTTCTGTTGACTCTGGTGCTAAAAATGCCGGTATCTATAATGTAAAGTCAGATGATGTCTACAGTATTTTAAAATACTGCAACTCCATGCTTGAGTATACTTTAGGTATTTTAAATGACGAGAAGATGGGGCATTTTGTCAGTGACAACAACATTTACTTTGCCAAAGGTGTGGCATCAGTTGTTGAAAATGTTCTAAGAGGTATTATTGCTGTTGATTCTTCTGTGGTAAGCCGAGGCGGTGAGGAAAATGTCAAAGAGGCATTATCAAGACTTACCTACATAAGAGAATTCAATCCGCTGTATGTTGTTGCAGGTGGTAACCTTACAGGTGATGCCATGTTGCCAAATCATGTGGCAGCTTTGGCCCGTCACATCGATGTAGCCTCAAACCGCATCAATGACATCATGAGTTCCATGGAAAAATAAATTACATGCTGAAGGGACTGTTCTCGTTTTTTGAAAACTTGATCCCTCCCTTTGTTGAAGCAGAGGGGAGAAAACTGCCAGAAAACCTTATGGGTTTTGTGGCTTTTTTCTCTCATGGCTTATACCGTTTCTTTTTTGCAGCAGCCCTTCTAAATACCCTGATTGCAGCAGGTGAGGCCTTATTTTTTCTCTCACTTGGTTACATTGTCGACTGGACAGCATCTACATCTCCTTCTGATTTTCTATCAGCTCATGGTTCTAGTCTTTTAATCATGCTACTTGTTGCTGGTGTTATTCTGCCTGTATCAAGCGTTCTGCACTCACTTTTAATTCATCAGACACTATCTTCAAATTACTCAATGCTGGTGCGCTTTCAGCTGCATTCAATTCTGCTTGGAAAGTCCATGTCATTTTTCAGTGAGGAATATTCAGGTGCACTTGCAAACAAAGTTATGCAGACGTCTCTTGCGGTAAGAACTGCTGTGATGAAACTATTAGATGTGTCAGTACATCTTATAGTTTACATTGCAACCATGCTTATCATGCTTTCATCCTCAAGCTTTATGCTGTGTCTGCCTCTTATTGTCTGGCTTATGGTTTATATTGTTTCTTTGGTTGTTTTTATTCCAAGATTAAGCCAGTGCTCAAAAGATGTATCTGTTCGCCGATCAAAAATGGTTGGAAGAATTGTTGATAGTTATACCAATATTCTTACCGTCAAAGTTTTTGGGGGTCATGGAAAAGAAGCCGACTTTACTCGTGAGGCAATGGATGAATACAGAAAAGGTGAATATGGGTCACTTAGAATTCTAACTCTCTTTGATATCAGTGTGCAGATGATGAACTACACCATGCTGATTGTCCTTGTCATGATAAGTTTATGGCTGTGGTCTAACTACCTGACAACTCCTGGTGTGATAGCAATTGCAATAGCAGTTGCCATAAGACTTATCAATATGTCCAGGTGGATTATGTGGGAGGCTGGTGTAGTTTTTGAGAATCTTGGAATGATTTATGATGGTATGAAAACCATTTCAAGACCAAATTTGCTGTGTGATCCTAAAAATCCAAAAGATCTTCATGGATTTTCAGATGAAATTGAATTTAAAGATGTAACTTTTGCCTATAAAGGCAAAAAAGCTGTATTTGAAGGGCTAAATCTTAAGATTAAAAAAGGGGAAAAAATTGGTATTGCAGGATCATCAGGTGCTGGAAAATCAACTCTTGTAAGTCTGCTTCTAAGACTTTTTGATGTTGACTCTGGTAGCATCACAATTGATGGTACTGATATTAGAGATCTAAAACAGGATGATCTGCGCGAGCTCTTCTCTCTTGTATCTCAAGACCAGTCTCTTCTGCACCGCTCGGTTCTTGAAAATATCCTTTATGGTGCTTCTGATGATGTAACAGATGACAGAATCAAAGAGGTTTTAAAGCAGACAGATTCTGAAGGATTTATAGAAAATCTGTCTGATTACCGTGGTGGTAGCGGTGTAAATTCTATGGTGGGTGACAGGGGAGTAAAACTCTCTGGAGGACAGAGACAGAGAATTGCTCTTAGTCGTGTTCTCTTAAAAGATGCCCCGATCTTAATCCTTGATGAGGCAACCTCATCTTTAGATTCAAAGAGCGAGAAAACTGTTGTTGAGAATTTAAACAGTATCATGGAGGGCAGAACCGTAATTGCTATTGCCCATCGGCTGTCTACTTTAAGAAGCATGGACAAAATTATTGTTATGGATAAAGGCAGAATTGTAGAGACAGGAACCCATGATGAACTGATTGAAAAAGACGGTTTTTACAGAAGTTTGTGGGAATTACAGACAGATGGCTATGTTAAATCTGACTGAAAATCATGAAATTGTCCTTTCAAATCTCTAAGCTTGCCTATCAGATACATATTCCGTTCCTGTCACAATTTAAAAAAAAATCATATACATGATTTTAAGACTCCAAAAGAACAGTCTCAAAGCCAGTAGCACAAA